>NZ_JBFBAT010000008.1:0-368854 GCF_040682375.1 Streptomyces sp. NPDC051214
GTTGCGGTGACACGATGACAAGACATCGAGGCTCCACAGGTCAGATCTCTCACCGCTATCCGACCTGCCAGGGGTCTCGATGGCCGTCAACCCCCACGCACCCACACGCGCCCCAACTGGCCCTTAGCGACGCGACGTTAGGTCCACAGACTGCCCGACTCGCGATGAGCTTACGGGGCCATGATCACTCGCCCCAAAGCAGCTCCAGCCCAAAGCCGCTCCGCCGACCTACTTGTGAACCTACGAGCAAGCCCCCATTGCGCAACCTTGCGGAGTCAGGACCTTACCCCTGCCCCCGTGCCTCTCGGCTTCTAACCCCGGTTGCCGCAAATAGGTCACCGGCCCTTCTGCGGGCGGCCACAGCTTCTGCGTGTTGACCTAGCCCATCAAACGAATCCGCCAAAGATGCCAGAATGTGCGCTTCACGGTGCAGATTTTTCGTCTCTCGACATATATCCAACGCTTGAGAGTAAGAGTCTAGAGATTCCTGAAAAAGCCGAAGACTCCGAAAAGAGCCCCCTAGACTTTCTAGATAATGACCTTCGTTCCCGCGTCGCCCAAGCTCTCTCGCGATCGAGAGGGCTTGCTTATAGGCTACGACCGCCGCTGCATTCCTTCCGGCTCCGCTTAGTGCATCCCCTGAAAATGACAAAGCGACCATCTCGTCGTCACGACGGCCAATCTCACGAAATATGTCAAGCGCCTCACGATGCATTTCTAGGGCTTCATCATACCGTTTCGCATCCATCATGAGCACGCCGATATAGTCCCGACTGACCGCTTCGCCGCGACGCTTCCTGATCTCGCGGAAGATTTTAAGGGCTGCACGATGGGACTCTAGAGCCTCACCGTTTCGCCATTTGCCGTGCGAACTCAGCGATCTCCCCAACGAGTTGAGGGCATCGGCTTCACAGTCCCTGTCCCCGTTTTCACGGAAAATATCCACCGCGCGCCGCTTAGCTACGATTCCCTCATCATAACGCCATGCGCTATTTAGCGCGTCTCCGAGGCCAGATAGACAGTGCCCCTCACGGTGGCGATCCCCGACTTCAGCCAAGATTTCTGCTGCACGACGGTAGGCCTGTATCGCATCCTCATGGGCGCTTATCGCGTGGAGAAATGAGCCAAGCCTTTCCGTCGCGAAGGCCTCGCGATTACTCCACCCCTGACTACTGGCAATCTCGATGGAAGTCTGCACATTGCTAATGACGTCGTCAAAATAGTGCCGCTGCGAGAGGTACTTCCCAGAATGAAGAATGAGAGCCCATGCGGCTTCAGGATCCCTTTCCTTTGCCACGTCGATGCAGGCCATTATGGTGGCTCGCTCTTGGTCCAGCCAGGACAGTGCCTCCTGTGGCGAGTTGAAGCGCCTCGGGCCATTATTCTTACGTAGCATGTCCAACGCATCGTCAGCTTCGTGCGCGGTTATCTGGTAATGCCTAATTAGGCGATCCAGAGCGTCACTAATGTCGACTTCCGCATCAACACGCTGGCAGAGCTCTTTACCGTAGAGGTGGATTAGATCATGCAAGCGCCAGCGGCCCACAGCGAGCGGCTCGACCAAGTGCGCCTGAGCCAATCCAGCAACCAGCGGTCGAACCTCACGTTCAGATTCACCAACCAAAGCTGCTGCGGCCTCCAGAGATACCTCTTGGCCGGGGCAGAGGGACATGAGACGGAAAATCCGTGCTTGCTCGGGCTTCAAGCGGTCATATGAGAGATCAAAAGCAGCCTTGACCGCCATTGAGCGCCCCTCGCCATCGTCGTATCGCAGGGTTCGCAAGCGACTATTGATGTCCTGTAGGTCTTCCAGTAGATCGGCGACAGGCCTACGCGGCTCCGCCTTCAGGAGGGCAGCAGCTATTTGAAGTGCTAGCGGTAGGCAACCACACAATTTAGCTAGCTCTTGAAGCTTTTCAGCCTCCTCCTGGGGCCGACTATCGCTTGGCCGTGCGTCCGCCAGAGACTGCGCAATTAGGCTGATAGCATCTTGCAGTGCAAGTGTTTCGATATCAATCAATCGTGCTGGCAGTTCAGCAAGAGTGTGCCGGGAAGTTACTATTACGCGGTGCCCCGGGCGTCCGGGAAGCAATGGAGTAACTTGAGAAGCGCTGGACACATTGTCCAATACCAGCAAAACTGAAAGACCCTGATCGGCCAAGTCTGCTAGCCGACTTAAGTAGACGCCGATTCTTCCCTCATAACTGCCAGGAATTTCATTATCCGGAACTCCGAGAGCCCTAATCAGGGGAGCTAAAACTCGGTCCGCCGCAATAGAACCGTTTGGATCGTAGCCATGAAGGTCTACGAAGATCGTTCCGCCCGGAAACCATTGTTTATCTCGGGCAACGTGCGCGACATACAGAGCCAACGCAGTTTTTCCTACGCCCGCCAAGCCAGATACCGAAGAAACAACCACCGCCTCAGTTGGTGTTTTCGTCGGTCGCTCTGGTGAAAGCAACGAGAGCAACTCACCCGCCAGCGCTTCCCTCCCCACAAGCCGGACCGGTCCAACTGGCAAAGACTCAAGAGCGCGAGGTGAAGGAGTCCGTACGTCTGAGAAGTTGAAAATGTTTTCCATATTACCGCTCCCCAATACGGGACCGATAATACCGCCCTTGAACTCCACATGGTCGCCATTTCGTGCGCCTTCAGGACGGATCACGAGCTCCCCCTGTTGAAATAGTTCCGCTGCTCTCCCTTACCCTGCACTGGGCCGAAAATGGGCCCATGGAATTCAATGTGATCGCCAACAGTCGGGGCAGACTGCATCATGCTGGCAATATCTTGCGCAAGGTCTGGGTGAGCCGCTAGAAGACGGCGGATTTGAAGACGTACAGCGACAAGGTAATCGTCGTCGTCGGCATTTTGCGCCAGGCTGCTGACCGCATCAATCACAGCCGTCTGTTCATCAGTGACATTACCCGCTGCCTCGTCGCGCCTGACCAATCGCTGTAGAAGGCGCTGACCGAAAGAGGCAGTCGCATCAGCAGCGATGTCCTCGACACGGGTCAGCACTGCTGTTCCATAAGCCGTTACGGCAGTAGCGACATACGGTGTTACTTCCTGAGCCAGCAGAATAGCGTCCAATTAGGATCTCCCCTTGTCCGCGCACAGCACCTGCGCATGCACAGGCCCTCAACTATCATACCGGTAGCACTTCTGAGAAGAGCGACTATGCCAAACTTTGTCGGCGTCCGGAACACTGTCTGGCTCCTACGGGAAAAGCATGCGCCACGCTGGCCTGGCCGTACACCCTCAGACGCGCCGATTGAGACGGGAAGACCGCAAGCCGTCCCACACTCAGAGATCACGCTTCAGGCACCCCGTAAGCAATGGAGGCCGTGACCGTTCTGCGAGCGAACACTTCCGAGACCATCGAGGCCGCTGATCTACTTCCCGATCCGCTGGAGCATGGCTGAGGAGGCCTCTGCCTACGCAGCGGCCGTCGCAGACTCATTGGGGCTGGTCTGCTTCGCCCCCCAGGAGGGCCAGCTCAGGCCTTTAAGCTGGGGGCATGCTTCCGTCTCAGTCTCCGTCTCATTCAGCGCCGTTCACGGCCGTTCAGGCGGGACGGAAGCCGGTAGCAGCTCTCGCGACCGGCCGACCATGAACGCAGGTGAACGGCCCCGTTCAGAGCCCCAGGCTCCACCACCACAATTGGAAAGCGTGTTGGTAGATCGCGCTTGGGTCAACTCCCCGCCGAGTCACGCCTTGTGTGATCGTCTTGCAGCGTGGAAGCCATCATCGCGAGCGCCATAGCAGTCCTCGGCACGTTGCTCGGCTCAGGGATCGCCCTGGTTGTCCAGCGACGCACGGCAGAGGAGGGACACCAATTCACACGGTCTGAGCGCCTTCGGCAAGAGCGACTCGACGCGTACTCCGCGTACGCCGGCTCCCTCATCAACTACCGTCGCAGCCTGGTGCACTTGTGGTTCTGCCTGAACGAGCAGCCGCCTCCAGGGGACGCCGACGAGGTACGTATTCGCAGCTACGACCTCCGGTCCACCGCACAAGAAGCGCTGTTCCGTGCCCAGATGCTCACGGACGATGCCACGCTGAGCCAAGCTGCCGCCGAGGCGCTCGCAAACGTCACGGTGCTGTACAAGACCGACTCCCGTGCCGAACTCGACGTGCGTAGAAGCGAGACTCGGGACGAGATCCAACAGCTCGTGATGACCGCCAAGCGTCATCTCTGACGTCGGAGGCAGTGACATCTACGGCTTACATCAACGGACCAGACAGAGGTGTTCAGTAGCGTCGCCGCCTGGACTTACAGGCTGCGGTCGAGCGGCCTTGGATTTGGCCCCCGACGCTCTCCCCAAGCGGGGGTCGGACCTATCGCCCGCGGCGGACGTACCAAGCCACGGCCAACACGACAAGGATGGCAACCACAAGGGACCACAACGTCGTTGCGGTGTTGCACGACGTGTAGATCAGAGCGAGCATGCACAGTCAGATACCAGCGTGGGTAGCCGGACTCCCATCAGTGGGCTGCGACCACGGCTCCTCCTGCCAGGCATGGTGAGTGTCTAACTGCGTGACAACCGCGACGCACAACCGCGAACAACCGTGGACGTCAGCGGACCATCAACGCAGGTGACAGGTCCAGCAGCCCTGGGACGGCGAGCATCCCAAGTTGCTTCGAGACGAAGCGGTCTGTGGATAAGGCGCATCGGTTTGCTCGGCGCGGAACGAGCCAGTAGCCGACTGTCAACGTCTCCGTTAACAGGGGACGGAGGCCTCATGACACAGGGATTGAACCGTGGCGTCGACCATTCATCCGACAGCCTGAATGACGCCCTCAGGACCCTCACCAGCGAACTCGCACGGGCTGACGCCAAAGCAAGCATGGTGCTGGCGATGACCGGAGTGGGCCTTGGCTTTGTGGCAACACAGAGCTCCAAGTACCAGAAGGCGACCGTACTGGCTGTCGGTGCGGTCGGCGCGATGTGCCTCGTGATCGCACTCGTGGTCCTGCTCATCGCCGTCCGTCCCGTACACATCGACACTGTGTCCGCCGAAGGCTGGTCTCGTTGGGCGACTCTGGAACCCCAGACGCTACGCGACCACATGCGTGCGGATCTGCGAGCCGAACGGGTTTTGTTCCTCTCCCGTCGCCTGCAGAAGGCCCAAGCTTTCCAAACTAAGGGCGTCGACCTCGTGGCACAGCGTCGCTGGTTGCGAACGCGGTCAAGCCTCCACGCCCCTCACCAGGCCTGCCAGCTGGATCTGCAGATTCTTGAGCCGCCCGTAGGACTCGATCACTTCTGTCTCGAACGACGTTGGCCAGTTCGCCTTGGAGTGCCAGGAGTACGGCACGCCCTCTTCCTTCCACCTCATGTGGGTCACACGCCATGAGTTGTAGTGGTCGATGAAAGCCAGGTAGGAGTCGGGCATCCGGTCACCCACGATCAGGTGGGTCTTTGAGGACAGGAGGTTCTGGATCGCCTCATTGCGCGGCATGAACTCGTGGTCAACCCAGAACAGCCAAAGGTCCTGTTCCTCCGAGTTGAGCGCCCTGCCCGCCGCGAACACGTAGTTGCGACCAAGCGTGTCGCAGAAGTCATGGAAGGCCGATCGCCCCTCCTCGACCAGGAACAGGAGCGGTCCGTAGAGCTGCTCCAGCTGGTGTTCTACGTGAGTGAGCCTCGCTTCGGCCTGCCTTCGCCTCAGATCGGCTCGGGCGGACAGCGTGTGATTTGCAATCCACCCGCCAGCGGTGACCGTCGCAGCGATCAGTGCTGCCAGGGAGGTCGAATCCATACCGCCAGATTCTGAGGCACGTGGTCACCGTGGGTCCAGCAGGCATCGTGGCTGTATGGCGGTTAGCCAGTATGCCTGCCGGGCGGGACGCCGCGCGACCGTTTGACATGCAGCGATGGCGCGCCCGCCCGTCTCAGTTTCCGTCTCATTCATCGCTGTTCAAGGCCTTACTCCACAGCACGGCGCTCCTCGCCGTCCTCCAGGGTGGCCCGCGATGTACAGCAACCTCCGCCACACGTAGAGGCACGGATCACAAGGTGTCCGGCATCTGCGGCTCACATCAATGGCACCGCATATGGGCGTACACGGCATCTCTGACTAGCCACCCCGCCGGCCGGCGGCAGCAACCGGAACGTGATGGGGTCGAACTGCCAAAGCCGATGTCAACGGCTCGCCCTCTCCCTCCGCTCCGCCAGTCGCAGCGTGTCGCCTGGACGGTCACAGGAACCGGCCGGGGGCCAACTGCCCCTGGCAGAGCGGTGCGTCGAGCCGCCTTCGGGTGCTGGAGGGCGCAGCCTGACCTGGACGAACGGGACCTATATCCAGTTTGGGAGCTTAGGGCGTGATGCCCATGAGCGGGATCAAAACTGCTGGACAGGAAACCACTCCCAGACAGAGGAGACACCATGTCCACCACTGCAGTTCTGCCCCTGCACCCGGCCGAGCACGAGTGTCCCGCCTGGTGTGCCCGCGAGGCGCACGCGGAAGCAGTCGGAAGTCATGTCAGCGTCCCGGTGCGTCTGCATGCCCCGTCAGAGATGAGCCCGAGCCTCGAAGTCCCCCTGCTGTCCGTGCAGATCGGCCTTGGGCACGACGAGGAAGCGCGCGGCGAGCAGCCCCGCCTGTGGCTCTCGGCCGTCGACGGTACGGCTGAACTGGACCCCGCTGCCCTGGGGGCGTTCATCACAGGCCTGGAGGCCTTCGCCCTGCGGCTCCGAGGGCTGCGGCACCGGTTCGAAGCCGTCATCCTCGGCGGTGCTGCCGAAGCCGTCGACCTCTGCCCGGCCGCCGCTCATCCCCTGGAATTCGTCGCCCCCTGTCCGCCCTGGTGCCAGTACCGGGGCCAGGAGGAGCACAGCGTGACCGGGCTTCTGGCCGATCAGTTCCATGCCACGGAGGAGGACAGCATGGAGCTGGCACTCCATCCGGTGGTGCACACCAAGTATGGGAGGGAGCCAGAGACGCTCGACCTCGTCATGGAGCACATGCCTCATGCTCCGCTTCCGCAAATCGACATCACCATCGGCACCACCCAGAAGTGGCACCACGTGTCGATGACCTTCGACGAGGCCGACCGACTGCGGGCTTGTCTCAATGAGTTCATCGCGCAGGGGCGCGAGTACGCCCGCCCGGAAGCCGTCGCATCCCTGCAGGAACTGGTCGGCTACTGCGGCGTGCGGATCGTGGAGCACCAGAGCAACGCCAAGGGCTTCTTCGGTCACGCCGTCGGTGATACGTCGCTAGGCGGGCCGGTCTGGGTGACAGTCCCGAGGGATATCGCCGGCCCGTGCCTGGAAGAGCGGGTGAAGCATCTGCTTGCGGAGCTCCACGAGACGCAACAGGAACTGACCGCACACGACGGTGTCGAGGTCCGGCAGGCGGGCGCCCCTCCGGAGCCGCCCTCATCGCTGAGGGGACAGGCTGCGGCGTAACCATTGCTGACGTAGGTCCGCCCCGGTGGGATAGCTCCCACCGGGGCGGACCTCTGTCAGCCGAAGTTGCCTCAGCCCAGCAGGGCCAGGGCCTTGTTCAGTGTGGCCGACGGGCGCATCACCGATGCGGCCTTCGTCTCGTCGGGCTGGTAGTAGCCGCCGATGTCGGCGGGCGAGCCCTGGACGCCGTTCAGTTCGTCGACGATCGTCTGCTCCTGCTCGACCAGCGTCTTGGCCAGCGGGGCGAACGACTCCGCGAGCTGTGCGTCCGCGGTCTGCTTGGCCAGCTCCTGGGCCCAGTACATGGCCAGGTAGAAGTGGCTGCCGCGGTTGTCGATGCCGCCGATGCGACGGGTCGGCGACTTGTCCTGCTCCAGGAACGTCGCCGTCGCGCGGTCGAGGGTGTCGGCCAGGACCTGGGCGCTGGCGTTGTCCGTGGTCTGCGCGAGGTGCTCGAAGCTGGAGGCGAGGGCGAGGAACTCACCCAGGCTGTCCCAGCGCAGGTAGTTCTCGCGGACCAGCTGCTGGACGTGCTTGGGGGCGGAGCCGCCCGCGCCCGTCTCGAAGAGGCCGCCGCCGTTCATGAGCGGGACGATCGACAGCATCTTGGCGCTGGTGCCGAGCTCCAGGATCGGGAACAGGTCCGTGAGGTAGTCACGGAGCACGTTGCCGGTCACCGAGATGGTGTCCTCGCCGCGGCGGATGCGCTCCAGGGAGAACGCGGTCGCGTCCACCGGCGACATGATCTCGATCTGCAGACCGTCGGTGTCGTGCTCGGGCAGGTACGCCTTGACCTTCTCGATGAGCTGCGCGTCGTGCGCGCGGGTCTCGTCGAGCCAGAACACGGCCGGCGAGCCGGTCGCGCGGGCGCGGTTGACGGCCAGCTTGACCCAGTCGCGGATCGGGGCGTCCTTGGCCTGGCACATCCGGAAGATGTCACCGGTGGAGACGGCCTGCTCCAGGACCACGTCGCCGGCCTGGTTCAGGACGCGCACCGTGCCGGGCGCGGCGAGCTCGAAGGTCTTGTCGTGGCTGCCGTACTCCTCGGCCTTCTGCGCCATGAGGCCGACGTTGGGCACCGAGCCCATCGTCGCCGGGTCGAAGGCGCCGTTGGCGCGGCAGTCGTCGATGACGACCTGGTACACGCCGGCGTAGCTGGAGTCGGGCAGCACCGCGAGGGTGTCGTGCTCGCCGTCGTCCGGGCCCCACATGTGGCCGGAGGTGCGGATCATCGCGGGCATCGAGGCGTCGACGATGACGTCGGAGGGCACGTGCAGGTTCGTGATGCCCTTGGAGGAGTCGACCATCGCGAGCTCCGGGCCCTCGGCGAGCTCGGCCTCGAAGGACGCCTTGATCTGCTCGCCCTCGGGAAGCGCGTCGAGGCCGTTGAGGATGCCGCCCAGACCGTCGTTCGGGCTCAGGCCCGCGCCGGCAAGGGCATCGCCGTACGCGGCGAACGTCTTCGGGAAGAAGGCGCGCACGACGTGGCCGAAGATGATCGGGTCGGAGACCTTCATCATCGTGGCCTTGAGGTGCACGGAGAACAGCACGCCGTCGGCCTTGGCCTTGGCGATCTGCGCGGTGAGGAACTCACGCAGCGGACCCACACGCATGACGGAGGTGTCGACGACCTCGCCCGCCAGGACCGGTACGGACTCGCGCAGCACGGTGGTGCTGCCGTCCTCGCCGGTGAACTCGATGCGCAGCGTGTCGGCCTCGGCGATGGTCACCGACTTCTCGGTGGAGCGGAAGTCGTCGACGCCCATGGTGGCGACGTTCGTCTTCGAGTCGGCCGTCCAGGCGCCCATGCGGTGCGGGTGCGCCTTGGCGTAGTTCTTCACCGAGGCGGGGGCGCGGCGGTCGGAGTTGCCCTCGCGCAGGACCGGGTTGACGGCGCTGCCCTTGACCTTGTCGTAACGCGCGCGGATGTCCTTCTCCGCGTCGGTCTTCGGGTCCTCCGGGTAGTTCGGCAGCGCGTAGCCCTGCGACTGCAGCTCGGCGATGGCCGCCTTCAGCTGCGGGGTGGAGGCCGAGATGTTCGGCAGCTTGATGATGTTCGCGCCGGGCGTCTTGGCCAGCTCGCCCAGCTCGGCGAGGGCGTCGTCGATGCGCTGGCTCTCCTCGAGGAACTCGGGGAAGAGAGCGATGATGCGCCCCGCCAGGGAGATGTCACGGCTCTCCACGGCGACCCCGGCCGTCGAGGCGTAGGCCCTGACCACCGGCAAGAACGAATAGGTCGCGAGGGCCGGGGCCTCGTCGGTCTGGGTGTAGATGATGGTCGAGTCAGTCACCGGGTGCTCCGCTCCACGTCTGCAACATTGCTCGACATCAAGATATCTCGTGATCGCCCGCTTCCACGAAGCGGCCCCGCATTGCGGGCGTCACAGCCCGTAGCCCCCGTCACGCTCCGTTGCCTCTGCCTGCACGGATGGTTGCTGTCCGGTTCCCACAAGGTCCGGTCCGCTGTTCCTGGCGGTGACAGGGACTTCGCGGCGGGGCCCGCGCGGCAAGGATGAGCGGATGATCGCTCCTCTGGACCCCGCCGATCCCGCCTTCGCACGTGACCCGTTTCCGTACTACGCCCGCCTGCGCGACCAGGGGCCCGCCACGCGGGCCCCGCTCGCCAACGGGACGTACGCCTGGCTCGTCACCGGGTACGAGCGGACACGGGCCGTCCTCGCCGACCCTCGCTTCTCGAACGTGCCCCCGCAGGGCGCCGGACGGCCGAAGGCGGACTCGCCCGCGCAGCACGCCCGCGCCTGCCTGGCCCGGCACATGCTCAACTCCGACGCCCCCGACCACACCCGGCTGCGCCGCCTGACCACCGCGGCGTTCGCCCCGCGCCGCGTCGACGCGCTGCGGCCCCGGATCGAGGAGCTGACCGCCGGACTCCTGCGGGAGATGGAGCAGCAGGTGCGGCGGGAGGGCAGCGTGGACCTCGTCGACGCCTTCGCCTTTCCGCTGCCCGTGCTGGTCATCGGCGAGGTGCTCGGGGTGCCGGAGGCCGACCGCGCGGACCTGCGGGTGGACCTACCGGGTCGGCTCGCCCGCCGACGCGCTGGAGCCGGGGGCGGTGGACGAGGCGTGGACCGGTCTGTACGGATACTTCACCGAGCTCATCGCTCGGAAGCGGCGGGCGCCCGGACCCGACCTGTTCAGCACGCTGACCCAGGACTCAGGCTCCAGCTCCGGCCAGGAAGACGCAGGCTCCAGCTCCGCCCAGGAAGGCGGGCTCGACGACGGGGAACTGCTCGCCATGGCGTTCCTCCTCCTCTTCGCGGGTTACGAGACCACGATGAACCTGCTGGCATCGGCGTCGCTGCTGCTGCTCACCCACCCCGATGAGCTGGCGGCGGCCCGCCGCGATCCCGCGCGCTGGCCCGCCGTCGTCGAGGAGACGCTCCGCCACGCAAGCCCGCTGGAGGGCACGACGTGGCGGCACACGACCGAGGAGGTGGACCTCGGCGAGGGCGTGGTGATACCCACGGGCGCCTCCGTCCTCGCGGTGCTCGCCGCCGCCAACCGCGACCCGCGCCACTTCCCCGACCCGGACACCTTCCGCCCCGGCCGTCACCTCCCGGACGGGACACCGACGCCCGAAGGCACCCGCACGGCGCCGCACGCCGCTTTCGGCCACGGGCCCCACTTCTGCGTCGGCTCACGGCTCGCCCGCCTGGAGGCGACGATCGCGCTCCCCCGGCTCCTGACGGCCTTCCCCACGCTCCACCTGACGGCCGACCCGACTCAACTCCCCTACCGTCCCGGCCTGTTGGTCCGCGGTCCCCGCCGTCTTCCCGTCAGCGTGTGAGCAACAGAGCGTCGCCCACCGGGCGTTCGGTGCCGTCCGACGGCGAGTTGATCGTCTTGCCCTTCACCGTCATCGTGACGGAGCCGCCGCCGTCCAGGGCCATGGCGTGCACCGCGCCCAGTGACTTCATCAGCTCCGCCGCCTCGCCCAGGCCGAGGCCGTCGCTGAAGCCGGGCTGCCTGCCGTCCGCGCCCACCAGGAGCAGGCGCCCCTGCCGGTCGACGCCCAGGAGCATGCGCGGGTTGCGCTTGATTCCCCAGGTGTACGCGAAGGAACGGTCACCGGCGCGCACGATGCCGTCGGCGCCGTAGTTGACCGCCACCTCGCCGCCGCGCACCAGCTCGGGGCCGCCGTTGACGATGTCGTCCTGTGGGCCCAGCCTCAGCTTCCGGCCCCGCTCGTCGAGGATCCGCTGGTCCACGTCCAACGCGGCGCCCGGCTTCGCGTGCGTACGCAGCCAGGTGGCACCCGTACCGATGCCCGCGAGGACGCTGCCGCCCTCCGGCACCGCGCCACCGCGCGCACGCACCTCCCGTACGTGCCCGCTCGCGTCGAGCACCGCCTCCACGCCCTCGCCCGCCGGGGTGTCCGCGCCGAGCTCGTCGGTGAACCTCACGATCTCGTCGGGGTCGGTGCAGGTCACGTCGTGCTGCGGGCGTTCGGTCGGGGAATCGCCGCCGACACCGCCGCAGTTGCGGATCAGACCCGGGAGGCGGTTGATGCCGTCCACGATCACGGATGCCGACCCCGCGCGGACCCGGAGGTCCGTCCTGAGCTTCTTGAACTCGGGGCGCAGGCCGTCGCCGCGCAGCACCGCGGCGATCCGGCCGCTGGTCGCCGCGCTCTGCAACTCCCCGTCGTACGCGGCGATGCCGGCCGCCGCGCCCGGCACGCCGTCCTTGCCCTCCATGACGAAGAAGCCCGCGTTGACACCGAGCAGGGCGTCCTCGCCCGCGGCCAGGGCGCTCACCGTCTCGCGGCCCGCGACCCCCGTGCCGTACGTGCCCTTCATCGCGCCGCCGTAGCGCTTCGGATCGACGACGGCCACCTTGACGCGGGCCACTCCGGTGCCGGGCACACCGTCGGCGCCGGTCCACTCGCTCACCGCGTCGAATCCGGCGTCGGCGAGGGCCTTGCGTCCGGCGTCGGCCTCGGCCCGGGTGCCGTACTCCCCCACCCGCACCCGCACCCCGACCACCCCGCGCCGGTCGGAACCCCGCGGCCACGCAACAGCCTCCGTACGCGCGCCGAACCCGGCCCCGCGCACCTTCTGGGCCAGCGCCCGCGCGTCCCGCTCGGCGGCGAGATGCGCGCCGTTCGCCCGCACGGTCACCGTCCAGTGATCGGCGCCGGGACGCCCCGAGACGCTCCCCTGGTACAGATCGACCCCGGGGGCGAGGCGCTCGTGCGGCCAGTCGGCGATCGGTGCGGGGGCGGCGGCAGTTGGGGCGGCGGCGGCAGCGCTGTCCCCGTAGCGGTCGACGAGGACGCCGGGGGCGAGGAGTCCCGCGGCGGCGACGGCGACCACCGACGCCTTCGCGGCGGCTGTGAGGGGGCGGCGGGCTAGGGCCACGGGGACTCCCGGATCGCGTAGGTACACCTGTGGGCACATGGGCGCACCTGCGGGCGCAGGCGCGGAGCGCTCGAGAACGCGCGTCGACACGCAGCGAACGTGAGCGCGCGGACGGCGATCGATCCCAGGAGTGAATACCAGAAGTCCGCCCGGAAAACAGGCCCCGCGCCCGGCATTTGGGGGCGGATTCAGTCGCGCAGGCCCCGCGCCCGGTGTCGGCGGACCGCGTCCCGGTTGGCGCACCGCTGGGAGCAGTAACGCTGCCGCCCGGTGCGTGAGGTGTCGGCGAAGATCGTGACGCACTCGGTCACGGCGCACCGCCGGAGCCGGTGCATCCCCCGCCCGGACAGGTGCAGCGCCGTGCCCACGGAGATGAGTTGATGCAGCAGGGCGCCGAGCGGCTGCCGGTCCTCGCGGTAGTGCAGGTGCCAGCCCGAGCCCGCGTGGTCGGTCAGCCGGGGGTGGGCCGCGGATGCCGCGAGCATCTGATTGAGCAGTCCGGCACGCTCGTTCTCCTCGGCGGCGTCGACGACTTTCTCCCACTGGTCCAGCGCGTCCTGCGCGCGGTCCAGGTCCCCCGGCGTGACGGGGCGCTCCAGGACGAGTCCGGCGGCGCGGCAGCGGTCCGCGAGTTCACCGGGGGTCTTGGGGCGTCGGTTGGCGAGGTCGGCGGCCAGATTCACGACCTCCTCGCCGTAAGGGTTGAGGTGCACAAGACCATTACAGCAGGCTGATCGTCATGTCACGACGCACCGAAGACCGCACCCCCGTACGCCCGTCCGCCGACCCCGCAGCGCGCCTGACGACCCGCCCGGCGACGCGGGACGACATCGCGGAGCTCGTACGTCTGCGGGCGCTGCTGTTCGAGAACCTCGGCGGCGACTACTTCAGCCCGCCCGCGGGAGACACCGGCTGGCAGCACGACCTGGCCGCGGTCCTTGAGGAGCACATGGCCACGGAGGACATGCGGATCCTCGTCGTGGACGGCGGGAGCGGAGAAGGCCTGGCCGCCTGCGCCATCGGCTCGGTCGAGCAGCGGCTGCCGGGCCCGCATCTGCGCAACGGCCGGGTCGGCCTGGTGATCGGCGTGGTCACGGACCCGGCACACCGGCGTCGGGGCCACAGCCGCGCGCTGATGGGGGCTCTACTCGACTGGTTCCGGGAACGCGAGGTGACCCGCGTGGACTTGTACGCCTCCTCCGAGGGCGCCCCCCTCTACCGAGACCTCGGCTTCGTCGACCACCCGGACCCGGCCCTGTACTGGCGCCCTTGACGACCGTCACCGGCGGCTTCGTGTCAACCGGCCCCGCTCGCCTGGCCGACCCGCCCCCGGCGGGCCACGGTGGACCCGTACGAGGTGTTGACGCTGGTGCGGTGGGTAGCCGCGCCTGCGCAGCGGAAGCCGCCGGGAGACCGCGCGGGACGCAGTGACGAGACTGGAGGGAACGCCGTGAGCGAGGAACTGCCCGAGACCCGGGGCGAGGACGAGACACCCGTGCCGAGGGATCTGCCCGATCAGCAGGCGTCGGACGAGGAGGACCACTGGGAGCCGGACGGCGACGCGGCCACCACGGGCAACGCCCCGGACGCCGACGACGACGTGCCGGACACGGACGAGGCGGGCACCGGCCGGCGCGGTGCGCCGCACTCGGGCGGCGTCCGCCCGGACCAGCCGGTGCCGGACGAGCCCTCCGGCTGAGCGGGAGTCACCGCGCTCAGCGGGACACCCTCGGCTCGGCGGACACGGCAAGGGTGAACGAGTGCCCAGCCGGGTCGCTGTAGGTCCGGGTGTCCCGGGGGCCGGAGTTGTCCTTGGTGTCCACGGGCCGGGCGCCCAGACCGATGGCCTCGCGCTCCGCCTCGTCGATGTCGCCGCGGTCCACCAGAATCCTGAGGTGCGCCTGCTGGGAGTCCTCGGGGCGCGGCCAGCTCGGAGGCGCGTAGCCGTAGTCGCGGTGGATCGCCATACGGAGGCCCTGCGCGTCGGACACCTCGACGTAGTCGGGATCGGTGCCCAGGCCGGCCGTGCCTCCGAGCAGGCCCGCGTAGAACTCCGCGAGCTCCTCGGGTTTCGCGCAGTCAAGGACGACGACGGCGGTCTTCTTCACACCCATGGGGTCCCTCTTCAATCGGCATCAGGTCGGCATGGATCGCAATGGAGACGGGCGGCCGCTCAGCCGGCCGCCCCACGGCTGTCCGAGTGCCCCGACCCGCCCGCCTCAATCGGCATCCGTGTGTGGGCCGTGGGACGGCACGGCACGGCACGGGCGACACTTGGGGCATGCGCCTCGTCGATCAGTGCCAGCCCCCGTCCGCCTACGGCCGTCTCCGTGTCGAGCGGCACGACCTCTCGCCCGCCCGATGGCTGGAGCAACGCCCGCCTCACGACGACGGATTCGGCACGGTCGCGGGAGTCTGCGCCCCCGGCTTCGACGCGTACGCGCGCATCCTGCACCCGGCCTGGCTCGGCACGAAACCGGTGCGGTGGGACGAGGTGGCCGCCTCGTACGGCCGGTCGGTGTCGGCGGGGACACGCTGGCACGAGCTGATCGGCCTCGGGAGCGACCGGCTTCTCTACCGCAACGAGGACACCCCGGCCGTCCCCGGTGTCTGGGACGAGCACCCCGACGAGGGCCCGACCCCCGCTTCCGTGGCCCGCGCCCTGATCTCCGTGCTGTCCGGGCACACTCGCACCCCCGAGCGCTGCTGGTACGGGCTCTGGGAGGGGTACGGCCAGTACAACTGGGACGGGTATCCCGTGTTCCGCACACCGGGCCGTCACGAGATCCTGCTCTCCGGACCGCTGGATGACGCCGACTCACCCGCGTTCCCCGTCCCCGGGGGCGAACCTGACGAGGCGGCACCCGAGCTCCCCGACCTCTGGTGGCCCGAGGACCGGGCCTGGTGCGTGGCAGGGGACGTCGATCTGGTGAGCACGTACGTCGGCGGCTCGGCGGCCTGCGTCGCGGATCTCCTCGCGGCTCCGGGTCTGGAGGCGTACGAGATCACCGAGACCTCGCCGGTCGACTGACCCGCTGTCTTGATGTCGCCGTAAGGTGGCGGCCGAATGTGGCGCCGTAAAGTCGAACTCCATTATCACGGCGCCATGTTCGAGGGGTCAGATCACGACGAAAGCCCCTTCAGGGCTGCCTGTTCCGCCTCACTGTCCTGCGCGCTCCGCGGGATGGCTAGCATGGCGCGGGTGTGGTCCGGAAGATCGCCGTCCTCTTTGGCGTTCCCGCCGGGCCCGCGACCGATGCGTACGCGTACATCGGTCGGCTCGTTGCTTACCTGCACTCAAGGACCGAGGGACCGCTGAATGCCCGTGCCTGCTCCCCCCAGCCCGCACCGAATAGCGAAGGCGCGCCGGCCCGCGTCGACCCTGCCCGTGGTCGTGCTGGTGGTGACCGCCGTGGCCGGTGCCGTGGCGGGCCTCATGGCACCGGAGAACGCCCGGGTCTGGACGGTGGCTTCGGTCCTGGCCGGCTGGCTGTGTCTGGCGATCGCGCTCGTGACGACGTCCCTGCACGTCAAGCGGGTCCGTGCGGCCGCCGACGCGGACCACGCCGAGGCCGCCGCCCTCAAGGCGCAGATCGCGCGGCAGGGTGCCGAGTCCGCGCACCTGCTGACCGTCACGCTGCCGACCGTGATGAAACGCTTGCGCGACGGGACCAGCGCGAGTGAGACGCTGGCGCAGACCGCACCTCCGTCGGATCCGCAACTGCGCCAGATCGTCCACGAGTTCGCCTCCGTGGTGGAGGAGACCGTGCGGCACGCGGCCGACGTCGACTCGCGGCGCGATCACGCCCAGGGACAACTCGCGCAGGCCGCGACGGAGTTGGACCAGCTGACGGCGGTGACGCTGCCCACGGCGATCGAGCGGCTGCGCGAGGGTGCCTCAGCGGACACGGTGCTCGCCGGCCTCGAATGGCCGCGCAACCCCCTGCTGCGCGTGCCCGCGGAATCGTTCGTCCGCGAGCTCGCCTACAGCGAGCGGCGCGCCGCGGCCGCGCAGGCGGCCTCCGCCAAGGCGCTGAGCCGCGTGCAGGCCAAGTCCGTGAGCATGCTCGCCGACCTGCGGGACATGCAGGAGCGGCACGGCGTGGAGGTCTTCGGCGATCTGCTGCGCCTGGACCACAGCACCTCCCAGCTGGGTCTCATGACCGACCGTCTCGCCCTGCTGATGGGCGGTCGCTCCAGCCGCGCCTGGAACAAGCCGATCGTCATGGAGAGCATCCTGCGGGGCGCGGTGGGCCGCATCTCCGCGTACCAGCGGGTGCGGCTGCACTGCTCGACGACGGTGGCCATCGCCGGTTTCGCCGCCGAGGGCGTCATGCACGTCCTCGCCGAACTCATGGACAACGCGGCGAACTTCTCCCCGCCCATCGACGAGGTGCACGTCTATGTGGAGGAGCGCAGCGCCGGGATCGTCGTGACGATCGAGGACAGCGGCCTGAAGATGGCCGACGCGGCGATGCGCCGCGCCGAGGAGTCGGTCTCCGGGCACATCACGGACCTGGCCTCGCTGCAGGGCACCCGCCTCGGTCTCGCGGTGGTCGGGCGTCTCGCCGCGAAGTACGGCATGAGCGTCAACTTCCGTCCGTCCTCGCGCGGCGGCACGGGCGTCGTGGTGCTGCTGCCCCCGCAGCTCCTGGCCCAGCAGCGCGACCCCGCTCCCCAGCAGCTCGCCCCCCGCGGCGTCGAGCCGGCGCCCGCGCCGCTCCCCGCGGTCCCCGAGCAGCCCGCCGCCCCGGAACAGCCCGCGGAGGCCCCGCAGGCACCGCCCGCGGCAGCTCAGCCGCAGCCCGCGCCGGAGCCTGCCCGCCCCGCGGCCGCCACGGCCAACGGCCTGCCCGTGCGCGCCCCCGGGCGCACCATGGCCGAGGCGGAGCGCGAGCGCGAGCAGCGCAGGGCGGCGTCCGACGCCGCTGCCGGATCCGGGGCGCTCTCCGGCGACGCGGGGCTGCCGCCGCGCGACGCCGGATCCCGGTTCGGTGCCTTCCACCGCGGGCGGCGGGCGGCGGGCGACGTGCCCGGCTCCCCCGCGGCGCCCGAGTCCCCCGCCGATTCCGGGCCGCCGCCCGCCGAGTAGACCGAAGCCACCCGCACGGCGCCCGGGCTCTGGCGCCCCCTTCCCCGCTCGTAATTCGTGAGATTGGAGGGACGGGCAGGTGACCGGACGACCCGCGCATCTCGCCCCGCCTACCATGCAGACCACTGACAACAGCCTGACCTGGCTCCTGCAGAGCCTCCTGAAGCGCACCCCCGGTACGCGGCACGCCCTGGTGCTCTCCCGGGACGGCCTGAAGCTGTGCTGGAGCGAGCATCTGACGCTCGACCAGGCTGACCAGCTGGCGGCGATCTGCTCCGGGATCCAGGCCCTTGCCCAGGGCGCCTCCATGGAGTTCGGCGACGGGACCGGCGGCGTCCGGCACTCCATGACCGAGTTCCACGGCGGACTGCTCTTCATCGTCGAGGCCGGCCAGGGAGCGCACCTGGCGGTGGTGGCGGAGGAGAACGCCGATCCCGGAGTGGTGGGGCATCAGATGACCGAACTGGTCGAACAGATCGGTGAGCACCTGCGCGCCGAGCCGCGCGCCCAGACCGAAGGCAGCGGCTCCTCGTGACGCCGCGCAGGCCCGTGGACATCGGTGATCCGGACCGGCTCTACACGGTCACCGGCGGTCGCAGCCGCGCCGACGACGATTCGTTCGACCTGGTCACGCTGGTGGTGAGCGAGTGCGAGCCCACTGCGGGGATGCAGTCGGAGCACGTACGGATTCTCGAACTGTGCCGGCATCCGACGGCCGTGGTGGAGATCGCGGCGGAGATGAAGCTGCCGATCACGGTGGTGCGGATCCTCCTTGGTGACCTGCTCGCTATGGGCCGGATCACCGCCCGCCACCCCCGCGCGGCCGGCTCGGCCGCCTCGATCCCCGATTCCGCCCTTCTCAAGGAGGTGCTCCATGGGCTCCGCAACATCTGAGCTGCCCTCCCGGACGCCGCTGTCCGACACTGCCGAGACCGGCCTGAAGATCGTCGTCGTGGGCGGCTTCGGGGTCGGCAAGACCACGCTGGTCCGCTCGGTCAGCGAGATCCGTCCGCTGAACACCGAAGAGGTGATGACGCAGGCCGGTGTCGGCGTCGACGAGACGACCGACGTGGCCGCCAAGACCACGACGACCGTGGCGTTCGACTTCGGCCGGATCAGCCTCAACGAACGTGTGGTCCTCTACCTGTTCGGGGCTCCCGGGCAGGAGCGTTTCTGGTTCCTGTGGGACCGGCTCTTCTCCGGCACGCTCGGGGCGGTCGTCCTGGTCGACACACGGCGGATGGACGACTCCTGGTACGCCATCGACCGGCTCGAACACCACAAGACGCCGTTCGTGGTGGCCGTCAACCGGTTCGACGACGACACCTCGACCCATTCGCTCCAGGAGATCCGGCAGGCGCTCGCGCTGCCCGACCACGTGCCGCTGATCGACTGCGACGCACGGGTGAGGTCGTCGGGCAAGGATGTCCTGATCACCCTCGTGGACCACCTCTACGCACTGGCCATGGCCCAGGAGATGACACCGTGACCGAGCCGACCGGATCCCCCTTCGAACAGAGCCCGCCGCCCGGGTGCCCGGCGCACGCGGGCACGGGCGCGGTGCGCCTGGGCGGTCTGGAGTACCAGCAGACGCCGTCGCAGCTCTACCGCAGCCTGCGCAGGGAGCACGGCGCGGTGGCGCCGGTGCTCCTCGACGGTGACGTGCCCGCGTGGCTGGTGCTCGGCTACTCCGAGGTCAGCTATGTGACGGGACACGACGAGCTGTTCGCCCGGGACTCGCGGCGCTGGAACCAGTGGGAGAACATCCCCGCCGACTGGCCGCTGCTGCCGTTCGTCGGCTACCAGCCCTCGGTCCTGTTCGCCGAGGGCGAGGAGCACCGCAGGCGGGCCGGGGTGATCACGGAGGCCCTTGAGGGGGTCGACCAGTTCGAACTCGCCAGGGACTGTGCCCGGATCGCCGACCGGCTGATCGCCGAGTTCGCCGGCAGCGGCCAGGCCGAGCTGATGGACGCGTACGCGCACGCGCTGCCCATGGTGGCCGCGGTGCAGATGTGCGGCATGCCGCACGAGGGCACGGACACCCAGCAGCTCGTGGACGACCTGCGGATCTCGCTGGACGCGCATGAGGGCGACGACCCCGTGGCGGCCTACACGCGCGTCGCGCAGCGGATCCAGCTCCTGGTGAAGGAGAAGCGCGAGAAGCCCGGCGCGGACGTCACCTCGCGGATGCTGACGCACTCGGCGGGTCTCACCGACGAGGAGATCGTCCAGGACCTGATCTCCATCATCGCGGCGGCCCAGCAGCCGACGGCCAACTGGATCTGCAACACCCTGCGGCTGATGCTGACCGACGAGCGGTTCGCGCTCAACGTGTCCGGCGGGCGGCTGAGCGTGGGCGAGGCGCTCAACGAGGTGCTGTGGCTCGACACCCCGACGCAGAACTTCATCGGCCGCTGGGCGGTGCGCGACACGCAGCTCGGCGGGCGGCAGATCCGGGCGGGCGACTGTCTGGTGCTCGGCCTCGCCGCGGCCAACACCGACCCGCAGATCTGGCCCGAGTCGCATGTCGGCCCGGAGAACTCCGCGCATCTCTCCTTCAGCCACGGCGAGCACCGCTGCCCCTACCCGGCTCCGCTGCTCGCCGACGTCATCGCGAGGACCGCGGTCGAGACGCTCCTGGAGCGGCTGCCCGACCTGGTGCTCGCGGTGGAGCCGCACGAGTTGACCTGGCGGCCGTCCATCTGGATGCGCGGTCTGACGTCGCTGCCGGTGCAGTTCACGCCCGTGGCGCACTGAGCCGGTGCCGGGGCGCCGCCTGCCGGCGGCGCCCCTCGAGGGTCAGACGGCGGCGGGGGTGAACTCCACCGGCAGCGACTGCGGTCCCCGGGTGAACACACCCTGCTCCACGGGGTCGAAGCCCTTGGCGAGCCGCACGTCCGGCATCGCGTCCAGGAGCTGGTCGACGCCGATCTCCACCTCGGCCTTGGCGAGCAGCGCGCCCACGCAGAAGTGCCGGCCGAGGGCGAAGGAGAGGTGGTCGGCGGCGGCGGAGAACGCGGTCGTCGTGGTCAGGTCGTCGCGGAAGATGTCGAAGCGGTCCGGCTCGCGGTAGCGCTCCTGGTCACGGTTGGCCGAGCCGATCAGGCAGGTGACGGTGGCCCCGGCGGGGATGGTGCCGCCGCTGACCTCCACGTCGGTCGCGGACTGCCGCATGATCATGTGGACGGGCGGGGTGTAGCGCAGGGTCTCGGCGAAGGCGCGGGCGATCAGACCGCGGTCCTGCCGGACGGCCTCGAGCTGCTCGGGGTGCATCAGGAGGTTGGCGAAGATGCTGGCGATGGCCTTGTCGGTGGTCTCGCCGCCCGCCGCGAGCAGCAGGCTGCAGAAGGCCTTGATGTCCTCGTCGCTCATGCGTACGCCGTCCACCTCGGCGGCGCACAGGGTGGAGAGCAGGTCGTCGCCGAGGTGGTCGCGGCGCTCCCGGATGATCGGGATCATGTACTCGGCGAACTCCACCCGGGTGCGTTCACCGGCCGCCGCGACCTCGGCGTCGCCTGCCAGGTTGCCGAGGAAGGCGATGACGGTGGTGTACCAGCCGTGGAAGCGGGCGTGGTCGGACTTGTCCAGGCCGAGCATGTCGGCGATGACGTTGACCGGGAAGCGGGTGGCGTAGCCCTCGACCAGGTCGACGCTGCCGGTGTGCCGGAAGGTGTCGATGAGTTCGCGGGAGTTGCGTTCTATGACGGGCAGGAATTTCTCCTGCAGGTCGCTGCCGCGGAAGGCCGGTGCGACGAGCGCGCGCCGCACGGAGTGCTCGCGGCCGCTGAGCTGGAGGATCGTCTTGCCGTGGACGGGCTCGATCTGCCAGTCGTAGTTGTCGGTGGTGAACTGCGAGGCCTTGTCCTTGAACACGCGCTCGACGTCCGCGTACCGCGAGATGATCCAGCTCTGTGTCGCCTCGTGCCAGAAGAGCGGTGCGTTCTCCCGCATCACCTGGTAGGCCGGGTACGGGTCCTTGGCGAACTCGGGCGAGAGGATGTCAGGGACCTGCTGCGCGGTGGACATGTGGCTCCTAGGTCGGGAAAGGCGACGCGCTCCAGGCTATTGATCACTTACGGAGCCAACCAGCCCCTGCCGACCGATCGTTGAGCACTACACTAACGTTGGCCGAAAATCACCCCTCGCCCCACCGGATCGCGACCGGCGGGGCGAGGGGGAGCCTGGTCCTGGCGGCTGGGGCCGTCAGCAGCTGAGCTTGTCGCCCGGGGTGACGCCGAGGATTCCGGTGAACTTCGTGTAGTTGTTGATACGGCTCTGCACCTGCTCAGGGTTCTTCCCGTCGCATTCCAGGCTGCCGTTGATGCTGCGGATCGTCTCGCCGAAGCCCGCGCCGTTGACCATGGCGCTGTGCGGCGTCATGGTCCCCGGGCCGTTCTGCGTGTTCCAGTACCAAAGACCCGTCTTCCACGCGACGGCCGGATCGTTCTGTACGAGGTCGGGGTTGTTCAGGAGGTCGATCTTCAGGGCGTCGCCCGCTGCCTTGTAGTTGAAGTTCCAGCTGAGCTGGATCGGGCCGCGTCCGTAGTACTTGTCGTTGCCCGCCGGGCAGCCGTACGGCTGGGAACTGTCGCAGTAGTGCGGGTAGTTGGCGGTGTTCTGCTCGACGACGTGGACCAGGCCGCCCGTCTCGTGGCTGACGTTCGCCAGGAAGGCCGCGGCCTCCTGCTTGCGTACGGTGTCGCTGCCGGTCCCGGTGAACTCGGGGTAGGCGTCGAGCGCCTGGGTGAGCCCGCTGTAGGTGTAGAAGGAGTTCCGGTTCGGGAACATCGCGTTGAACTGGGCCTCGCTGACGAGGAATTCCGCCGCGGCCCGCTCCCCCGGCGCCTTCTCGGCGGAGGCGTGGGGCGCGAGGGTCAGGAGGGCGAGTGCGGCCGCGGAAGCGGTGGCGGTCAGCGCGGCGAGGACACGAGGACGCATGGGGGATCACTCCTTGGCGGTCGGCCCATGCGTGCGCACGGCCGCCCGTCACGTGGTGGGGGGGGGAGGGATACGGGTCCGTCTCTTGAGCGCGCAGGAGGGGTGGGAGGCGCGAAGAGACGCGGCAGGATCCGCCGGTGATCACACCGGAGCACCGGGGGCTGCAGCTCTCCGGAATGGCTCCTACCGTTGGACTAGACCATACCGAGTGACGCGTCCGCGTCAATAGCCCCTCGCAGGTACCCTCAGGCGCCCGCGGGGGAAAGCGGCGAACGCGGGGCTCGTTTCGGCATGTTCGCGGCGAACCCACGCGGCCGTACACTGAAGCGGTGTCGGGCAGGTCCCTGCTCCGCCCGGCCACCTGTGCTCAGCCCTCCACGGCCCTGAAGGTCCTCTGCGACCGGTCGTGCGGCCCGCAGGTAGCGTCCTCGGCCGTCCTGGCCCTTCGGCCGCACGCAGATATCCCCCTGTGGGGCCCGCTCGCCTTACGCGTATCACCGCGATTCCGGCTCGCCGTCGCCCTGCCCCTCAGGCCGGGCGTGCGCGGTGTGCCGTGGACCGCCTTCGAGGGGACTGTTGTGAAGCTCAGCGCACTGCTCGACGGGCACGACCACCATGTTCTGCACGGTCACCCGGAAGTCCCGGTCACCGCGGGAGTGACCTTCGACGCCGGCCACGTGACGTCCGGCTCGCTCTACGTCGCCGTTCCCGGCCACGAGGAGGGCGGGCCCGGGGGCATCGGCCGGGCCCTGGAACGAGGGGCGGTGGCCGTCCTCACCGAGGACGGCGCGCTGCCGGACACGGAACTTTCGGGGCGGGTGTGCGTGGTGCGGGTGAGCGACGCACGGGCGGCCGCCTCGCTCGTCGCCTCCCGGTACCACGGCGAACCCGGCGGGGCGATGGACGTCGTGGCGATCACGGGGACGAACGGCAAGACCTCCGTCTCGTACATGATCGAGTCGGCGCTCAGGCTGGCCACGGGCGCGAGAGTGGGAGTGATCGGCACGTCGGGAAGCCGGATCGGCACGGAGCGGATCCCCATGCCGCGATCGGTCCTGAGCACCCCCGAGTCCCCGGACCTGCACTACCTCCTCGGCCACATGCGCGACCGCAACACCAGCAGTGTGGTGCTCGAGGCCACGTCCATGGGCCTGCTGCAGCGGCGCCTGGACCATGTGCCCGTGCGCCTCGGTGTCTTCACCAACCTCACCCAGGACCACCTGGACGACCACGGGACGATGGAGCACTACAAGAAGGCCAAGCTGCGCCTCTTCGCAGGGCTCTGCGAGCGCGCGGTGGTCAACGCCGACGACCCCGTCAGCGCCGAGATCACGGCCCTGATGCCGGGCGCGGTGACCACGTACGGTCTGGACGCACCGGCCGACTACCGGGCGAGCGACCTGGTCGTGGACGCGGTGGGCACCCGCTTCACGCTCCACCACGACGGCCGCAAGTACCCCGCCGCGATTCCGATACCGGGCCGCTTCTCGGTGTCCAACGCGCTGGCCACCCTCGCCGCGTGCCATCTGCTCGGGCATGAACTGCCCGCGCTCGTCGAGGCCCTGGACCGGATGCCGCCCACCCCGGGACGGCTCGAACGCTTCACCACCGCCCGGGGGGTCTGCGTGATCGTCGACTACGCGCACTCGCCGGACTCGCTGGAGAAGGTCCTCGCCACGATCCGCGGCTTCGCGACCGGGTCGGTGATCACCGTCTTCGGCTGCGGCGGGGACCGCGACACCACCAAGCGCGCCCAGATGGGCGAGATCGCGGGACGCCACTCCGATCTGTGCGTCCTCACCTCGGACAACCCCCGCAACGAAGACCCCGAGATCATCATGGACCAGATCGTTCCCGGCCTGACGTCCACCGGGACGCCCTTCGACCGGATCGCCGACCGTCGCGCCGCGATCTCGCGCGCGCTGTCCGCCGCGCGGCGGGGCGACATCGTGCTCGTCGCGGGCAAGGGCAGCGAGCCGCACCAGATCGTCGGCGAACAGCTCATCCCCTTCGACGACATGACGGTGGTCCGCGAACTCGACGCGCTGTAGGGGCGATCGCGCAGGCAGATGTGCGATTCATCCACCGGCCCGGCGCGCGCAGTGCGAATCGGGCACTGGTGCGGCCACACGCATGGCGTTTACGGTCCCTGCATTTCCGCCCCAGCACCTCGCACGCCGTGGTGCCGACCAGGGAGCCGCCTGTGCCCAAGGAGCCATCTCCGTCCGTCACCGAGGTCGAGACGCACGGAGTCGAACGCATTCCGGACGCGGACCGCTCGGCGGGACCGCTCGATCTGTTCCGGCTCGCGTTCGGCGGCGCCAACACCTTCGCCACCTGTGTGCTCGGGGCGTTCCCGATCCTGTTCGGGCTCTCCTTCTGGCAAGGGCTCGCGGCGATGCTCCTGGGGCTGCTCGTCGGCTCGCTGCTGCTTGCGCCGATGGCGGTGTTCGGGCCGCGCAACGGCACGAACAACGCCGTCTCCTCCTCGGCCCACCTGGGCGTGCACGGCAGGATCGTCGGCTCCTTCCTCTCCCTGCTCACCGCCGTGGCGTTCTTCTCCCTGTCGGTGTGGAGCTCGGGCGACGCGCTCATCGGCGGGGCGCACCGGCTGCTCGGCGTGCCGGAGAGCGACGTGGCCTACGGCTGCGCCTACGCCGTCTTCGCCGCGCTCGTCCTTGCCGTGTGTGTCTACGGCTTCCGCTTCATGCTGCTCGTCAACAAGATCGCGGTCGTGGCGGCGACCCTGCTGTTCGTGCTCGGCCTCGTCGCCTTCGCCGGGGACTTCGACCCCTCGTACGCGGGGATCTTCACCGCGGACGCCGATCAGGCCACCCAGGACCTGTTCTGGCCCTCCTTCATCGGCGCCGCGCTGATCGTGCTGTCCAACCCGGTCTCCTTCGGCGCTTTCCTGGGCGACTGGGCGCGCTACATCCCGGCTGCGACACCGCGTCGCAAGGTGATGGGGGCCGCCTTCCTCTCGCAGGTCGCCACGGTCCTTCCGTTCGGTTTCGGCCTGGCGACGGCGGCGATCATCGCCGAGCAGGCACCCACGTACATGGACCCCGCCGCCCCCAACTTCGTCGGCGGCCTGCTCGCGATCGCGCCCGGCTGGTATTTCCTGCCGGTCTGCCTGATCGCCCTGATCGGCGGCATGTCGACCGGGACCACCGCGCTGTACGGCACCGGTCTGGACTTCTCCTCGGTGTTCCCGCGGCTCAGCCGCGTGCGGGCCACCGTCCTGATCGGCGTCCTGTCCATCACGTTCATCTTCGTGGGCCGCTTCGGCTTCAACCTCGTCCAGGCGATCTCCACCTTCGCCACGATGATCATCACCTGCACCGTGCCGTGGATGATCGTCATGATGCTCGGTTACGTCACCCGGCGCGGCTGGTACGACCCCGAGGCGCTGCAGGTCTTCACGCGCCGGCAGCACGGCGGCCGCTACTGGTTCGCGCGTGGCTGGAACTGGCGCGGCATGGCCGCCTGGTGGACCGGCGCGGTGACCGGGGTGCTGTTCACCAACATCCCCGGCCAGTTCGTCGGGCCGCTCGGCGACCTCGCGAACGGCGCCGACATCAGCCTCCCGCTGGGGGCGGCCGTCGCGGCGATCGTCTATCTGGCGCTGCTTTCGGCGTTCCCGGAACCGCGCGGGGTGTACGGACCCGAGGGGCCGCGCTGGGTGCGCGCGGCCGACACGCCGATCGCCCCGATCACCGGACCGCCGGGCGGCGGCACCACCGACGAGGCCGACCGGGGCGCCGCGCGGTCAACGAGCGGTCTCTAGCTCCCGCTTGAGGTTCTTCAGCGTCCGTTCGATGTTGCCGACCTGGAAGACCGCGAAGGTGCGACCGCCGGTGGCCAGGCGGTCGAAGGCGTTGGCCGCGAACGTGGGCCAGGAACGCCGGTCGTCCGTCCACGTCTCGGTCACCTTGGTGCCGCCGTCGCTGTCCTCGAAGCGGTACTCCCAGGTGGCGATGGGGGCCCGCAGCCGGGGGCGCTTCAGTCCGATCGCGTGCACGCGGAAGGCGAAGCGCCGCCCCGGCTCGGCCTTGGTCACCGTGCAGCGGGTGGTCCAGCGGAACGGGCCGCGCTTGTTGTGCCCCTCGAAGACGAGGCCGACGACGGTGGGTACTTCCCCTCCGGGCACGGTCGCGCCGAGGTTCTCGGGGCTCCAGCGCCCCATCAGGGCGGGCTGGCTGACCTGCTCGTACACCGTCCGCGGTGACGCGTCGACCAGGATGCTTCGTGACACTGTGAACGTGCGGGTCATGACAACTCCGATCCTCGACCCGCGACCTTACTCACCGGTAGCTTGAATGTCAGCCCCCATGCTGCCCCGACGGCTCTTGGCGCGAGGCTTCCGAGGGCGGCTCAGACGAGGCCGGTGACCGTGACGGTGATCCGGGGCGTGCCCGGCTCTCCGGTCGCCGGCTCGCCCGTCACCAGGCCGACGGCCTCGGCGGCCGCCGCGCGCACCTCCCGGGTCACGTCCAGGGTCCGCCGTCCCCGGTGCAGGACGACGTACACCTCCACGCTCCAGTCCCCGCCGGGCTTCTCCCGCCGCACCTGCACGCCCGCGGAGCCCGCCGGAGTGCTGGGCAGACCGCGCCTCAGCAGGGCGGACGACCGCAGGAGGTCCGCGAGGCCCGGCCGCAGGAAGGCCACCCCCGGAGTGTCGAGGACCGCCTCTATGACGGCGTTCGCCACCACGCGCGAAACGTCTCGTTCGCTCACCGCTGCCGCCCTTCCGCGCCGTCGTCGCCCGTGTCGTCGTCCGTGTCGTCGATGAGGTCGCTGATCGTCACGTCGACGACCGCGACCCGCATCCCCAGTTGCTCGTCCACCGCTTCGAGGACCCGGCCCCGCACCCGGTCGGCGACCTCCGGCAGGTTCCAGGGGAGCGGCACCTGCACCTCGACGCGGATCCTGACCGGCCCGCGCGCGAGGCGCCCCGGGGGCGCGGGGGCCGCGGTGTCGTCCAGCGGGCCGATGCGGCAGCTTCCCGCGCGCACGCCCGGCAGGGACTCCGCGGCGGCCCGCACGGTCCTGGCCGCCGCGGCCTCCACGATCCAGGCGTCCTCGTCCTCGTCGCCCAGGGGCAGCGTCCTGCCCGGCCGCAGTTCGAGGCGCACCACGTCCATGACACGGCCGGTGAGCGCGGAGGTGTCCTGCTCGCGCGGTACGGTGTCGCGCGCCTCGGTGACGATCCCCTCCAGTTGTCGCAGGGCGTCCAGGGCCTGGGTGCAGTGCGGGCAGCCGTCGGCGTGGGGGTCGGGCACACCCGCCTCCCACTGTTCCCACACCTGCGACAACTCGCGGCCGCAGGGCAGCAGTTCGTCCTCGGGCAGCACTCCGAAGCCCGCCTCCCGCTCGTCGTCCGGTACGGATTCCCCGTTCATCGCCATGCGGCCATCGCCTCCGTCAGATAGCGCCGCGCCCTGAAGACACGGCCGCGGACCGCCTCCGTGCTGATCCCGACCGTCTCGGCGATGGACTCGTACGACGCGCCGTCCAGCTCCCGCAGCACCCAGCACACCCGCTGCTCCGGCGAGAGTCCCTCCATCGCCCGCGCCAGGTCCGCCACCGCGGCGTGCCCCTCGGCCACCCGCGCGGGCGAGACCTCGTGCTCCGGGGCGGCCGGCTCGGGCAGGCCGTCGAGCGCCACGACGGGGCGCCGCGAGCGCAGCACGTTGAGGCAGCGATTGGTGACGATGCGGTAGATCCATGTGCCGAACTGCGCGTCCCTGCGGAACTCCGGCAGCTTGCGCCAGGCACTGACGAAGGACTCCTGCACGGCGTCCTCCGCCTCCGGGCGGCTCCCGAGCAGGCGCGTGGCCAGGCGCAGCGCCATCGGCGCGTGCCGGTGCACGAGGGCCTCGAAGGCCTCCTCGTCACCTTCCGCCGCCCGCACCGCGAGCAGTCCGTCGTCACGTCTCGCGGACGCGTCCACCTCGTCGGCTGCTTTGCCCCGGTCGCCCGGCACACGCGGCTCCTCTCATTTCGGTCGCGCTCGTACGACACGCGCAGGGCCCACCGCGTTACGCGGCCCAGGAAAGCTACCTCCCGGGCGAGAAAATTCTCGTGAGGCGCGTAACGGACCGCGGGTACTCGGGTCGGAGCAGGAGAAGAGCCCGAAAGACCGTACGACACCCAAGACCCCGACGATCCCCGAGGAGATGCCACCATGACGACGCAGGACCTCACTTCGAAGACGGCCGCGCCCGGCACCACCGAGAAGGAACTCACCGGCGAGGCCCGCAGGAGCACTCCGGGAGCCATCACCGTCAGCGGTGCCACCGGCGCGGCGCAGCCGGCGGCGACGCGGGGCAAGACGTCCATCGCCGATGTCGTGGTCGTGAAGATCGCCGGCATGGCGGCCCGCGAGATCCCGGGCGTGTTCGACATGGGCGGCGGCCTGTCGCGCACCATCGGCGCCGTGCGCGACCGCGTCCCCGGCGGGCGCCCCAACGTCGGCCGCGGGGTGAAGGTCGAGGTCGGCGAGCGGCAGACGGC
Source organism: Streptomyces sp. NPDC051214 (assembly GCF_040682375.1). NCBI lineage: Bacteria > Bacillati > Actinomycetota > Actinomycetes > Kitasatosporales > Streptomycetaceae > Streptomyces > Streptomyces sp. NPDC051214. The sequence continues at coordinate 29,346 of NZ_JBFBAT010000008.1, forward strand.
GATCGACCTCGACATCGTCGTCGAGTACGGCGTGCCCATCACGGATGTGGCGCACGACGTGCGCGAGAACGTCATCTCGGCGGTGGAGCGCATCACCGGCCTGGAGGTGGTCGAGGTGAACGTCGCCGTCAACGACGTCCACCTGCCCGAGGACGACAACGCGGACTCCGGCACCGAGACGCGCGTCGAGTAGCACGCGGTGGCCTGGGACGTCCCCTTCTGTGGTGTGAGGTGAGTGGTGAGCACAGCTCTGGTCGGCCTGATGGCGGGCATGGCCCTGGGATTCGCCGGGTGGTTCGGCGGCTTCGGCGCGTTCCTCCTGGTCGCCGCGCTCGGCGCGGTCGGCTTCGTCCTGGGGCGTCTCGTCGACGACGGCACGGATCTACGCGCCTTCATCGGCGGGCGTGACCGGGAGCGCCGATGACCACGCCCGCGGCACAGCGCGGCACGACGACCGTCGCGGACCGCGCGGTGCGCCGCATCGCGGAACGCGCCGCGACGGAGGCGCCGGCGCCCGGCCCGGTCGAGGTCCGCAAGGGTTCGGCGGCCGTACGCGGCCGCCGCGCCCGGGTCGACGTCACCGTGACCCTGCCCTACCCCGCGAGGCTCGACGAGTCGGGCGAGAGCGTGCGTGCGCACGTCGCCGAGCGCACCGCCCGGCTCACCGGTCTCACCGTGTCCTCGGCGCGCATCCGCGTCCGGGGCCTTGCACGGCGCGAGCTGTCCGCCGGGCAGCTCGCGCCGCCGGTCGAGGCCGCCGAGCTGCGCGCACACCGTCCGTGGTCCCAACGGCGCCTGCCCGTCGGGGTGTTGGCGCTCCTCGCGGCCGCGGTCTGTGGGGTGCTGCTGTACGACGTGGTGTCGGTGCATGCCGCCGGGAACGCTCCCGCGCGGTGGCGGACCGACGCGATGGAGTGGCTCTCCACGCACGGCCCGGACAGCGCCGCGGCCACCGGTGTTCTCGCGGCAGCCGGCGTGTTCGCGCTCGGTGTGTGGCTGCTGGTCCTCGCCGTGACACCGGGCCGGCGCGGCGTCCTGCCCATGCGGACCCCGCTGACAGGGGTGCGCGCCGTCCTGGACCGCCGGGCGGTCGCCGTCCTCGTGCGGGATGCCGTGAGCGACGTGGCGGGCGCCGGCCGGGTCCGCGTCAGGGTCGGCCGCCGTACGGCACGAGTGCGGGCCGGGCTCGGGTTCGGTGACTTCGAGGGTGCGCGGCGTGCGGTGACCGAGGCCGCCGAGGCGGCGGCCGCCGGGCTCGGACTGGCCCGGCCGCTGCGGGTTCGGGTGCGCCTGAGCACGGAACCCGCTTGGCGCGCCCCGGCTGATTCCGACGGTGGGACCGGCGAGGCGGAGAGGAGCACGCCCGATGAGCCGACTCCGTAGCGGCACGAACCGCTCAACTCTGTTCTGCGCGGCGGCAGTTCTCCTGGTCGCGGGGGCCGCGCTGGCGTCCGCGGCGGCTCCCGTCCGTGAGCGGCTGCCTTCGGCAGTGCCCCGGGTCGACGCGGACCGGGTGTGGCTCGACGAGGAGATGCTCGGCCGCTGGCGCGATCACGGCTGGTGGACGCCCGTCGTGATCGCCGCCCTCGCGGTCGGCGCCGTCCTGTTCCTCTGCTGGGCCCTCGCCCAGCTCCGCACCGGCCGCCCGCGCGAACTGCCGCTGGGGCAACCGGGCGTCACCCTCTCGGCCAAGGCGCTGGCCTCCGTCATGGCCGACCGTGCCCGCGCGGTGGACGGCGTGGCCCGCGCCCACGTACGGCTGCTGGGGCGTCCCCGGCGGCTGCGCGCCCGCATCACGCTGGTCCTTGACCCCGACGGCTCCCCGGACGCGGTGCTGCGCGAGCTCGCCGGGGGCACCGTCGCCGAGGCACGGGCGGCTGCGGCACCCCGCGTCCTGGAGGCCGACGTACGTCTCACGACCCGGGCGCACCGGGCGCGCCGCATCCACTGAGCGGACCTGCCAACTACAGGGCTTCCAGCGTGGTGCGCAGGTCCGCGGCGCGAGGGCGGTTGTGCGGAAGCCTGGCGAGGACGGAGGCCATGCCACAGGTGTCGGTGACGGCGGAGAAGACCAGGCCGGCGCCGACGCCCGCGGCCAGCCAGCGCGCGGGCCTGAAGCGGGTGCCCGCGGCCAGGCCGAGCACGACCAGGGACCCGGCGGCGAGCCGCACCTGACGCTCCATCGGCCAGGCCGTCGGTGCCCCCTGGGAGGGGTGCAGGGGGTGGCCCCCCGCGGCCCAGGCCGTGGTGCCGCCGGCCAGGGTGACGGCGGGGATGTCGGCGGCGGCCAGCTCGTCGCACGCGGAGGCGGAGCGGTTCCCGGAGGCGCAGACCATCAGGAGCTCGCCACGGGCGGCGGCGGCCTTGAGCTCGGGCAGCGCCCTGTGCAGGTGGTCGACGGGGATGTTGTGGGCTCCGGGAAGGTGGCCGGAGGCGTACTCGCCGGGGCTGCGCACGTCGATGACGGTGTAGCGGTCCAGGCGGGCGGCCGCCTGGGCGGGCGCCAGATCGGTGGGGGGAGTCATGTGGGGCCGTCCTTTCGTTGAGCCAAGGCTCTCACCCTCGCAGGCTACAATACCCCCAGGGGTATTAATGGAGGGTGGCAGCGTGCAGCTTGAGATGGCGGCCGACGAGCTGAGGTCCGTGCTGAACCGGCTGCGCAGGGCGCAGGGACAGATCGCCGGCATCATCAAGATGATCGAGGACGGCAGGGACTGCGAGGACGTGATCACGCAGTTGGCCGCGGTGTCCCGCGCGCTTGACCGGGCCGGGTTCGCGATCATCGCGACGGGACTCCAGCACTGCATGGCCGAGGGTGAGCAGTCGCCCGCCGACCGCGAGGAGATGCGGGCCCGCCTGGAGAAACTCTTCCTCTCGCTGGCCTGAGCTCCCTCGAACGCCCAAAGCCTCCGCCGCCCCGGGGCAGGGGCGGCGGAGGCGTATCGGGATGCGGTCCGCGTCAGCTCTTCGGCATCAGGACCGTGTCGACGATGTAGACCGTGGCGTTGGCCGTCGGGACATTGCCGCAGACGACGTTCGACGTGTCGTTGACCTTGTACTCCGTGCCGGAGCCCGCGGTGGTGAGCTTGCTCTTCTCCAGGGTCTCGAAGGAGCCGTTCTCCAGCTGCTGCGGCGTCAGCTTCTCGCCCACCACGTGGTACGTGAGGATCTTGGTGAGCTGGGCCTTGTCGTTGAGCACCTTGTCCAGGTCCGCCTTGGGGATCTTGGCGAAGGCGTCGTTGGTCGGCGCGAACACCGTGATGTTCTTGGCGTTGTTCAGGGTGTCCACGAGCCCGGCCTTCTTGACCGCGGTGACCAGGGTGGACAGCTCGGGGTTGTTCGACGCCGCGGTGGCGACCGGGTCCTTCGCCATCCCGTCGAAGGAGCCCGCGCCGCTCTCGGGAACCGACGAACAGGCCGGTCCGAACGGTTCGTTCGCCTTCATCGCGTCGTCCGACTTGGTCTCCTGCGCGCTGGGCGTGGAGTCCGCGGCCTTGGTGTCCTTGTCGTCGCTGTCCGAGCAGGCCGTCAGGGCGATCGGCAGCACCGCCGCGGCGGCGACGGCGACCGCGGCACGGCGGATACGGGTGGAGTACATGGACATGGTTTTCTCCTTGCGTCGGTGCATGCATGGGGGTGGCCGGGAGCGGGCGGCATCAGAGCACGGGCGCCACCGCCCCCGCGCGCCGTCCCGACGTCATCCGTTCTTCGCTCACACACGGAATTCGTCACCGAGCGGGCCGGGGATTGGTCACAGATCCACATTCACCCGATCGGGCACTCACGCCCTTGCGGTTGCCATGTGTTCCTTGGGCCGTCAGGCGTCTCGGGCCTGCTCGAAGCGGGCGCGGGCCTCCGCCAGTTCGACGACCGGTTCGGGGTAGTCGAGGTCCGCCCGGTCGCGGTCCGGGAGCTTCCAGGGTTCGTGGATGTAGCGGCCGGGAACATCCGCCAGTTCGGGCACCCAGCGGCGTACGTAACGGCCGCCCGGGTCGAAGCGCTTGCCCTGGATGACGGGGTTGAGGACCCGGTTGGGGCGGGTGTCGGTGCCGGTGCCCGCCGCCCACTGCCAGTTCATCTGGTTGTTGGCGATGTCGCCGTCCACCAGGAGGCTCAGGAAGTGCCTGGCGCCCACCCGCCAGTCGACGTAGAGGGTCTTGGTGAGGAAGCTGGCCACCACCAGACGCCCCCGGTTGTGCATCCAGCCCTCATGGCGCAGCTGCCGCATCGCCGCGTCCACGAAGGGATAGCCGGTGCGCCCCTCGATCCAGGCGTTGATCTCCTTCTCGTTCGTGCGCCACCGGTCGCCGTGCGGGCGGTAGTCCTGGCCCGCCGCGTCCGGGCGGGCCGCGAGGACCTGGTGGTGGAAGTCCCGCCAGGCCAGCTGCCTGACGAACGCCTGCGCCCCCGGTGAGCCCTCGCGGAGCGCCCCGTGGATGACCTCGGCCGCCGACAGGGTGCCGAAGTGAAGGTGGGGCGAGAGCCGCGACGTAGCATCACCGGCGACGTCGTCCTGGCCGTCCTCGTACCCCTCGACGCCGCCGGCCAGCCAGTCCCGCAGCAGGCGGCGCCCGGCGCCCTCGCCGCCGGTGCCCAGCCCCGGTGAGACGCCGGTGATCTCCGCGCGCGGCAGCACCGGGTCCGACCCCACGTCGGCGACCCGCACCTTGCGCGGGGCGGCCAGGACGTCCCTGACCCCTTCCAACGTCCAGCGCCGCAAGTACGGGGTGAACACCGCGTAGTGGTCCTTGCCCGTCGGGAGCACCTCCCCCGGCGCGACGGCCGTGATGACCGCGTCGTGCACGACCAGTTCGCAGCCGGTGTCCTCCAGCGCGGTCCGCAGCCGCTCCTCGCGCCGCGTCGCGTATCGGCTCACCCCTCCCGAGACATGCAGCCGCTGCGCCCCGGACTCCTTCACCACCTCGCGGACCTGGTCGACGACGTCACCGCTGCGGACCACGAGGCGGCCACCGCGCTTGCGGAGCCCCGAGTCGAGATCCTCCAGGCAGTCGGCGAGAAAGGCACGCCGGTTCGGCACGGCGAAGCCGGTGGCCCGCACCCCCTCGTCGTACACGAACAGCGGGACGATCCGGTCCGCTTCGTTCAGTGCCGCCCGCAGCGGCGGATGGTCGTGCAGGCGCAGGTCGGAGGTGAACAGGACGATCGATACAGTCACTTTCTGCGGCTCCTCATGCCGTGGGGAAGTTCATCAGGGCCACCGGGTCGGTCGTCGGCTCCTCGGAACCGCCCGCCGGCTCGACGGTGATGCCGATGCCGGACGCCTGGTCCACCGGACCGTCCAGGAGCACCGCCTCGGTGCTGCGTCCCGGGTTCATCAGGCCCGCCGAACGCATCGATCCGTCGTCGTTGAACCAGAGTTGGTAGACCTTGCCCGACGGCGGCTCGGGCATCCTGGCCGCCACGAAGGCGGCCTGGTTGCGGCTCTTGGCCACCACGACCGTGCCCGTAGCGCCGTCGGAGAGCTCCTTGGTCGAGGCCTTGGCGTCCGGTGCCGCCAGCACCTGGGCCAGCTGCTCGGTCTGGCGCCTGGCCTCCTGCTCGCGCTGGCCCGCCTCATCGGCGCGCTCGTGCTGCCATACGGCGATGCCACCGAACCCCGCGGCGGCGGCCAGACACGCGGCGAGGGCGAAGCGGGACAGCCGCCGGCCGGCGCCCGCACCACCGGTGGTCTTTCCCGGCGTGGGCGTGTGCGGCGGCTGCTGGCGGACCGTGGCGATGCGCCGCAGCACCTCGGCCCGCATGTCCGGGGGCGGGGCGACTGAGACGGCGCGGGCCAGACGCCCCGCGGTGGCGGCCAGTTCACGCACCTCCTGGGCGCAGGCCTCGCAGACCTCCAGGTGCCGCTCGAACTCCGCGCGCTCCTCGTCGGAGAGGGCATGCAGGACGTACGCACCCGTCAGCGTGTGCAGGTCGGCGGCGCTCATGCGCTCACCCCCAGGCAGTCACGCAGCCGGATGAGACCGTCGCGCAGCCGGGTCTTGACCGTCCCCAGGGGCACCGAGAGCAGCTCGCCGACCTCCCGGTAGGTCAGGCCCCGGTAGTAGGCCAGCGTCACCGACTGGCGCTGCAGTTCGGTCAGGGTGCGCAGGCAGCGGCGCACCTGCTCGCGCTCCAGGCGCGTCTCAACCTGCTCGCTCACCTCGTCGAAGGCCGGGGTGCGTTCGAGCAGCGCCGCCTTGTGGTCGCGCTCGGCCGACGCCTGGACGGACCGCACGCGGTCCACCGCCCTGCGGTGCGCCATCGTCAGGACCCAGTTCATGACACTCCCCCGCTCCTGCCGGTAGCGGGCGGCCGACCGCCACACCTCCACCAGCACTTCCTGGGCGACCTCTTCGGACTGGGCCGGGTCGCGCAGCACGGTGCGCACGAGCCCGAGGACGGGAGAGCAGACCGCGTCGTACAGCGAGGCGAAGGCCTGTTGGTCGCCGCGCGCCACCCTGCCGAGCAGCTCAGCGAGATCGGGGCCCGCGGAGGGAGCCCCGCTGATGTGTACCACTTCGTTCACCCGGTGATCCTCCTGGACGCTGGTCGCCTTCAGAGGTGATTCGGAGCCGGTGCGCCGCCGGATTGCCCGTGGGTCACGATTTCTGGGTGATTTTGGCGGTGCGCTGTTCGGCCGTACGTGTGATGTTGCGGGCCATGCCGCCGAAGACGAGCGAGTGGAACGGCGAGACGCTCCACCAGTACGCGTGGCCGAGGAGGCCGTGCGGGTGGAAGAGCGCCCGCTGCCGGTAGCGGGTGCGGCCCTTGTCGTCCTGGTCCGCGCGCATCTCGAGCCAGGCGAGCCCCGGCAGCCGCATCTCGGCCCGCAGCCGCAGCAGCCGGCCCGGTTCGAGCTCCTCGACGCGCCAGAAGTCCAGCGAGTCCCCCACCCGCAGCCGCTGGGCGTCGCGGCGTCCCCGTCTGAGCCCGACCCCGCCGACGAGCCGGTCGAGCCAGCCGCGCACCGCCCAGGCGAGCGGGAAGGAGTACCAGCCGTTGTCGCCCCCCACGCCTTCCACGACGCCCCACAGGGCCTGCGGCGAGGCGTCCACGGCCCGTTCCCGGCAGTCGGAGTAGAGGCTGCCGCCCGCCCAGTCGGGGTCGGTGGGCAGCGGGTCGCTGGGGGCGCCGGGCACCGACGCGGACGACCAACGGGTGCTGACCTGGGCGTCCTTCACCCGTTCGAGGGCCAGCGCGAGCGCCTTGTCGAAGCTCATCGGGACGCCGGGCGCGTCGGGCACGTACCGGGCGATGTCGTGTTCGTGGCAGATGACCTCGTGCCGCAGGGACTCCGCAAGCGGCCGGGCGATCGAGGCCGGTACGGGGGTGATCAGGCCTACCCAGTGGCTGGAGAGGCCCGGGGAGAGCATGGGCACGGGCAGGATGAGGCGGTGCGGCAGCTTCGCCACGGCCGCGTACCTGCCCATCATGTCGCGGTAGGTGACGACGTCGGGGCCGCCGATGTCGAAGGTGCGGCTGACGTCGTCGGGCAGGGTGGCGCTGCCCACGAGGTAGCGCAGGACGTCGCGCACGGCGATGGGCTGGATCCTGGTGCGCACCCAGCTCGGGGTGACCATGACCGGCAGGCGCTCGGTGAGGTAGCGCAGCATCTCGAAGGACGCGGAGCCGGAGCCGATGATCACGGCGGCGCGCAGCACGGCGGCCGGCACGCCGGACTCCATGAGGATCCGGCCCACTTCGGCCCGTGAGCGCAGATGCGGGGAGAGGTCCTTCTCCGGGATGTTCTCGGGGGTCAGACCGCCCAGGTAGACGATGCGCCGTACGCCCGCGGCGTGGGCCTGCTCGGCGAAGATCCGGGCCGCTTTCCGGTCCGTCTCCTCGAAGCCTGATCCGGTGCCGAGCGCGTGGATGAGGTAGTACGCGACGTCGATGTCCCGCAGGGCGTCGCCGACCGACTCGGCGTCGGAGGCGTCGCCCCGCACCACCTCGGCCCGCCCGGCCCAGGGGTAGTCGCGCAGCTTCCCGGGAGAGCGGGCCATGCACCGCACCTGGTGCCCCGCGTCGAGCAGTTCGGGGACGAGCCGCCCCCCGATGTATCCGGTCGCCCCGGTCACCAGGCAGCGCAGCCCCTGCGCGCCCTTGCCGCTGCCGCTGCCGCTGCCGCCGCTGCCGTCACTGTCGCCGCCGTTCATGGGAGCCTCCGGCCTCGAACGATGTCCTCGCCTCCCCACCTTCCCCCGGAATCAGCGCGAAGGCGTGCGCGCGGGCGGCCTCGCGGTGCTCTCGCGCAGGACGAGCCGCGTGGGCACGAGCGTCGTGCCGCGCTCCGGGGCGCTCTGCCGCATCTGGCGCAGGACCCCCTCGACGCAGCGGCGCCCGACTTCGGCGAAGTCCTGGTGGACGGTCGTCAGGGGAGGCAGGAAGGAACCGGACTCGGGGATGTCGTCGAAGCCGATGACGCTGACGTCCTGCGGAACCCTGCGGCCGCGCTCGTGCAGGGCACGCAGCAGGCCCAGTGCCATCTGGTCGTTGGCCGCGAACACCGCCGTGCAGTCCTCGTGGCCGGCGATCCCGAGACCTGCCCGGTAGCCCGACTCCGCCGACCAGTCGCCGCGCACGAGGGGCGGCACGGTGCGGCCGGCCGCTTCGAGCGTCGTCTGCCAGGCGTCGGCGCGGCGTTGCGCGGCGTAGGAGTCCTCGGGCCCGGCGAGGTGCCAGACGGTGCGGTGGCCGAGGTCGAGCAGGTGCCGTACGGCGTCGCGGGTGCCGCCCGCCTGGTCGGTGTCGACCACGGTGTAGCGGTCCCCGGCGTCCGAGTCGGCCACGACGACCTGGACGTGGGGCGGCAGGGAGAGGGCCGCCGCGTCGAGGAGGTGTTTCTCCATGATGACGATGACGGCGTCGACGGCGAGTTCCCCGAGCCGGGAGAAGGCGCCGCGCACCTCGTCCTGGGTGGGGACGGCGACGGGGAGCAGGGTGACGGCGTACCCCTCCTGTGCGGCGGAGGTGGCGATCGCGTCGATGGTGCGTACGTTGCCGGTGGTGGAGAGGGTGAAGGTGATCAGGCCGATGGTGCGGAACTCGCCGCGCTTGAGGGCGCGGGCCGCGCTGTTGGGCCGGTAGCCGAGTTCCTTCATGGCGGCGAGCACCTGCTGCCGGGTCTCTTCGTTGACGCCCGGGAATCCGTTGGAGACGCGGGAGACGGTCTGCGAGGAGACGCCGGCGAGCCGGGCCACGTCGGCCATGGACGCGCTCTGCCCGCGGCGCGCGGCCCGCTCCCGTCCGCCCGGGGTGCCGCTCACCGAAGTGTTCCGTGGTGCTGTCACTGTCTCCCTCGCCGCGTGTGTCCCGGTCTTCCCGGACGACCCTTGACCGTCGCCATCGGGGCAGTGTAGACATTCCGCCACCGAATGTTTACGTAAACATAACACCCGCGCTGCTTGGCCCCCGCCCTTGCCGCAGCGCGATGTTTACGCAAACATCGCGCCACGTGACGCCTGCTCCGAGACGGACGAGCGAGATGGACGAGCGAGGAACGACATGACGACGCTTCACCTGCAACGGGCCGCCGAGCGGCGCGCGGCCCGGCCCCCGTCACCGGGGACCCGCCGTTCCTGGACGGGCTGGGGGTTCATCGGCCCCTTCGTGGCGGTGTTCGCCCTGGTCTTCCTCGCTCCCCTCGCCTACTCCGTCTATCTGAGCCTCTTCCGCGACCAGCTCATCGGCGGCACCACGTTCGTCGGCCTGGACAACTACCAACAGGCCCTGGCTGACGGCCAGTTCTGGGCGGCCCTGGGCCGGGTCTCTCTGTTCCTCGCGGTGCAGGTCCCGATCATGCTGGGTATCGCCCTGCTGGTGGCCCTCGCCCTGGACAGCGGCCGCCTCTACGGCAAGGACTTCTTCCGGATCTCGGTCTTCCTGCCCTACGCCGTGCCCGCCGTGGTGGCCTCGCTGATGTGGGGCTTCATGTACGGCACCCGCTTCGGGCTCGTGGGCGACATCAACGACGCCTTGGGCGTCACGCTGCCCGACCCGCTCTCGCCCGACCTGGTCCTCGCGTCGATCGGCAACATCGTCACCTGGGAGTTCGTGGGCTACAACATGCTGATCTTCTACTCCGCGCTCCGCGTCATCCCGCACTCGCTGTACGAGGCCGCGGAGATCGACGGTGCCGGTCAGATCCGGGTGATCACGGCCATCAAACTCCCCGCGATCCGCGGCGCCCTGATCATCGCGACGATCTTCTCGATCATCGGCAGCTTCCAGCTGTTCAACGAGCCGAGCATCCTGCAAAACCTCGCGCCCAACGCCATCACCACCGACTACACCCCCAACCTCTACACGTACTCGCTGTCGTTCTCGGGCCAGCAGCAGAACTACTCCGCGACGGTCGCCATCGTCATGGGCCTGATCACCATGGTCATCGCCTACGTCGTCCAGCTGCGCGGCATGCGCAAGGGAGCGTGACCCGATGACCGGACCGAGCAGCCCCGTCACCACCGCTCCCCCGACCGCCTCCGCACCCGCCCGCGCCCCGGGCGCCGCACCCCGGCTGCGGACGCCGCGCGTCCGCACCTCCCGGCGGCACACCGCGGGCCGTCCCCGGCGCAGCGTCCTGCTCACCGTGCTCACCGGCCTGGTCCTGCTCTACAGCCTGATACCCCTGCTGTGGCTGGTCATCAGCGCCACCAAGACCCAGGAGGGTCTCGCCGGTTCGTTCGGCCTGTGGTTCGGCGGGGAGTTCGCCCTGTGGGACAACATCAGCTCGACGTTCACGTACGACGACGGCGTCTTCACCCGCTGGTTCCTGAACACGCTGCTCTACGTCGTGGTCGGCGCCGGGGGCGCCACCTTCCTCGCGGTCCTGGGCGGCTACGCCCTCGCGAAGTTCGACTTCCCCGGCAAGCGCGGCGTCTTCGCCGTCGTCATCGGCGCCGTCGCCGTACCGGGCACGGCCCTGGCGGTGCCCACCTTCCTGATGTTCAGCAAGATGGGCCTGACCGACACCCCCTGGGCCGTCCTGATCCCCTCGCTCATCTCGCCCTTCGGCCTGTATCTGATGTGGGTGTTCGCCACCGAGGCCATTCCCGCCGAGCTGATGGAGGCCGCTCGTATCGACGGGGCGAGCGAGCTGCGCACCTTCTTCCAGGTGGCCCTGCCGCTGCTCGCACCGGGCACCGTGACCGTCCTGCTCTTCACGATGGTCGCGACCTGGAACAACTACTTCCTGCCGCTGATCATGCTCAAGGACCCGGACTGGTACCCGCTGACCCTGGGCCTCGACAGCTGGAACGCCCAGGCCGCGACAGCGGGCGGCGATCCCGTCTTCCATCTCGTGATCACCGGCTCGCTGATCACCGTCCTGCCACTGATCGCCGCGTTCCTGCTGCTCCAGAAGTACTGGCAGTCCGGGCTCGCCGCCGGAAGCGTCAAGGAGTAGCGCCCGCACGCCAGTTGACCCCGCGTCACCCGCCTATGTCCGCCCCGTTCGCCCTTGTGGACCACGAAGAAGTGGAAGCATCGCCATGCCCCAGAACACCCGCCGCCTGCTGCGCGGCATAGGTCTCGTCTGCGCCCTCGCCCTGGGGGCGACCGCCTGCGGCGGCTCCGACGACGACGGATCCGACCAGAAGCAGGTCTCGTCGGCGGACATCGAGGCGGCCCTGAAGAAGGGCGGCAAGGTCAAGGTGTGGGCCTGGGAGCCCACCCTGAAGAAGGTCGTCACCGACTTCGAGAAGGAACACCCGGCCGTGGACGTCGAGTTGGTGAACGCGGGCACCAACAAGGACCAGTACACGGCCCTGCAGAACGCCATCTCGGCGAAGAAGGGCGTCCCCGACGTCGCCCAGGTCGAGTACTACGCGCTGGGTCAGTACGCCCTGACCAAGGACATCACCGACCTGACCCCCTTCGGCGCGGACAAGCTCGGCAAGTCCTACTCACCGGGCCCCTGGAACGCGGTGAAGTCCGGCGACGGCGTCTACGCCCTGCCGATGGACTCCGGCCCCATGGCCCTCTTCTACAACAAGAAGGTCTTCGACAAGCACAAGATCAAGGTGCCGACGACCTGGGACGCGTACCTCCAGGCGGCCCGCAAGCTGCACAAGGCCGACCCGAAGGCCTACATCACCAGTGACACGGGAGACGCGGGCCTGACCACCAGCCTGCTGTGGCAGGCAGGGTCGCGTCCCTACAAGGTCGACGGCACGAAGGTGGGCATCGACTTCTCCGACAAGGGCGCCCGCGCCTACACCGAGACCTGGCAGAAGCTCATCGACGAGAAGCTGGTCGCACCGATCAACCCCTGGACCGACGAGTGGTACAAGTCCTTCGGTGACGGCACCATCGCGACCCTGCCCACCGGCGCCTGGATGCCCGCCAACTTCGCCTCGGGCGTGAAGGAGGCATCCGGCGACTGGCGCGCGGCTCCCCTGCCGCAGTGGACCGCGGGCGACAAGGCGAGCGCCGAGAACGGCGGCAGTTCGCTCGCCCTGCCGGAGCTCGGCAAGAACAAGGAACTCGCGTACGCCTTCGTCGAGTACGCCAACTCCGGCAAGGGCGTGCAGACCCGCATCAAGGAAGGCGCCTTCCCGGCGACCACCAAGGACCTGGAGTCCAAGGCGTTCCAGAACACCGAGTTCCCGTACTTCGGCGGCCAGAAGGCCAACAAGGTCTTCGCCGAGTCCGCGGCCAACGTCGCCGACGACTGGAGCTACCTGCCCTACCAGGTGTACGCCAACTCGATCTTCAACGACACCGCGGGCAAGGCCTACGTCTCCGGCACCCCCCTGTCCAAGGGCCTGAAGTCCTGGCAGGACGCCTCCGTCAAGTACGGCTCCGAGCAGGGCTTCAGCATCCAGAAGTGACGCGGCCCGGACCGCACCCCGCACCTCACGATCGCCCCCGAGCACCACACCGGAAGGACCACCATGCCCCCCACCCTCCCGTCCCGGCTGCTGCGCGGACCGGACGGTGACACCTCCCCCCGGCTCGCGTACGGCGCCGACTACAACCCCGAGCAGTGGCCGCGCGCGGTCTGGGAGGAGGACGTCCGGCTGATGCGCGAGGCCGGCGTCAACATCGTCTCCGTGGGGATCTTCTCCTGGGCCCGCATCCAACCGGACGCGGACACCTGGGACTTCGCGTGGCTCGACGAGGTCATGGACCTCCTGCACGCGGGCGGCATCGGGGTCGACCTGGCCACCGCCACCGCGTCCCCGCCGCCCTGGCTCACCGCGGCGCACCCGGAGATCCTCCCGGTGACCGCCTCCGGTGAGACGGTGTGGCCGGGGGCGCGGCAGCACTGGCGGCCGAGCTCCCCCGTCTTCCGGGAGCACGCGCTGCGCCTGGTGCGCGCGATGGCACTGCGTTACGCCGCTCACCCGGCGCTCGTGGCCTGGCACGTCTCCAACGAGCTGGGCTGCCACAACGTCTACGACTACTCCGACGACGCGGCCCGCGCCTTCCGCGACTGGCTGCGCACCCGCTACACCACCCTCGACGGCCTCAACCACGCCTGGGGAACGGCCTTTTGGGCGCAGCGCTACAGCGACTGGGAGCAGATCCTGCCGCCGCGGCTCGCGGCGTCGCATCCGAATCCCACGCAGCAGCTGGACTTCAAGCGGTTCTCCTCGGACACGCTCAAGGAGTATCTGCGCGCGGAGCGTGACGTGCTGCGCGAGCTCACCCCGGAGGTGCCCGTCACCACGAACTTCATGGTGATGGGCGGCACCAAGGGCATGGACTACGCCGACTGGGCCGGCGAGATCGACTTCGTCTCGAACGACCACTACGTCGTGCCGGGACCGCAGGCCCGGGACGAGCTGTCCTTCTCCGCCAACCTCACCAGTTCCGTGGCGGGCCACCGCCCGTGGTTCCTGATGGAGCACTCCACCAGCGCCGTCAACTGGCAGCCCGTCAACCTGGCCAAGCGCGAGGGTGACCTGGCCCGCGACTCCCTGCTGCACGTCGCGCACGGCGCCGACGCGGTGTGCTTCTTCCAGTGGCGCCAGTCGGCGGCCGGTGCCGAGAAGTACCACTCGGCGATGGTGCCGCACGCCGGCGCCGACAGTGAGGTGTTCCGCGCGGTGAGCGCTCTGGGGCAGACCCTGAAGGCGCTGACGCCCGTCGCGGGGGCGGTGCGCGAACCGGCGCGCGTGGCCGTCCTCTTCGACTGGGACTCGTGGTGGGCGAGCGAGCAGGACTCCCACCCCACCTCCCGTCTCGACTACCACCAGGAGGCGCTCGACTGGTACTCCGCGCTCCTCGCCCTCGGCATCCGCGCCGACATCGTCACCACCCGCACCGACATCACCTCGTACGACGTCCTGATCGCGCCCGTGCTGCACGTGGTCCCCGAGGCGCTCGCCAAGGAGCTCACGCGTTATGCCGAGGGCGGCGGCCATCTGGTCACGACCTACTTCTCCGGCATCGTCGACGAGAACGACCACATCTGGCTCGGCGGCTATCCGGGGGCGCTGCGCGAGCTGCTCGGCATCCGTGTCGAGGAGTTCGGGCCGCTGCTCGCCGACGACACGGTCACCCTGGACAACGCCACCACAGGCACGGTGTGGACCGACCGGATCACCGTCACGGGACCGGAGGTGCAGGTGCTCGCCCACTACCGCAGCGGTGCCTACGCCGGGCGTCCCGCCGTCACCCGCCGGGCCGCGGGCCGCGGTTCGGCCGCGTACGTCTCCACCCGGCTCGGCGCGGACGGCCTCACCGTCCTGCTGCCGGAGCTCCTCGCCGCGGCCGGCGTCGAGAGCGAACTGCCCGCCCCCGCACACGGCCGCGTCGAACTGGCCGTGCGCCGCGACACCGAGAGCCGCTATCTCTTTTTGGTCAACCGGACCGACGAGACGGTGCCGCTGCCCGGCCTGACCGGCGAGATCCTCGTCGGCGACACCCCGGACACCGCGGACGAACACGGCGGCCTCGTCCTGTCCCCCAGGGAAGTCGCCGTCCTGCGACAGCCCAGCCCCTGACCCCACTCCTGTTCAGCGCCACCCCGTCCACGGGGCGTGCCGTCCTGCCCTGACGCGGCACGGCACGCCCCCGAGCGCACCTGCGTTGGGAGCACACGTTGGCACCCCGTATCCGCACGAGAACCCGTACAAGGCGACTCATCGGCGTCGTCGGCAGCACCGCCCTGGCCACCGGAGCGGCCCTGCTCACCGTCCCGTCACAGCCGGCCGCGGCGGCCGCCTCCGCGGCCGTCACCGTACGGCCCGACCCCTCCTACCAGCACGAGAAGTTCGAGGGCTGGGGCACGAGCCTGGTCTGGTTCGCGAACGCCACCGGCGACTATCCGAAGGAGATACGCGAGAAGCTCGCGGAGCTGCTCTTCGGTGACGAAGGGCTCGGCCTCAACATCGCCCGCTACAACATCGGCGGCGGCAACGCCCCCGACGTCAAGGACTATCTGCGCCCCGGCGGCGCGGTCGAGGGCTGGTGGAAGGCACCGGCGGGCACCACGCGCGAGGACACCGACTGGTGGAGCGCCACGGACCCGGCCGACTGGAACCCCAAGGCCGACGCCACCCAGCGCTGGTGGGTCGACCGGATCAAGGACGACGTCGACCACTGGGAGACCTTCAGCAATTCGCCGCCCTGGTTCATGACCAGGAGCGGTTACGTCTCGGGCGGCTTCGACGCGAGCGAGGACCAGCTCAAGACCGAGTCGGTCGACGACTTCGCCTCCTACCTGGTGGGCGCGACCAAGCGGCTCGAGAAGGCGCACGGCATCAAGGTCGACACCCTCGACCCCTTCAACGAACCCAACACCGACTACTGGGGAACCCGCCTGGGAGCGGACGGCGAGCCGGTCGGCGGCCGTCAGGAAGGGGCCCACATCGGCCCCGAGCTCCAGCAGAAGGTGATCAGCGCCCTCGGCCCGGCGCTCAGGAAGTCCCGCAGCGGCACGGAGATCGCCGCGATGGACGAGACCAACCCCACCATCTTCACGCGGAACTGGAACTCCTATCCGCGCGCGGTCAGGGACGCCGTCGGCCAGATGAACGTCCACACCTACGGCACGGACGGCCGCACCAGCGTGCGCGACCTGGCCAAGGCCGAGGACAAGCCGCTGTGGATGAGCGAGGTCGAGGGCGACTGGGGTGACGGGCAGGACTTCGACGACATGCGGCCGGGCCTTGGCATGGCCCAGCGGATGGTCGACGACCTGCGCGAACTGGAGCCGAAGGCCTGGGTGTTCTGGCAGCCGGTCGAGGACTACGACAACATGAAGCCCGGCGGCGAGTCCACCAAGGGCGGCAACTGGGGCAGCATCCAGCTGCCGTTCAGCTGCACCTCCGAGGACACCCTGGAGACCTGCCCGGTCCGGACGAACACCAAGTTCGACACGGCCCGCAACTTCACCCACTTCATCAGGCCCGGCGACCGGCTGGTCAAGGTCGACGACACGTCGAGCGCCGCCGCCGTGACCCGCAAGGGCGACGGGGCGACGGTCGTCCACGTCAACAGCTCGGCCGCCGCGCGTTCGGTCACGGTCGACCTCTCCAAGTTCGGTCACGTGAGCGGCAAGGCCACCGTCACGCCCGTGGTGACCAGCGCCGAGGGCAAGCTCGAACGGCAGGACGCCGTCGACGTCCGCGGCAAGAAGGCCACCTTGGAGGTGCCCGCGCAGTCGGTGACGTCCTTCCTCGTCAAAGGGGTCTCCGGAGTCGCGAAGGACGCCGCACTGCTGCGGAAGAACCACACGTACGAGCTGACCGGCGTCCAGAGCGGCAAGGAACTCACGGTCGCCGACGACGGCACCGGCCTCGTCATCAAGTCGGCCGCGGACACGGCGGACCGGCACTGGCGGCTGCGGCAGATCAGCGGGGACACCGGCAATCAGCGGCGGTACGTCTTCACCAGCCCCGCCGAGGGCAAACGGCTGGCCGTCCGTGACGGTGTCCCGGTGGTCGAGGCCGACACCGGCCCCCGCGGCAAGGCCGCCCAGTGGATCATGTCCACGACCGGTGACGGCACATGGACCCTCGTCAACGCCGCCACGGGCAGGCTTCTCGAGGTCGGCGGCCAGGCCACGCACGACGGAGCGGCCGTCACGGCGTGGACACCGAACTCCGGCGCCAACCAGCGCTGGCGGGTGACCGACGTGACCTGACCTCGACACCGGGCCTCACCTGGCATTATCACGCTCCGCATCTGTTCGATATGCGCAGGGTTACCGGGCGTGTCACGCTGGAGAAGACCAATCCGCCCTCACCAGGAGTGAACTCATGGGCAAGCAAAAGCGGTCCGCCGACCCGTCCCGTCAGGCCCCCGCCCGGCAGGAGCCCCCGCAGCGGGGCCGTCGCGACCAGGACCCCGCACAGCCGGGCCAGCACCGCCAGCAGGAGCGTGAGCAGGGCGACGAGCGCGCCCAGCGTCGTCCGAACATGGACGACGACCTGGTCTGACGCCGGACCGTGCATGGCCCCGAGGGGCGCACCCAAGCGCTTGGGTGCGCCCCTCGGTGGTGCGTGCGACGCGGTCGCCCGACCACTGGGATTCCGCGTCCGGGGTACTCGTCCGGCGCCCCACCGGTCCCCCAGGAGCCCAGGAAAGGTTGTCGCTTTGGTGGCTGTGGACGGATTCACCGACCGGCTCGACTACCCGATGTACGTGGTGACGGCGGCGGGCGCCGATGACGCGCCGGCCGGCTGCCTGGTCGGCTTCGCCTCGCAGTGCTCGCTGGAGCCGCCTCGCTTCGTGGTGTGGCTGTCCCGGGCCAACCACACGTACGAGGTGGCCCGCGAAGCGGAGTTCCTCGGCGTGCATCTCCTCAGGCGCGATCAGCATCACCTGGCGCAGCTGTTCGGCGGCGAGTGCGGCAAGCGCGTCGACAAGTTCGCCCGGGTGCGGTGGGAGCCCCGCGCGGGCGGGACTCCCGTGCTCACGGACTCCTGCGCCTGGTATGTCGGCAAGGTCGAGCGGCACGCCGACGGAGGAGATCACGTGGGCTTTCATCTCACCCCGGTGGAGGCGGGCGCGGACCCGCCGCCGCACGAGAAACTGCTCCGCCTGAGCGACGTCTCCGACCTCTCCCCCGGCCATCCCGCGTGAAGCCGGGACCGCGCTCGGCCAGGACTATCCTGGAGCGTGTCAAGGACCAACGGCAGCCTGCGCCCTCAGCTGCTGGAGGCGGCCATGAAAGGCGTACACATCGGCCGTCGCGGGCGCCCGCTCCCGGAGACACACCGGGCCCGTCGCCTGCGCCATCTGCTCACCTGCCTCTACACGCCGCTCTTTCTGGCGCTCGCCGTGCTCTTCGGGGTGTGGGCGACGCGTTCCCTGAGCGGCGACCCGCCCAGCCCGTGGGCCCTGGCGGGCCTCGCGCTCCTCTTCGCGATCCTGGCTCTGCTGGCCCTGGCCGTCCTCACGGCCCCGCACCACCGCCACCGGGACCACGACGGCCCACAGCACTGAACGAGGAAGGGGAGACATGGCCGGCCAGAAGGCTGTGATGCGGGAACTGCTCAGGACATCGGGACGGACGTACGCGGCGGAGGCGGGCATCAAGGTCGCCGACACCCCCCAGCCGCTCTATCGCACGCTCGTCCTGTCGTGCCTGCTCAGCGCCCGGATCCGGGCATCCGTTGCGGTGGCGAGCAGCCGCGCGCTGTACGAGGCGGGGATGCGCGGTCCGCGCCAGATGGCCGACGCCACCTGGCAGCAGCGGGTCGACGCCCTGGGGCGCGGCGGCTACCGGCGCTATGACGAACGGACCGCGACCCAGCTCGGCGACGGCGCCCGTCTCGTGCTGGACGAATGGGGCGGGGACCTGCGCCGGATGCGGGAACGGGCCGACGGCGACGCGGCGCACTTGACACGCCTGCTGCGTGAGGTGCCGGGCCTCGGGCCCACCGGTGCGGACATCTTCCTGCGCGAGGTGCAGGACGTGTGGACCGAGTACGCACCCCGCTTCGACGCCAAGGTGCTGCAAGGAGCCGAGCGCCTCGGACTGCCCCGGGACACCTCGGCGCTGTTGCGGCTCGCGGGCGACGAGAAGCCGGGGGTGACCGCCGCGGCACTCGTCCGGGCCGCCCTCGACCGGAAGCTCGCCCAGGGCGCCCGCGACTCCGCCTGACGCGTCACGTGACCCCGGCCCCGGGATGCGGCGAGCCACGCGCCGGTGTGCAGTGAGGGGAGACGGAAAGGGGTGACGCAGACATGGCGCGTCCGGTGTGGAGCGGAACCGTGACCTTCGGCCTGGTCTCCCTGCCCGTCCAGATGTTCACCGCCACGGACAGCCACACCGTCCGCTTCCACCAGCTGCAGCGCGGCACGTCCGACCGGGTGCGCAACAAACGGGTGAACGAACGCACCGGCGACGAGGTCCCGCTCGACGAGATCGTCAAGGCCTTCGACGACGGCGACGAGTACGTCCTGGTCGAGCCGGACGAGCTGGACGACATCGCGCCCGGACGCTCCAAGACGCTGGAGATCACGGGTTTCGTCGACCTGTCGCAGATCGAGCCGGTCTTCTTCGACAAGACGTACTACCTGGGCCCCAAGGGCAAGGAGTACACCAAGGTCTACGCCCTGCTCGAGAAGGCACTCGCCGAGGCGGACAGAGCCGGGATCGCCACCTTCGTGATGCGCAACCACCAGTATCTGGTCGCGGTGAAGGCCGAAGGCGGCATCCTGACGCTGCACACCCTCCACTGGGCCGACGAGATCCGTGACCCGCGCGAGGAGATCGACGGCCTGCCCCAGAAGACGAAGGTCACCGACCGCGAGCTCAAGATGGCACGCCAACTCGTGGACACGCTGCACATCGACTGGAATCCCGACGACTTCCACGACACCTACCAGGAGCGGGTGACCGCCCTCATCGACGCCAAGCGCAAGGGCGAGGAGGTCGAGAAGGCGGAGCCCCCGGCGAAGTCGACCAATGTCGTCGACCTCATGGACGCCTTGAAGGCCAGCGTGGACCGGGCGAAGAAGCCTGCTGCGTCGTCCGACGCGTCGCTCGACGATCTGACCAAGACCGAGCTCTACCGGCTGGCCACCGACGCCGGCATCCCCGGCCGCTCGTCCATGAACCGGAAAGAGCTGGTCAAGGCCCTGGGCGGGGCACGGCGGCGCAAAGCCTCCTGAAGGCGTCAGTCCTGGCAGAGGCAGAAGGGGTGGCCCGCCGGGTCGGCGTAGACCCGCCAGCCCCGCTTGCCTCCCTGGTCGTCGAGGTCGAGCGGCGTCGCCCCGACAGCGAGCACCTCGTCGTGCGCCTTCTCCATGTCGGAGACGGTGAAGTCGAGGTGCAGCTGCTGCGAATCGGACTCCGCCTGCGGCCACTTGGGCGGGCGGTGGTCCGGTGCGCGCTGGAAGGAGATCCGGGCGTCGCCCGTGGCGTACAGGTCGTACCAGTCGTCGTCGTACTGCCGGATCTCGCCGCCGAGCACCGCTTGGTAGAAGCGGGCCAACGGCTCGGGCTCGGGGCAGTCCAGCGCAACCAGGGTGTAGGTCGCGATCGCCATGGACGGTTCGCCTCCCGCGTCTCGACGTGCAGAGGGGGATCGGGTTCCCCACGGATTCACCGTAAACCCGCGGCTTCCCCGGTGCCTCTCACGACGGCGAGGCCGGGGAGCCCCCGTCGGCCGGCCGACGGGGGCTCCGCTTCTCAGCGGCTCCGGTCCTGCGCCTCCCGCTGTCGCGCCACCGCACGCCGTACCGCCGCGTCGATGGCGGGAAGCGACGACTCCAGGTCGCTGAAGACGACGTACTCGACCGTCGCGACCGCGTGCAGCCCGCGGACGAGGAACGCGTACTCCTGGCCCTCCTCCAGGAGCAGCACGATCGGTTTGTCGAAGGCGCTGGCCCAGCCCATCTCTATGTGCGTGCCGGGAGAGGCGGGGAGCCCGGGGAAGGCCACGAACACGTCGGCCTTGCGGATCTCCTCCTGGTCGAGCGGGGTGCACTGGTCGGGCGACATCAGCTCCGCGCCCCACGCCTCACGGCGGTGCGCGTTGTGCACACTGAACCCGTGCCCCTCGAAGTGCTCGATCAAGGAGGCGAAGGGCGCCCGCGTCCCCGACGGCATCTCACCGGTCATCGGGTCGAGCAGCTGGAGGAAGGGGCCTGCGAGGAACAGGGTGTCGACGCCGAGCTCACCGGCGAGCTCACGGGCGGGTGTCATCGTCATGCGGAGACCTCCTGGTCGGCAGCGGTACGGGGCCAGCGGGACAGCATCATGCGGCGGTACAGGGGCGGGAGTTCGTCGAGCAGCTCACGGTCCGTCTCGCGCTCGAAGGTCAGTTGACGGTGCAGCTCGAAGAGCCCGGTCACGTCCTGCCAGTAGCGGGGCAGGTCCAGGGCGCGCAGCGCGGCGGGGCCGAGCCGCAGCCGGTCGGTGCGCAGTCGCGCCTCGATCCGCAGCACTTCGCGTACGTGCGGCCAGTTGTCCCCGGCGGGCATCGCGGGGAACGGCTCCGGGTCCGGGTGGTCCGCGCCCTCCCGCAGGACGCGTTCCACGAGCGGGGCGTCACTGTCGTACACGTGCAGGGAGCCCACCTGGTGGACGTAGCTCCCGACCCCGACACCCAGCTGCCCGGCGAGCATCTCCAGGAGGAAGGTGAAGGAGAAGACGTCGCTGACCATGCCGCGGTAGGCGTCGTTGGCCCGCATGTAGCCGACGGCGTGCAGCTTCCCCTCGCGGAGCATGAACTGCAGGGCGAGGGTGCACGCGACGTCGATGTTGCCCGGTTCGCGCAGCTCGCCCGGGTGGAAGATCTGCACGACCGCGCGTTTGCTGTCGGGGTCCTCCGCCAGGACGTCGATGACGCTGCGCCACTGGTCGAGCCCTGTCCCCCGGTAGTCGAATATCCGTGGCCCATAGGCGGTGCCGGTCAGGGTGGCACCGTCGGACGAGTACTTGCGGATGCTCGGCGCGTAGTGGGCGACGAGCGCCAGGTCGGCCGAACCGGACAGGTACCAGAGGGCCTCGGCGAAGTTGAAGACCAGGTTGGACCTGCGGGCCGGCAGCGCGACCTGCCGCTGGACGGGGCGGCGGACCAGGAATCCGGCGCCCAGTCGCTCACGGCTGGGAAAGCCGCGCGGGGCGTTGCGGAAGGGCGCGCCGAGGTAGGTGCTCCGTAACTCCGTCAGGTAGGCGTCCTCGACGGTTTCGTAGGCGCTGTGCACGTGACCCCCGTCAGTCCTTGTAGAAGCACTGGATGTACGCGTCACCCGAGGTGCCGTAGGTGTATTCGGTGGTGTCGTACGCGGTGTACGGGTGGCGCTCCACGCGGATGGTGCGGAAGTGCTTGACGTACTGCCATCGCAGCTCGGGCTTGGTGCTGAAGAAGGGGATGAACACCCCGCCGGGGCGCAGCGCGCGGACGACCTCCGGCATGGCCTTGCTCCACAGTTCCTCGTCCTTCCACACCTCCATGTCGAGCGCGGGGTCGAAGAACATGCCGTCGATGCTCTCCGTCTCCAGATCGAAGACCCGCTCGAAGAAGTTGCCCCGCTCGATGGAGAGCGTGCCGGGGAGCTTCGGGTGCTGCTCGCGGAAGAGGTCTTCGACCTCGCCGAAGAGTTCGAGGACGGTGTGGCTGCGGGTGGCGGGGTTCTCGGCGATGCGCAGGGCCGAGAGTCCGAGGCCGAGGCCCACCTCGTAGAAGTCCTTGCCGTGGCGGCAGAGCAGGTCGGCGCTGGCCCACATCAGGTCGCGTTCCCAGGCCTGCATGGCCTGTTCACCGCCGATGCTCAGGGTCACCTCGCCGTCGTGGTCGATGAGCTGGATGTCCGGTGCGGGGGTCGTGCCGTGGGTCTTCTCGGGGGTCTTCTCCATGACTTCCGTCCTTCGTCGTGGGGGTGCCGGGGTGGTCGGGGCGCCTTTTCAGTCATGGCCCGGGACGACGCCGAAGTGCCGCCGGGCGGTGGAGACAGCGAGGTCCTGCACGGCGAAAACCGTGAAGTAGTAGGCCTGCGGGGCGGTGTCGGGCGCGAACCGCACCGTGAACACGACGTCCCTCGCGCGGTCGTCGGAGCCCCGCACCTTGATCCGCTCGGGCTCCACGGTGGTGTCGTCGCGCAGATAGCTCGGCAGGAACAGACCGAGCCGTACGGGGCCGGGCCGGGCCGCGGTGAGAGAGGCGCGCACTTCGAGCACGCCGCCCTGTTCCACCTCGTCGGCTGCGTAGGCGAGGAGTTGGGGCGCGTCGGGGACGCGGAAGGTGACGTCACCGCAGCGCATGCACACCACGCACAGGGTGTCGAGGATGTGCGGGAGCAGTCCTCGGCGGGCGAACTCCTGGGCGGGGCGGCCGCAGTGGCAGACCACCTCGTGGACGTCGGGGTCCAGTGAGCTGCGGTCACCGAAGTGGGCGGGGTAGTTCATGATCTCGTCCTCGGGGTTCTCCGAGACCTGCCCGGCGATCACGTGGTCGAGGGACTGCAGGTCCGCCGAGAGGGACGAGCGGATCTCCTCGGGCGACTGGTCGGCGAGGTGGGTGGGTCGGGCCACCAGGAGGTCCACCTTGCGGGCGAGTTTGCCCAGGCGCGGGCGCAGGCTGTGGTTGTGCGGCAGCAGGTCCGACGTGAGCAGCGCGGACAGCCGCCGGCCGACCGTGAGGACCAGCGGGTCGGGGGCGTGGTCGGAGGGCGGCGGCGGTGCCGGGGTGTCCTGTGGCTGTCCCGGCAGCCCGAAGCGCATGAACGCGGGGTACGGATGTGAGCCCGCCAGGCTGGCGTTGAGGGTGTCCACGGAGTCCGCCCCGCTGGCGGCGGCGCGCATCCAGGCGACGTTCTCGGGCCGGTCGGAGTCGTGCACCGAGACGGCGGACACGATCGTGCGTGCGGGGCTGTCGAGGGCGTTGAGCAGGAGCTGGTACTTGGGGTCGTAGAGCGCGAGGTCGGCGAGCGGGCCGCTGTTGCAGGCGCTGAGGACCAGCTCCGCCGCCTCGACCTTGTTGAGCGGGACGAGCTTGTCCTCGGGTTTGTAGCAGGGCAGCCCGTAGGCGCACCGAGGAGCCAGGACGCCGGGCTCCGCGGTCGCGGTCTGGTTCAGGCCGCAGATGGTGAACTCGCCGAGGTTGATGCTGTCGTCCTTGCCGTGGCCCTGGAAGACGACGCGGCGCCACCGGGTGCCGAGGATCTCGGACTGGATGTCGTGCCGTTCGAAGTCGCGGTCGTCGAAGACCTTGACCCCGGGAAGCCGCGGCGGCCGGTCGGTGTCCGTGAACAGGCCGAGCGCTTCGAGGTCCGCCGGGATGTGGGCGTACTGCTTGGCGATGTTCCACGCCACCGAGGTCCCGTCGCGGCCGCTGAGCAGGGACAGGCCCCGCCGGGCGTCCCGGTAGGTGGCCAGGAGCAGCGGGCGCACCGGGTCGAGGTTGAGCCGGGCGTAGGTGCCCACCAGGAGGAGCGTGCCCGGGGGCCGGTCGTGGAAGCCGGCGAGGTCGTCCTCGGTGAGCCACTCGCGGGCGAGCGGGCGGGCCAGGTCCACGACGGCGTCGGCCAGTTCGGCGGGGCCGAGCACGACGCCGAAGTCCAGGGGGGCCGGGCGCCGCACTCCGGAGTAGAGGCGCGACGCCAGGGCCACGCTGTGCACCAGATCGTCCCGGTCGTCGACCGGTACGGGGATCGGCGTCCGCTCGGGCGCGTCGAGGAACTCCCGTACGGCCGTGCCGAGATCGGCGTACTTCACCGGAGCGAACAGCGCGCTGTCCGGCTCTGGTCGCGACGGCTCGTGGCTCTGTCGGGAGACGGCGGATGTCATGAAGCGTTACCTCGTGTTCTTACGCTGACCTGCGTTTTCTTACGCTGACCCTGCGAGGAGTGACGTGTGGGGCGGGAGACTGTCCGGGAGCGGGATCGCCGGAGGCCCGCGGGCCGCTCCCCCTCCGGTCACCGCTCCCCCGCTTCGGTGGGCACGCGGACGGCTGCCGTGCGCCCCATCAGGCCCCGGCAGGCGAAGGCGACCAGGGCGGCGGCGAGTGCGGCGGCGAAGGCCGCGGCGAAGACGCCCCGTGGGCCCGCCGGTTCCATGAGGAGCCCGCCCGCCTGCTGGCCCAGGGCGTCCCCCACCACCGTGGCCAGGGACGCCCAGGTGAACGCCTCGGTGAGGGAGCCGCTGTCCGCGAGGAGGCTGACCAGGGACATCTCGCTGGCGGAGACGAGCGCGATGGGCACGCTGCCGACCGCGAGCGCGAGCGCGAGGGTGAGCTGGGAGGTCGCGAGCAGTGGAAGCCCCGTGCCGACGGCGAAGGCGAGCACCAGGCGCGGGAAGCGCAGGTGCACCGCGACCTCGGACTGGGAGCGCCCCAGCCACAGGGCTCCCAAAGCGCTGCCGATGCCCCAGCAGGCGTACACCAGGCCGGTGCTGCCCCGTGAGCCGTGGTCGTCGACGAAGGCGGGGATGGCCAGCGTCATCAGGCCGACGGGCACGGCACTGAGGGCCATGACGGCGGTCAGCGCGAGCATCGGCGAGGAGCGCAGCGGGCCGAGGAGACCGCCACGGCCGGACCCGTCCCCCGCGTCGTCCTTGCCCGGCGTCGCCGTCTCGCCGTCGACCTCCGCGGGTACGCGGGTGAAGGCGAGGCCGATCGCCCCGATGCCGCCGATCACCGAGACGGTGGTCAGCGCGGCTCCGGCGGACCCGGTCAGCATCAGCCCGGCGAGCATCAACGGCGCCCCGATCACCAGGACTTCGGTGAGCAGCGCCTCCCACAAGTAGGCGGTCTCCCGCTCGTCGTCCCGCAGCGGCAGGCGCGCCCACAGCGACCGCATGCAGGCGTTCGCCGGGGGCAGCGCGATGCCGGCGAGCACCGCCAGGGCCGGCTGGGACCAGTCGCCCGGCTCGGTCGCCCACACCAGCGCGGTGAGCGCCGCCGGGTAGCCGACGCCGGTCAGCAGCAGGACGGTCCTGCGGCCTTGCCGGTCGATCCGGCGGGCGATGAGCGGGCTGCCGAGCGCCATGCCGACGGTGTAGAGCGCGGAGACCAGACCGGCCTGGGCGTAGCTGCCGCCCTGTTCGCGCACGAGGAGCACCATGGCGAGGGACATGAGGTAGACGGGCAGCCGGGAGACCACGCTCCACCAGGCAGGTCCCGCGATCTGGCGGCGGGTGAGCAGGGCGGCGAGACGGCGGGCAAGACCGTTCGGCTTCGATTCCATGGTTCCTGTTCCGTGGTGGCCCGTTGCGGGGCGGCGAGGGGTGACTCAGTGCTGCAGCGTTCTGGCCGCCGGTGTCTGGGTGATCACTTCGATCGTGAAGGCGTCGAGTACGCCGCGCATGCGCTTTTCCACCTCGGCGATCGACTCTCCGGTCACGTGGACGTATCCGGACGCGTTGTGCGAGGCGCGGCGTGCCTCCACGAGGTCCCCCTCGCGGTATCTGAGGGCGCTCTTGACCACGCCGGGCAGCCGCAGCAGGTCTTCCTCGGCGGTGATGCGGTGCACGGTCCCCGAGCCGGGCAGCGGCAGCAGCAGGTCTCCCGCGCAGCGGCGCCCGGAGTAGTCGAGGAAGGGGCGGCGGCCGAGGTGGACGTCGAGGGTGGCGCCGAACACGTCGAAGCCGTAGGCGTACCCGTGGTTGGCGGTGATCTCGCAGCCCGCGAGCCGGATCCCGATCTCCCCCGCGTACAGCTCGTGCCCGACGACGAAGAACTCCATGTGCGCGTACCCGTGGTCGATCCCCATGCCGGTGACGATCCGCTGGAGCATGCCGCGCAGGTCGAACGGCGGGCCCTCGTCGGTGGCGACACTGATGTTGGCGTTCATCGCGCCGTCGACGATGTCCAGCGGACGGCACGGCATCGCGCTCGGCCACGCGTCGAGCACCTCGCCCGCGTGGATGAGCGCGCACACCTCCCACTCGGTGCCGCCCAGGTGTTCCTCGACCAGCCAGGAGCGGCCTTCCAGGGCCACGTCGGCCAGTTGACCGGGGCCGGTGAGCCGGAAGGTGTCGACGCAGGCGAAGGAGTCCACGGGCTTCAGCACGACGGGCCAGCCGCACCGCGCGGCGAACTCCTCGATCTCCCGCGCCGTGGAGACGCGCGCGTACCGGGCGGTGAGCAGGCCCAGCTCACGGAACTTGTCCTTCATCGCCGCCTTGTCGCGCACCCAGCTCACCTGACGTTCCGTCATGTGGGGCAGCCCTGCCAGGGCGGCGAAGCGCTGGGCGATGTCCTGGCGCGGTTCGGAGGGGTTGCAGAACCGGGTGGGCGCGGCGGGGAGTTGTGCGGCCCAGGCGCGGTAGCGGGCCGCCTCGGCCTCCAGTGGAAGGCTCTCGTTCACCCAGAACGCGGGCACGTGCGCGGTCTGGCGCAGGTATGCCTCCGAGAGGTCCTGGCGGGCTGAGGCGAACCGCAGCAGGACGAGGCGGCCGGGCAGGGCGTCCACGGCGTACCGGGTGAAGGAGGAGGCGCGGTCGTCCGCCATCAGGAGCACCGGCGGCGCGTTCACACGCTCTCCAGCGCCTGGCGGACCGCCTTGACGGCGAGGACCTGTTCGGCCTCGGAGAGCTCCGGTGAGAGCGGCACGCACAGGGTGCGGTCCAGGAGGTCCCTGGTGCGGGCGAACCCGTCGCGGCTGAGGGCGAGCGTCGTGTCGGGGGCGAGGTTCCAGGGGAAGCCGTCGGCGTAGAGGGAACGCCGTCCGGCGACCACGGGGTGGTCGGGCAGCAGATACTTGTTGAGCGTCCAGTTCGCGATGGACCGCTCGGTGAGCGCGGACACGGCCGCGTCGCGTAACTCCCGGCTCTCGCACCGGAATCGCAGGCTGATCTTCACGTCGCCCGCCGCTCTGGGCAGGATGTCGAGTCCGGCGCGGTCGGGCAGCTCCTCCATGGCGATGGCGTGGTGGCGCTCCAGGCCGGAGAGCACCTCGTCGAGGTGGCGGAACTGCTGGTACTGGATGGCGGCGACCTCCTCGCTGGTGACGAGGTTCTCGCCGTAGTAGGCGTCCTCGTTCCAGGTGGGATAGCGGCCTGGCACCCGTGCGGAGCCGTGGTCGTGATAGCAGCGCATGGTCTCCCAGGCGGCCGGGTCGTTCGTGACGAGCAGCCCGCCCTCCCCCGAGGTCAGCACCTTGTTGTGGTGGAAGCTGAAGGTGCCCGCGTACCCACGGGTCCCGGTGTGCCGCCCGTCGGGGAACGTGGCGCCGAGCGCCTGGGCACTGTCCTCGATGACGTACGGGACGCCGTCGGGCAGCGGCGCGACCGTGCCCTCCATGTGGGCGACGATGACCCGTTGGGCGCCCTCGGGGATCAGCGAGGTGTCCATAGAGAGCGACTCGTCGACGTCCACCAGGACCGGGATGAGGCCGCTGGACAGGACGGCGCCCGCCACCGCGACGAACGTGACCGCGGGTATGTGCACGACGTCACCGACGCGCGGGCGGGTGGAGACCAGGGCGAGGCGCAGCGCCTCCGTGCAGTTGTGCACCGCGAGCACATGGCCGGCGCCGAGCCGCTCCCCGACCCGTCGTTCCAGGCGCGAGGCGACGCTCTCGGTCTCCGTCTGGTAGCGGAAGAGGACCCCGTGCTCGATCGCGGCACGCAGCTCGTGCATGTCGGGCCAGTCGAGGTAGTTGGCGCCGTAGGGGAGGAAGCGCAGTCCGAGCCGTTTGTCGAGGGTCATGTCGCGTCAGCCTCCGTGATGGGGTGCACCGAGGCGTCGACGACCATCTCCTGGCCTCGGTAGTTGCGGAGCAGCAGGCCTTCGGGCACGCGGGAGAAGTACGGCTGGGCGATGGGGATCTTGCCGATCTTCGTCGTCAGCACGTACTGCGGTACGCCGAAGCCGGTGATGTGTCCCTGCAGGCCCTCCATGATTTCCCAGCCCTTCTCGATGGAGGTCATGAAGTGGGACACGCCGGTGACGTTGTCGCAGTGGTAGAGGTAGTACGGCCTGACCCTGATCCGCAGGAGCTCGGTCATCAGGGTGCGCATGGTCGTGACGTCGTCGTTGACTCCGCGCAGGAGGACGGTCTGGTTGCCCACCGGGATGCCGTGGCGCAGCAGCCGGTCGACCGCGGCCGCGGACTCCGGGGTGATCTCCTTCGGATGGTTGAAGTGCGTGTTCAGCCAGACCGGGTGGTAGCGCGCGAGCATCTCGCAGAGCTCGTCCGTGACGCGCTGGGGCAGCAGGACGGGGAAGCGGCTGCCGATACGGATGATCTCCACGCTGGGGATCGCCCGCAGACCCGAGATGATCTCCTCCAGCTTGCCGTCGCGATAGGAGAGCGGGTCGCCGCCGGTGAGCAACACGTCCCGGATCTCGGGGTGTTCGGCGATGTAACGCAGGTCCTCCTCGAAGGACTCGCCCTCGTTGTCGCGGAAGTAACTGCCCTCGACGTCGGTGGTGTGGAACTTGCGCGTGCAGTGCCGGCAGTAGACCGGGCAGGCCTCGGTGATCAGCATGATCACGCGGTCCGGGTACTTGTGCACCACCCGGTTGGTCTTCCGGTAGAACATGTCGCCCACGGGGTCGACCTCGGCGCCGCTGAACTCCGCGAGCTCGCCGAGCGCGGGCACGGCCTGCTGCCGGATGGGGCAGGTGGGGTCGTCCGGGTCCATGAGGGACGCGTAGTACGGAGTGACGCTCCAGCGGTACTTGCCCGCTGACTTGTCGATGGCCTGTTCCTCGTCGGCGGTGAGGTTGATCCACTGCCGTGCCTTGTCGACGTTGGTGACACGCTTGCGCATGTGCCAGCGCCAGTCGTTCCACTCCGCCTCGGTGACCTCGGGGATTCCCGGCCGGTCCGGTAGGGGGTGGCGGTCCGCGTCTGTGGCTCCAGGAGTGCGGGGCATGGTGTCTCCAGGTTCTGCGGGTGAGTGACCTGTCACAGGGGTGCGAGGGAGAGTTGGCGCAGGGTGCGGGCGACGCGCTGGGCGCCCCGCAGGTCGTCCGCGGCGCCGTCGAGCGCGGACCACGGGTCCGGTGCGCCCGGCTGCCCGGGGGACCAGAGGGACGGATCGTCTGGATCGGCGGCCACCGGGACGGGGACGACGCGGGCCACCCGGTCGGCGAGGTCACGCTGGCCGTCACCGAGCGGCGGCAGGAAGGCGAGCGGCGCCCGACGGGCCTGGGCGAGCGCCACCGCGCCCAGGGTGGGCGCGGCGAGGAGCAGTTCGGCGTCGGCGTGCAGGGCGTCGACATCGGTGTCGGCGGCGCGTCGGACGCGTACGCCGTCGAGCCCTTCGAGCGTGGCACGCACACTCTCGACGCGCATGTCGCACACCACCTCGCACCGCTGTGTGCGGCGCACCGCCTCCGCGGCGAGCTCGCGCAGCGGCCCGGAGGTGAACGCGTCCGCCTCCCCGGCCGGTACGCCCCACAGCGAGAGCAGCAGCAGACTGCCGCCGCGCTGCCGCCCGCGAGCCGTCCGTACGGGGGCGAGCATCCCGGTGGCGCGCGCGCCGCCCGGCGTCGCGGGCCACGGCCCCGGGAGCCATCCCGGACGGTGCACCCGGTGCAGTGCGCCGTCGACCACGGGGTCGGCGGTGGTCCGGTGTCCCGAGCGCAGCCGCACCACCGGCACACCGAGGTCGAGCAGCCGGCGGGTGGCGGCATCGTCGTCGCAGACCAGGGCCACGTCCGGCGGCGGCCCGTCGCCCGCGGTGGGCTCCAGGTCCGTCAGGTGGGCGGCGATCCGCCGCCCGGCGAGCAGCGAGTCGAGTTCCTCGTCCCGCGTCACGAGCAGCACCCTGCGCGGGGCGGGCCCTGACGGCTGCGGGGCGGCGGGCCCGCCGGGCCTCAGTACTGCCACGGCGCCGCCGTCCCGAGCCGCGCGACGTCGTCGCTGTAACCGGCGGCCGTGGTGGAGCAGCCGCCGCACATGTCGGGGCCCCGCTCGCGGAAGAAGTCCGCGTGGCTGCGGAAGACCGGGGTGTCCAGGTGGATGGCGCCGCCTTCGCGCAGCGGGGCACCGCCCAGGTCTTCCCCCTCCCGGTGCGGGAGGCAACTGCAGGCGTACATGCGCCCGTACTTGCCGTCGATGTAGATCACGTCGTCCACGACGTGGCACAGGGGCTCGGAGGCGCGCGGGGTCAGCGACTCGGCGAAGTAGCGGTCCTGCTCCTCGCGGGTGTCCCCGTAGAACCGCTTGCCCAGGGGCACGAGGTGGGTGGCGGGGTCGGCGTCGTAGATCGGGTCGCAGACCGCGCGGACGTGGTCGGGGTCGGGATAGGTGATGGAGCGCTCCAGCTTCAGGGCGGAGAGTTCCCACTGCTTGACGCCTGCCTCGGTGAGGACCTTCTGCAGCTGCGGCATCTCGGTGTAGTTGTGCGGCCCGACCACGGTGTTGACCCGGGGCAGGACGCCGAGGGCCGCGGCGTCGCGCAGCCCCTGCAGGCCGTTGTCGAACATGCCAGGGGAACGCCGGTAGACGTCGTGCGTCGCGGCCGATCCGCCGTCGAGGCTGACGATCACCTGGGCGAGGCCCGCATCGGCGAGGCGTGCGGCCTTCTTCGGCAGCATCATGCCGTTGGTGATCAGGGACATCTTCATGCCCGCCTCCGTGCCCGCCCGCACGAGGTCGACGACGTCCCGGTGCATGAGCGGTTCGCCGCCGGTGAACCGTACGTACGCCACTCCGGCCTCGCGGGCCTTGGGCAGCAGGTCGGCGAAGTCCTCCGGCGAGAAGCGGAAGGTGTCGCGGGAGAGCGCGAACTCGCACATGAAGCAGTCCGCGTTGCAGGCTTCCAGGATCCTGATGAAGAGATAGCGCTGACGCTCAGTCATGTACGTCGATGCCTTCCTGGAGGGTCCGCGGAGCCGGGGGCCGGGCGGGGCCGGGCAGCGGCTCCCTGTCGAGTACGCCGAGCAGGGCGTCGGCCACCTGGGCGGCGCCGCCGATGCCGACGTGAGCGGCGAGTCCTCCCCACACGGCGCCCTCCGACGCGCGCCGCAGGGCCTCGAGCACGCCCTCGCGCACGGCGGTCAGACTGCCCGGGGCCTCGCGTGCCCCGGCAGCGGCGGTGATCCCGCCGTAGATGACGCGCAGTGCCGCATCCTCGCCCTGCGCGCGATGGGCCAGGACCTCGCTCTCGGCGAAGACCGACGGCGGCCAGACGACTCTGACGTCGGCGAGCACGGCCCGGCTGTGGAAACGGCCGTTGAAGATCTGGCTGAGGTTCTGCGGGGGCAGGCAGACCGTGGGCACCGAAAGGCTGCCGGCCTCGAGCAGGGTGGTCAGACCCGGCGAGGTGAGCAGCACGTCGCAGGCCGCGAGCCGGTGGAGGAACTCGCCGTGGGAGAGCGGGCCCGCCGTGACGCGCAGGCCCGCGCCGCTCGCCGCGCAGAGCCGCTCGGCCAGATCGACGGGCAGATTGCCGGCCACATGCGCCTCATCGACCCCGTACGTCGCGAGGGCCTCCAGTACCGCGGGCACGACGATCTCCGGATAGCGCGTCCAGTCCGCCAGGCCGGGGGCGCGCAGGCCGCCCAGGTTCACCAGGGCGCTCCGGAAGGGCTGTGGCCGGCTCAGCCGGGGCGCCGGCGGGTCGGGGGGAGCGCCGATCACGGCCTCGACCCAGCGCAGTTCGCGTACGGAGGCCAGGACGCCGAGGCACTCCTGCGGCAACTCGACGCACTGCTGCGCGCAGTAGACGGAGACCTTCAGCGGAAGGTCGGGCAGGTCACCCTCGGTCCACAGGAACGGCAGGCTGTCCACGAACACGGTCGGCACGCCCGCCGCCTCCAGGGCCATCGCCGCCGGCCCGTCGAGCACGACGACGGCGGCATCGATCCGCTCCGCCTCCACGACCTTCGCCACGGCATCGGCGCTCTCCCCCGCAGGCCCCCCGGCCGGCAGGTCGTACCAGCGGTCGACTCCGTGCCGGGCAAGCAGTGGCCGTCCGAGGCCGGACGCGAGGCCGACGAACCTCAGCGGACGAGCGGAGCATTCGCGCAGCGCGGCGAGGACGGCGCTCAGCTTGCCCGAGCTTCCCCAGCCGAACTCGGCGCCCGCGACGGCGACGGTGACGGGTTCGGCAGCGGTGGTCGTGGCGGGTGCGCCGGGGGCGGGGGCGGGGGCGGGTTTCTCGCGGACGTCCGGCGGGTCCGGAGGGCGTACACCTTGCATCGGTCTGTCCAACTCCCTTGCCGGGGCCGGGGTGTGGCCCCCGTCGGGTGAGTGCGGGGAGGGAATGTCACGTCGGGATGTCGGGTGCATTCGGGCCGCGCCGCGGCGGTCGTCCACGGTGGCCCTGGCGCAGAGGGGGTCCCTCCGCTTCCCACACGATCACCCCTGTCCCCAGGCGGCGCAAAGGCCCCCCTGTCACCTTCTAGCCACCCATAAGTAGTTGCGAACCGATTGCAATAAGACGCGCACGCGCCACGCCCGGACTCACCCGAATGACACGCTCCGAGTACCGGCATCCCAAGGGCGCACGGAGTGCGCGCGTGATCGCGGAGGCGCCCGACACCCTCTCCAACAAGCCGTTTTGGCCACCGCGGGCGGTCAGGGGGACGACCCGGAACAACGGCCGAAAGAGGCCACTGGCACATGCCGTGCGAGGGGTGTCCCGGGGCTCCGCTCCGCAGGGCCGACGGGCACCTTCGTCCGAGCTTCGCGCATCTTTACGCCACTGCCTTGATACTGACCTCGGGACCCCGGGTCCCAGCGACACCCAGCCTTGCCGATGTCACCAGGAGGTACCCGTGAAGATGCTGATCAACGTCGCGGAGACAGTCGTAGCGGACGCGCTGCGGGGCATGGCGGCCGCGCATCCCGATCTGACGATCGACGTGGAGAACCGCGTGATCGTGCGCAGGGACGCTCCCGTCGCGGGGAAGGTGGCCCTCGTCTCCGGCGGTGGTTCCGGCCATGAACCGCTGCACGGCGGGTTCGTGGGGCCGGGGATGCTCTCCGCCGCCTGCCCCGGCGAGGTGTTCACCTCACCCGTGCCGGATCAGATGGTGCGGGCGGCTGCCGCCGTGGACAGCGGGGCGGGGGTCCTGTTCGTCGTGAAGAACTACACGGGGGACGTCCTCAACTTCGACATGGCCGCGGAGCTCGCCGAGGACGAGGGCATCCAGGTCGCCAAGGTGCTCGTCAACGACGACGTGGCCGTCACCGACAGCCTCTACACGGCGGGACGCCGCGGCACCGGTGCAACGCTCTACGTCGAGAAAATCGCGGGAGCCGCCGCCGACGAGGGCATGCCGCTGGAACGGGTCGAGTCGATCGCCCGGCAGGTGAACGAGAACGCGCGGAGCTTCGGGGTCGCCCTGAGCGCCTGCTCGACGCCCGCCAAGGGCAGCCCCACCTTCGATCTTCCCTCGGGCGAGCTGGAGTTGGGGGTCGGAATCCACGGCGAGCCCGGACGTGAGCGGCGCCCGATGATGACGTCGAGCGAGATCGCCGAGTACGCCGTGAACGTGGTGCTCGACGACCTCAGCCCCCGCAACCCGGTGCTCGTGCTCGTCAACGGCATGGGGGCCACTCCCCTGCTCGAGCTGTACGGATTCAACGCCGAGGTCCAGCGTGTCCTCGCCGAGCGCGGGGTCGTCGTGGCACACACCCTGGTCGGCAACTACGTGACCTCGCTGGACATGGCCGGGGCCTCCGTCACGCTGTGCCAGGTCGACGAGGAGCTGCTGCGGCTCTGGAACGCCCCGGTGCGTACGGCGGGGCTTCGCTGGGGTATCTGATCCCTACCGGTATCCCGCCCTCACCACACCCCGCTCGCGCCCCACGTACCGCTCGTGCCACTTTGCC
This sequence comes from Streptomyces sp. NPDC051214, assembly GCF_040682375.1. NCBI lineage: Bacteria > Bacillati > Actinomycetota > Actinomycetes > Kitasatosporales > Streptomycetaceae > Streptomyces > Streptomyces sp. NPDC051214. Next base: position 63,987 of record NZ_JBFBAT010000008.1, read on the forward strand.
CAACTGTTCTACCGCGCAAGGAGTTTCCGTGCTCGATGCCGCATTCTTCCGTCACTGGCTGACCTCGGCCGCCGCACTCGTCGACCGGGAGGCGCAGCGGCTCACCGAGCTCGACTCGCCGATCGGCGACGCCGACCACGGCAGCAATCTGCAGCGCGGGTTCGCCGCCGTGGTGGCCACGCTGGAGAAGGAGGCGCCGGCCACGCCGGGGGCCGTGCTCACCCTGGCCGGACGGCAGCTGATCTCGACCGTGGGGGGCGCGTCCGGGCCGCTCTACGGCACGCTGCTCCGGCGCACCGGCAAGTCTCTCGGTGACGCCGCCGAGGTCAGCGAGCAGGAGTTCGCCGACGCGCTGCGCACGGGCGTGGACGCCGTCAGCGCGCTCGGCGGCGCGGCGCCCGGCGACAAGACCATGCTGGACGCCCTGGTCCCCGCGGTCGACGCGCTCGGGGAGTCGTTCGCGGCGGCGCGCACCGCGGCGAACGAAGGCGCCCTGGCCACGACACCGCTGCAGGCACGCAAGGGGCGGGCCAGCTATCTGGGCGAGCGCAGCATCGGCCACCAGGACCCCGGGGCGACCTCATCGGCACTGCTCTTCGACGCGCTCGCGCAGACCGCGGAGGCCGGCCGTGAGTGACGACAAGCTGGTCGGCATCGTGCTCGTCTCGCACAGCGGCCCCGTCGCCGAAGCCGTCGCCGCCCTTGCCACGGGGCTCGCGGGCGGCGGGTCGACCGCGCCCGTGGCCGCCGCGGGCGGCACCGAGGACGGCGGCCTCGGCACGAGCGCGGAGCTCATCTCCGCGGCGGCCGCGAAGGTGGACGGCGGCGCGGGCGTCGCGATCCTCACCGACCTGGGCAGCGCGGTCCTCACCGTGAAGGCGCTGATCGCCGAGGGCGACGAGCTCCCGGAGGGCGCCCGCCTGGTGGACGCCCCCTTCGTGGAGGGCGCGGTCGCGGCCGTGGTGACCGCGTCGGCGGGCGCCGACCTCGCGGCGGTGGAGGCCGCGGCGGCTGAGGCGTACTCCTACCGGAAGGTGTGAGGCCGGGAGGTCAGTTCTCACGGAGGAACTGCTGGGCCAGCGCGTCACCCCGGGTGACCGCGGCCTGGTGGCTCTCGATGGGGGAGGCCCTGGGACCGTCGAAGACGATGTAGGTGACACCCGAGGCGGTGCCGCCCGTCCTGGGGTCGGGGTTGATGCCGAGCGACTTCGCCGCCGCGTACGACGCCTCGCCGATGAGCTCGGTGGGCCCGGTGTCGCCCACGACGGCGTACAGGACCTTGTCCTGATGGATCACGGCGACCACCGAGCCGCCCGTGATGCCGTGCTTCGCGTAGTTCCAGCGGCTGCTCGGGCCCGGCACGACGACGTACGGGAGGTGCTCCGCGCTGAGCTGGCGGCCGTTGGATTCCTGGAACGCGGTGGCGTCCTGGAACAGCGGGTCAGTGAGCCGGTTGCAGGCCTTGGTCGGTCGGCCGTCGCAGTCGATGTCCATGTCGGCCTTCCAGAACACCGCGCCCCGCTTCCCGCAGACGGGGATGTCCGCGCCGGCTCCCTCGTCCGTACGGAACTTGCCCTGGGAGACCTGCTCGCAGGTCGCCGCCTTAGTGAGGAGAGCGGCGGCGGACACCGATCCCTCCTGCGCCCGGTCGGCCGAACTCCCGCTGTTCTGCACGGCCTTGAGAGGCGTTTCGCTCTCCTGGGGATGCGCCGAGGCGGGCAGGGACGCGGGGGCGATCAGGGTGGCGACGGCGGCGACGGCGAGCGCCGGAATTCTGGTGCGCACGAGAAAGGGCCTTCCGTGGGGAGGGACTGACGGCCGGTCGGATGCAAGGGGCCGACCGCCTGGAACACCTGACCAGACATGCCAATCTGTCCCGGGTCCTACACCTCGGCCACCGCCCCGGCAGGGACGGAGCACGCCGGACCCCTTGATGTGCACCCGACACCTGTGTCAAATAGGTCCGGACCAATGCCGCCCGAACGGAAGGCACGACCGTGCGACGGACCCCCCACCTGTCCGCCCTCCTGGCCGTCACCGCCTGCGCCCTCACCGCCGGCACCCTCACCTCCTGCACATGGGGCGGCGACGAGGACGCGAAGGACGTGCAGCCGCCGGCCGCACCCCGCGGCGTCACGGTCCAGGCGGGCAGCGCCACCACCGCCCACGTCATGTGGAACCAGGCGACGGACGACACCAAGGTCACCGGCTACGACGTCTACCGGGGCGCGACCAGGGTCAAACGCGTGCCCGGCGGCAAGCACATGGTGGACGTCGTCGGCCTGAAGCCGTCGACCGCCTACACCTTCACCGTCCGCGCCCGGGACGCCGAGGGGAACGTCGGACCGGCCAGCAAGAAGCTGACGGTCACCACACCCGCCGCGGCATCCGCCGACCGCGAGCCGCCCTCCCGCCCCGGGTCCCCGCGCGGCACGGTCGAGGGAAGCCGGGCGGTGACGCTGTCCTGGGGAGCCGCGAGGGACGACAAGGGCGTCGCCTCGTACGAGATCTACCAGGGCTCGTCGAAGATCCACAGCGTGGGCGGGAACGAGCGCGGGACCCTGGTCACGGGGCTGCGGCCGGGCACGGCCTACCGCTTCACCGTCAAGGCCCTGGACGCGGCCGACAACGCGTCCCCCGCGAGCCGCGTCGTCCGCCTCACCACGGCGGCGGGCCGGGACGACGGGAGCGGCACGGCACCGACGGACTTCCGCGCGACGACGCGCCTCGACGAGGGGGCGTACTACATCGACCTGGCGTGGACGCCGCCGCACACCGGCGGCGCGGTCGCGGAGTACCAGATCCATCTCGACGGGAAGATCGCCACCTCGCTGGTGTTCGGCGGCACGGCGCCACGGGACAAGGCCAAGCACGGCTTCTACGTGGGCAGGAAGCCGGGCGACACCCACCGCGTGAAGCTCCGGGCCAAGCTTCCCGACGGGACGTGGGGCGGCTGGTCCCCCGAGCGGACGGTCACCACGGGCCCGCGCCCTTGACGCCGGGTCAGCCGCGGGGTCGGCACCAGGCCGGCCGCCGGCCGGAGCGTCGGCTGTCGGCCGTACGAAGGATTCCGTCACCTGCCCGGTGGCTGTCCGCATGCGGCCTTGCCGGATGGCACGTTGGCTCATCGGCAGGTAGCACGGGCGCTTCCCTACCCCCGGCGGCGCATGGGATGTACCGCCTCCCGTGCCACCGGAGGGCAGACTCATGCGCACACTTCAGATATTCGTCCGCTCCGGCCTGACCATCGCCGCCGCGGCTGCGCTTCCGATGGCACTGACCGCTCCGTCGGCGTCCGCCGCCGCCGGAGGAATCACGGTCACCGCCAAGGGATCGACGGTCACGGTGACCACGGCGGCGTGCCCCGACGGAGGCAACGCCTCGCTGATGAGCAACGGCCAGGCAAGCTTCGCCCAGGGCAGGCAGATGGAACTGACGGGCGGCAGCGCCTCCTGGCAGAACGTCAGCACCGGCCTGCACACGGTGGCGGTGATCTGCGAGGACGGCACGACGGCCGGCTCCCAGACGGTCACCGTCGGGGCGTCGCCGACCACCGCGTCCACGACGGCGCCCGCGCGCGGCGTCCGGGGCGGTCTCGGCGGCGGCAGCGAGGACTACGGCACGACCACCCTCGTCGCGGGCGGGGCCCTCGTGGTCCTGGCCGCGGGCGGTGGCGGCGCCTGGTACCTGCGTCGCCGGGGTGCGCAGCACCGGCTCTGATCCAGGGCCACGAAGAAGCGGCCGCCGCCGGTCCCGACTCTCGTCGGGCCGGTGGCGGCCGTCGTTCGGGTGGGCGTCAGGGCGTCAGGGGTTCAGGCGTCACCTGAGGCGTCGGGCGCCCCGAGCTCCTCCAGGGTCCGCTCCAGCCACTGCGTCCAGAACGTCTCCAGGTCGATCCCGGCCCGCAGCACCACATGCCGCAGGCGGTCCTCCACCGCGTCCTTGCCCGGCGGGAAGTCGCGCTTCTCGATCTCCTCGTACTCGGCCAACTGACTCCGGTGCAGGGCGAGATGGCGGTGCAGGTCCGCCTCGATGCCCTCCGTGCCGACGACCGCGGCCGCCCGCAGGCGCAGCAGGAGTGTGTCCCGCAGCGGCTTGGGGTCCTGGCTCGCGGCCGTCCAGCGGGCCAGCTCGGCGCGGCCCGCGGGCAGGACCTCGTACTCCTTCTTCTGCCCGCGGGTGGCCTGCTGCCGCTCAAGGGCGCGGATGGACCCTTCCCGCTCCAGTTTTCCCAGCTCGCGATAGATCTGCTGGTGCGTGGCCGACCAGAAGTAGCCGATCGACTTGTCGAACCTGCGGGTCAGCTCGAGCCCTGACGAAGGCTTTTCCAGCAGGGCCGTGAGGATCGCGTGCGGGAGTGACATGGCGGCCATCCTAAGTACGGCGTCCACAGCGGACGCCGGGCGTCAAGGAACCACGGGCGTCACAGCGCCGCGGCCAGCTCCGTGCCCTGCTTGATGGCACGCTTGGCGTCCAGCTCGGCCGCCACGTCCGCGCCCCCGATGAGGTGCGCGCTGTGCCCGCCGGCGAGCAGCTCCTCGTACAGGTCGCGGCGCGGGTCCTGGCCCGAGCAGAGGACGACCGTGTCGACGGGGATGACCGTGGACTGCCCGTCGACCGTGATGTGCAGGCCCGCGTCGTCGATGAGGTCGTAGCTCGCGCCCGCGACCATCGTGACGCCCCGGTGGCGCAGCTCGGTGCGGTGGATCCAGCCCGTGGTCTTGCCGAGGCCCTGGCCGACCTTGGAGGTCTTGCGCTGCAGGAGGTGGACCTGGCGCGGCGGGGTGGGGCGGTCGGGCGCGGTCAGGCCGCCGCGGTCCTTGTAGTCCATGTCGACGCCCCACTGACGGAAGTACGTCGCCGGGTCCAGGCTGGCCTTGTCGCCGCTGTCGGTGAGGTACTCGGCGACGTCGAAGCCGATGCCGCCCGCGCCGATGATCGCGACGCGCTCCCCCACGGGCGCGCTGTCACGCAGCACGTCGAGGTAGCCGACCACGCTGGGGTGGTCGATGCCGGGGATCTCGGGGGTGCGCGGGGTGACTCCGGTGGCCACGACGACCTCGTCGTACGCCGCCTTCGCGAGGCTCTCCGCGGTGGCGCGGGTGTTCAACTGCACGTCCACGCCGCGCAGTTCGAGCTGGGTGCGGAAGTAGCGCAGGGTCTCGTCGAACTCTTCCTTGCCGGGCACCTTGCGGGCGACGTTGAGCTGGCCGCCGATCTCGGACGCCGCGTCGATGAGCGTGACGTCGTGGCCGCGCTCGGCCGCGGACACCGCGAAGGCGAGTCCCGCCGGGCCCGCGCCGACGACCGCGACGCGCTTCTTGGTGCGGGTCGGGGCGAGGACGAGCTCGGTCTCGTGGCAGGCGCGCGGGTTCACCAGACAGGAGGTGATCTGCAGGTTGAAGGTGTGGTCCAGGCAGGCCTGGTTGCAGCCGATGCAGGTGTTGATCGCGTCGGCCTGCTCGGCCTCCGCCTTGGCGACGAAGTCCGGGTCGGCGAGGAGCGGGCGGGCCAGGGAGACCATGTCGGCGGCGCCGTCGGCGAGCAACTGCTCGGCGATCTCCGGGGTGTTGATGCGGTTGGTGGTCACGAGCGGCACGGACACCTGGCCCATGACCTTCTTCGTGACGAAGGTGTAGGCGCCGCGCGGCACCGACGTGGCGATGGTGGGGATGCGTGCCTCGTGCCAGCCGATGCCGGTGTTGATGATCGTGGCGCCCGCCGCCTCGATCTCCTTGGCCAGGTGGACGACCTCTTCGAGGGTCGAGCCGCCGGGGATCAGGTCCAGCATGGAGAGGCGGTAGATGATGATGAAGTCCGCGCCGACGCGCTCGCGTATGCGCCGGACGATCTCGACGGGGAAGCGGATGCGGTTCTCGTAGGCGCCGCCCCAGCGGTCGTCGCGCTGGTTGGTGGGGGCCGCGATGAACTCGTTGATCAGATAGCCCTCGGAGCCCATGACCTCGACGCCGTCGTAGCCCGCGAGCTTGGCGAGCTCGGCGGCCCGCACGAAGTCCTCGACGGTCTGCTCGACCTCGGCGTCCTCCAGGGCGCGCGGCACGAAGGGGCTGATCGGCGCCTTGATCGCGCTCGGCGCGACCAGGCCCTCGTGGTAGGCGTACCGCCCGAAGTGCAGGATCTGCATGGCGATCTTGCCGCCCTCGGCGTGCACGGCGGCCGTGATGCCCGCGTGCTCCTCGGCCTCCGCCTCGGTGGTCAGCTTGGCACCGCCGTCCCAGGGGCGGCCGAGCTCGTTCGGCGCGATGCCGCCCGTGACGATGAGGCCGACTCCGCCGCGCGCACGGGTCGCGTAGAACTCCGCCATCCGCCGGAAACCGTCCGGCGCCTCTTCCAGGCCCACGTGCATGGATCCCATCAGGACCCGGTTCGGCAGGGTGGTGAAGCCCAGGTCCAGGGGGTTCAGCAGGTTGGGGTAGCGGCTCATGCGGGCCCTCCGTACGCGATGTGTCGTCGGGACAGTTCTAGAGGACGCCGACCCCTTGTGCAACTAGTTGCATAAAGACGTGGCGGGCGCCACGTCGACTCGACCGCCGTCGACGTGGCTTCCTCGCCGCAGGTTCAGGCCTGGCCGCCGCGGCGAAAGCGGCAAAACGGTCGCCAGGCGTCAAGCCGGCCCCCTGCGAACGGGCCGAGGTCGCCTTCGTCGTCGAGCGCCCGTCTGACCCTGACACCCTCATGAGCGCCAGGTCCGATTCCCGCCAGCCGCGCGCCCCCGCACCCCGCACACTTGGGGACGTCACCGGGGACAGGTCGCCGGGGTGAGAGGGAGCATCTGATGAGCAAGGTCATGACCAAGGCCGTCTACACGACCGTCGAGAGCCCGCTGGGCGAGCTGCTGCTGGTCGGCGAGGAGTCGGCCACCGCGCACGGCGGCACCGCGCTGGCCTCGCTGTCCCTGCCGGGGCAGAAGGGCGGCGTCGTCGTCCAGGACGGGTGGGTGCGCGACGACGAGGCCTTCGCCGTGATCGCCGGGCAGCTGCGCGCGTACTTCGCCGGGACGCTGACGCGTTTCGACATCCAGTACGCGAGCGGCGTCGGCACCGACTTCCAGCGGCGGGTCTGGCAGGCCCTCGACTCGCTCCCCTACGGCACGACCACCACGTACGGGAAGCTCGCCGCAGAGCTCGGCCTCTCGCGTGTGGCGGTCCGCGCCCTGGGCACGGCGATCGGGCGCAACCCCCTGCTCGTCGTCCGCCCCTGCCACCGGGTCATCGGCGCCGACGGCTCGCTGACCGGGTACGCGGGCGGCCTCGAGGCCAAGCGGCGGCTCCTGGACCTGGAGTCGGCGCACTAGCGTCCGCGGTGGCCGAGGCGCTCCGAGAGGTCGCCCGCGCCCTTGGCCGCCAGCTCGGCCAGTTCCTCTTCACGCTGCTCGCTCCAGCGGATCATCGGCACGGAGATGGAGAGCGCCGCGACGACGTGACCCGCGCTGTCACGGACCGGGGCGGCCACGCAGCTGACGTCCGGGTTCGACTCGCGGTGTTCGGCCGCGACACCGCGCTCCCGGATGTCGGCGAGCGCGGCGAGCAGCGCGTCCGGCTCCGTGATGCTGTTCTGCGTCATCGCCACAAGCTCCCGCCCCGCGAGCCGGGATTCGAGCTCCGTCTGGGGCAGTGAGGCGAGCAGCATCTTGCCGACCGACGTGCAGTGGGCGGGCAGTTTGCGGCCCGCGGCGGAGACCATGCGCACGGCGTGCGTGGAGTCCACCTTGGCGATGTAGATGACGTCCGCGTCCTCGAGGACCGCCACGTGGACCGTCTCGTCGCAGGTCTCGGCGACCTCGCGGGCCACCTGCTGCCCCTCCGCGGCGAGGTCGAGCTGCTCCGCGTACCGGCTGCCGAGCTGGTAGGCGCGTACGCCGAGGCGGTAGCGGCCCGACTGGTCCGGTATCTGGACAAGGTACGAGCGGGCGGCAAGGGTGGTGAGCAGTTCGTGCACGGTGGTCCGCGGCAGCCGGAGTCTGCGGGTGACCTCGGGGGCGGACAGCGTGCCGTCGCCCTCCAGGAACAGTTCCAGTATGTCCAGCGCCCTGGTCACCGCGGGAACGAGTCGTCCCATGGTCGGCCTCCCACCCCGTGCGGCCGAAATCGCGTCCGCGTCAGGCCTGCAGACGCGTCCGAAACTTCGGTCAACGATCGATATGACGAACACAGGCTAGACACAGCGACGTTCGGCGCGCAACGGCCCGAGGGCCACCGGTCGGCCCAAGACCGTTTCGCGCGACCCATTGACACCCTGCCGCCTGCGTGAATACGGTCACGCCAACATTTCGAACGTGTGACGAAATACCGAACAACCAAGGGGCAACTGCCTTGCGTATTACGGGAATCAGCACGCACGTGGTGGGGACGCCGTGGCGCAATCTCACCTACGTCCAGGTACACACCGACGAAGGGCTCACCGGCGTCGGCGAGACCCGCATGCTCGGCCACACCGACGCACTGCTCGGCTACCTCCACGAGGCGGCGGCCAACCACGTCGTGGGGTCCGACCCGTTCGCGGTCGAGGACCTCGTGCGGCGGATGAAGTACGGCGACTACGGCCGGGCCGGCGAGATCGTCATGTCGGGCATCGCCTGTGTGGAGATGGCCTGCTGGGACATCAAGGGCAAGGCTCTCGGGGTGCCGGTCTGGCAGCTCCTGGGCGGAAAGGTCACCGACAAGGTCAAGGCCTACGCGAACGGCTGGTACACCACCGAGCGCACACCGGAGGCCTACCACAAGGCCGCCCAGGCCGTGATGGAGCGCGGCTACCGCGCCCTGAAGATCGACCCGTTCGGGACCGGGCACTACGAGCTCGACCAGGCGGGCACCTCGTACGCGGTCTCGCTGATCGAGGCGGTGCGGGACGCGATCGGCCCGGACGCCGAGCTGATGCTGGAGATGCACGGCCGGTTCAGCCCGTCCACCGCCGTGCGCCTCGCGCGGGATCTGGCGCCGTTCAAGCCGGCCTGGCTCGAGGAGCCGGTGCCGCCGGAGAACCTCAAGGCCCTCGAGAAGGTCGCCGCCAAGGTCGACATGCCGATCGCCACCGGCGAGCGCATCCACGACCGGATCGAGTTCCGCGAGCTCTTCGAGTCGCAGGCCGCCGACATCATCCAGCCGGACGTCGGCCACATCGGCGGCATCCTGGAGACCCGCAAGCTGGCCGCGACCGCGGAGACGCACTACACGCTGGTCGCGCCGCACAACGTCGGCGGCTCGGTGCTGACGGCGGCCTCGCTCCAAGTCGCCGCCTGCACGCCCAACTTCAAGATCCTGGAGCACTTCAACGACTTCGCGGACGCGGAGATCAAGAAGGTCGTCAAGGGCGCTCCCCAGGTGGTCGACGGCTACTTCGAGGTGTCGCACGAGCCGGGCCTCGGCGTCGAGCTCGACACGGACGCGGCGGCCGAGTTCCCGCAGCAGCAGGCGCGGTTCGACCTGTGGGCCGAGGGCTGGGAGAAGCGCGCCCCCAAGGCGGCCGTCAAGTGAGCGGCGACTCACGCGCGATCGTCGTCGACCGTCCGGGCGCGCACCGGCTCACGGTCGGGGCGCGCCCCGAGCCGGGACCCGGTGAGGTCCTGGTCCGGGTGGCGGCGGCGGGGATCTGCATGAGCGACCGCGAGGTGTACGACGGCCACCGGGACCCCGCCTACGTGCGCTATCCGGTGATCCCCGGGCACGAGTGGTCCGGCACCGTCGAGGCCGTCGGCGAGGGCGTCGACCCGGCGCTCGCCGGGCACAGGACCGTCGCCGAGGGGTTCAGGGCCTGCGGCACCTGCGAGCGCTGCCGCGAGGGCGAGACGAGCCTGTGCGGCGGCGGTTACGCGGAGACCGGCTTCACCGAGCCCGGCGCCTTCGCCGACCACGTGGTCGTACCCGCCCGGCTGTTGCACCTCCTGCCCGCGGACGCGGACCTGGCAGCCGCGGCCCTGCTCGAACCCGCCGCGGTGATCGCGGGCGCGGTGCGGACGGGGCGGCCGAGGCCCGGCGAGCGGATCGCGGTGGTCGGCGCGGGCACCCTCGGGATGCTGGCGGTGCAGCTCCTCGCCGCGGCCTCGCCCGGTGAGCTCGTCGTGATCGACCCCCGAACCGAGCGCGGCCGCCAGGCGCTTGACTTCGGGGCGAGCGAGAGCCTGACGCCCGCCGAGGCCGAGGGGTACCACGGCCGCTTCGACCTCGTGGTGGAGACCGCGGGGGCGCCGAGCACGGCCGCCGCTTCCTGTCTGCTCGCGCGCAGGGGCGGCCGGGTCGTGCTGACCGGCATGTTCACGCCCGGCGCGGCCGGTATCGATCCGGTGCATCTCTCGCTGAGTCAGCTTCAGGTGCGCAGCGTCTTCGGCGCGCCGTCCCGCGCCTGGTCGGACGCGGTCCGCGCGTTCGGGCTCGGGCTGCTCGACCCGGCGCCGCTCATCACGCACGAGTTCCCGCTGGAGCAGTTCGGCGAGGCGGTGGCGCTGGTCGGCGGCGGCGATCCGAAGACCGGGAAGGTGCTGCTGCGTCCCTGAGACGTGCCTGAGTCGTACCCACCGATCCGACCACTGTCCGAAATATCGAACACAGCAGAGTTCACCGCACAGTTCACAGCAGCATTCACCGCGTATGGGAGTCCCGTGACCAGCCCGTCAGCACCCCGCCGCCCCGGCGTCGACGCCCTCGCCCGCATCGGGCACCCCGTACCCGCCGTCGATCCGGCCGACGCGTCCCCGCACGCGTTCCCCGACGGCGGCACCTGGCGCACCGAGATCCCCTCCGTCGAGGGCCCCGAGGCGCTGGCCGTCGTCCTCAAGGAGAGCTCACGGCTCGATGTGCCGGTCCACCGGATCAGCCAGGGCAGCGGCATCTGGATGCTCTCCGACGTCGAGATCACCGAGATGGTGGAGGCCTGCGCCGAGCGGGACATCGAGCTGTGCCTGTTCACCGGGCCGCGCGGCACCTGGGACATCGGTGCCGCGACCCGCACCGACTCCGGCGGCGGGGGCCTGCGCTCGCGCGGCCATGACGCGCTCGCCGGTTGCGTCGAAGACGCCGTGCGGGCCACCGAGCTGGGCGTGAAGTGCCTCCTCGTCGCCGACGAGGGCGTGCTGTGGACGCTGCACCGGCTGCGGGTGGCCGGTGTGCTCCCCGCCGACACCACGTTCAAGGTGTCGGCCCTGATCGGCCCGGTCAACCCGGCCTCTTACGCGGTCTACGAGCGGCTCGGCGCCGACTCGCTCAACGTCCCGTCCGACCTCACCCTGGACCACTTCACGGAGATCCGCCGGACCAGCCGCGCCCCGATGGACCTGTACGTCGAGGCGCCCGACGACCTCGGCGGCTACGTCCGGATGTACGAGGCCGCCGAGCTGATCCGGCGCGGCGCCCCGCTCTACCTCAAGTTCGGCCTGAGCAAGTCCCCCGGCATCTACCCCTACGGTGCCCACCTGCGCGACCGCACCCTGGACACCGCCCGCGAGCGGGTCCGCCGTGGCCGTCTCGCCCTCGACCTGCTCGCCCGGCACGGCGCGGACGGCGGGATGTCTCCGCTCGGCTCGCGCCTGCCCGGCGAGCTCCAGCGCTTCCCCGTCCCGGAAGGGGACTGATCCATGAGAACCCGCATATCCCGCCTGCGGCTCACCGCCGCGGTGGCCACCGTCGTACTCCTCGGCTCACTGACCGCCTGCGGCCAGGAGGCCAAGGGCGGCAGCCGCTACCAACCGGACGAGGGCAAGGGCAGCACCATCGGGCTCGCGATGCCCACCAAGTCCTCCGAGCGGTGGATAGCCGACGGCAACAACATGGCCGAGCAGTTCGAGAAGGCCGGCTACAAGACCGATCTGCAGTACGGCGACGACAAGGTCGAGAACCAGATCGCCCAGCTGGAGAACATGATCACCAAGGGGCGCAGCCTCCTGGTGGTCGCGGCCATCGACGGCTCCGCGCTCACCGAGGTCCTGCAGCGCGCGGCCGACGCGAACATCCCCGTGATCTCGTACGACCGCCTCATCCTCGGCACGGAGAACGTCGACTACTACGCGTCGTTCGACAACGAGCGCGTCGGCCGCCTGGAAGCCCAGTACATCGTCGACAAGCTGAAGCTGGGCAAGCCCGAGAAGGGCGGCGACGCGAAGAACATCGAGCTGTTCGCGGGCTCGCCGGACGACAACAACACCAAGTACTTCTGGAACGGCGCCATGAAGGTGCTCGAACCGTACTTCAAGAGCGGTCAGCTCACCGTCCGCAGCAAGCAGACGAAGATGAACCAGGCCACCACGCTGCGCTGGGACGGCGGCACCGCGCAGAAGCGCATGGACGACCTGATCAGCAAGAACTACGGCTCCGCGAAGGTCGACGCGGTCCTCTCGCCGTACGACGGGATCTCGATCGGGATCATCTCCGCGCTGAAGAGCGCGGGATACGGCTCCAAGAGCCAGCCCCTGCCGGTCATCACCGGGCAGGACGCGGAGCTCGCGTCGGTGAAGTCCATCATCCGCGGCGAGCAGACGCAGACGGTGTTCAAGGACACCCGCAAGCTGGCCGCGCAGACGGTGGCCATGGGGGACGCGGTCCTGAACGACAAGAAGCCCAAGGTGAACAACACCAAGGACTACAACAACGGCAAGAAGACCGTGCCGTCCTTCCTGCTCGACCCGGTCAGCATCGACAAGTCCAACACCCAACTCCTGGTCGACGAGGGTTACTTCAAGGCCGGGCAGCTCTCATGAGCGGGCCCGTGCTTGAAATGCGCGGCATCACCAAGACGTTCCCCGGCGTCAAGGCGCTCTCCGACGTGAACCTGACCGTGGGCCCCGGGGAGATCCACGCGATCTGCGGCGAGAACGGCGCGGGCAAGTCGACGCTGATGAAGGTCCTCAGCGGCGTCCACGAGCACGGCAGTTACGACGGCGAGATCCACTTCGAGGGCCGGCGGATGGCCTTCAAGGACATCCGCGCCAGCGAGAAGCACGGCATCGTGATCATCCATCAGGAGCTTGCGCTCGTCCCGTACCTGTCCATCGCCGAGAACATCTTCCTGGGCAACGAACAGAGCACCCGGGGCTTCATCGACTGGAACGACACCCTGCGCAGGGCGAGCGCGCTGCTCAAGCGGGTCGGCCTGAAGGAGAAGCCACAGACCCCGGTGGCCGACATCGGGGTGGGCAAGCAGCAGCTGGTCGAGATCGCCAAGGCTCTGTCCAAGGAGGTGAAGCTGCTCATCCTGGACGAGCCGACGGCCGCCCTGAACGACGAGGACAGCGCGAAACTCCTGGACCTGATCCTGGAGCTGCGCGAGCAGGGCATCGCCTGCATCATCATCTCGCACAAGCTGAACGAGATCAGGGCCATCACCGACTCGGTGACGATCCTGCGTGACGGGCAGACCATCGAGACCCTGACGGTGCGTGAGACGCCGTCCTCCGCACCGCAGTTGTCCGAGGACCGCATCATCCGCGGCATGGTCGGCCGCGACCTCGACCACCGCTTCCCCGACCGCACGCCCTACGAGGGCGAGGACGCGGGTTCCCTCGCCCTGTCCGTCGAGGGCTGGACGGTGCGGCACCCGGTCGACCACCACCGCAAGGTCGTCGACGACGTGTCCCTGACGGTGCGGCGCGGCGAGATCGTCGGCATCGCGGGCCTGATGGGCGCGGGCCGCACGGAGCTCGCGATGTCCGTCTTCGGGCGTTCCTACGGCCAGTACGTCACCGGGACGGTGGCCGTCGGCGGGCGCGAGGTCGTGACGAAGAACGTGCCCGCCGCGGTCGACGCGGGGATCGCGTACGTCACCGAGGACCGCAAGCAGTACGGCCTGAACCTCATCGACAACATCAACCGCAACATCTCCCTGGCCTCGCTCTCCGGCATGCGGCGCAAGGACGGCTTCGTCGACGAGCACAAGGAACGCTCGGTCTCCGAGCGCTACCGCAAGTCGATGAACATCAAGGCCCCCACCGTCTTCGAGCAGGTGGGGCGGCTTTCGGGCGGCAATCAGCAGAAGGTCGTCCTGAGCAAGTGGATCCACGCCGACCCCGAGGTCCTGATCCTCGACGAGCCGACCCGCGGCATCGACATCGGCGCGAAGTACGAGATCTACACCGTCATCGACAAGCTGGCGGCCTCGGGCAAGGCGGTGCTGTTCATCTCCTCCGAACTGCCCGAGCTGCTCGGGATGTGCGACCGGATCTACACGATGGCCGAGGGCCGGCTGACCGGTGAGGTCGACCGCGCGGACGCCACCCAGGAACTCCTGATGCGCCACATGACCCAGAACAGAAGCTGAGGCATCCGCCATGACCACCACGACCACGCCACCACGTGACGCGTCGTCCACGCCGTCCGCCAAGGAGTCCACGCGTGCCCTGCTGCTGCAGAGCGTGCGCTCCAACATGCGCCAGTACGGCATGCTCGTCGCCCTGGCCTTCATCGTCATCCTGTTCCAGATCTGGACCGACGGCACGCTGCTCCTGCCGAACAACGTGTCCAACCTGATCCAGCAGAACGGCTACATTCTCATCCTGGCCATCGGCATGATGATCGTCATCATCGCCGGCCACATCGATCTGTCCGTCGGCTCCCTGGTCGCCTTCGTCGGCGCCATGTCGGCGGTGATGATGGTCAAGCACGACATGCCCTGGGTGCTCGCGCTCGTCCTCTCGCTGCTCATCGGCGCGGTCGCCGGCGCGTGGCAAGGGTTCTTCATCGCCTACGTCGGCATCCCGTCGTTCATCGTGACCCTGGCCGGCATGCTGCTCTTCCGTGGTCTCACGCAGATCGTCCTGGAGGGCCAGTCGCTCTCGCCGTTCCCCGAGGGCTTCCAGAACATCGCCAAGGGCTTCATCCCCGAGATGGGCCCGTACACGCAGTACCACAACCCGACGCTGCTCCTCGGCGCGGTGACGGTCGCGTTCCTGCTCTTCCGCGAATGGCGCAGCCGCAAGCAGCAGTTGGCCTACGACCTCGACGTGATGCCGACGGGCCTGTGGGTGGCCAAGCTGGTGGCGGTCTCCGCCGCCGTCATCGCCTTCACGCTGACCCTCGCGAGCTTCCACGGCGTACCCGTCGTGCTTCTCATCATGTGCGGTCTGCTCATCGCCCTCGGCTACGTGATGCGCAACGCGGTCGTCGGCCGCCACGTCTACGCGCTCGGCGGCAACAAGGCGGCGGCGAAGCTGTCCGGCGTCAAGGACAAGCGCGTCACCTTCCTGATCTTCGTCAACATGGGCGTGCTCGCGGCGCTCGCGGGCTGTGTGTACGCGGCGCGCCTGAACGCGGGCACCCCGCAGGCGGGCCTGAACTTCGAACTGGAGGCCATCGCGGCCTCGTTCATCGGCGGCGCGTCGATGAGCGGCGGCGTCGGCACGGTGATGGGCGCCGTGATCGGTGGCCTGGTGCTCGGCGTCCTCAACAACGGCATGTCCCTGGTGAACATCGGCACCGACTACCAGCAGGTCATCAAGGGGCTCGTGCTGCTCGCCGCGGTCGGCTTCGACGTCTGGAACAAGCGCAAGGTCGGCCGCTAGTCCTCTCCCCAACTCCCCTGTCTGGAGCCGCACATGGAAACGAGCAGACGCACCGTCCTGGCATCGGCCGCAGCCGCCGGCCTCACCGCCGCCGTCGCCGGCACCGCGTACGCGTCACCGGGTTCCGGCCGTACGCCCACCAAGGAGCTCTTCGGCAAGCTGGCCGACGGCACCAAGGTGTACCGCTGGTCCCTGGCCAACGGCGGCACCCGCATGAAGGTGCTCTCGTACGGCGGCATCGTGCAGTCCCTCGAACTCCCGGACCGCCACGGCCGGTACACCAACGTGTCCCTCGGCTACGACACCATCGAGGCGTACGTCGCCGGAACCACCTTCTTCGGCGCACTCATCGGCCGCTACGGCAACCGCATCGCCAAGGGCCGCTTCACCCTGGACGGCAAGACCCACCAGCTCTCCGTGAACGACGGCGAGAACAGCCTGCACGGCGGGGCCAAGGGCTTCGACACGCGGGTGTGGCACGTCGAACCGTTCCAGGACTCCTCCGGCGTCGGCCTGCGCATGCGCTACACCAGCGTCGACGGCGAGATGGGCTACCCCGGAACGCTGCGGGTCACCGTCACGTACACGCTCGACGCGCGCGGCGACTGGCGCATCGACTACGCGGCGACCACGGACAAGGCCACCGTGGTGAACCTGACCAACCACACGTACTACAACCTGGCGGGCGAGGGCAGCGGCGACATCATGGGCCACGAACTGGCCCTCGCCGCATCCCGGTTCACGCCCACCGACGCCGGTCTCATCCCGACGGGCGAGCTGGCGAAGGTGGCGGGCACGCCCTTCGACTTCCGGCGCGCGAAGAAGGTCGGCGAGGACATCCGCGTCTCCCACCCCCAGCTGGTGACCGCCAAGGGCTTCGACCACAACTGGACCCTGGACAAGGGCATCACCCGGCGCCCCGAACACTTCGCGACGCTGCGGGACCCGGGGTCGGGGCGCACCCTGAAGATCGCCACGACCGAGCCCGGCGTGCAGTTCTACTCCGGGAACTTCCTGGACGGCACCCTCACCGGGCCTTCCGGGCGCACCTACCGGCAGGGGGACGGCATGTGCCTGGAGACCCAGCACTTCCCGGACTCCCCCAACCAGCCGAAGTTCCCCTCGACGGTGCTGCGCCCCGGCCAGACCTACCGGTCGAGCACGGTGCACAGCTTCTCGGCACGCTGAGCCTAAAGGCGATGCGGCACGGCCCGGTGGGGCCGTGCCGCATCGCTGTGTCCCTGTCCGTGTCCGTTTCCGCTACTTGTAGCTGATGTCCGCGGACGTGAACCTGCAGTGCTTGCCGTCGGGGCCCGTGCCCGTCTTGCGCGGTTCGGCGCCGGTGTTGTTGCCGGTGAAGCGGTCGCAGGTGGCGATCTTCCTGCCGCTGTCGCCGTGGACGCGGATGGTGCGCAGGGCGGCCGTGTCACCGTAGTTGGTGTTGATGCCGACGATGGACTTGCCGGGGGCGGTGATGTCGACGTCGTTCACGATGATGTTCCGCTGGTACTGCTTGGAGCAGTTGCCGCAGGCCCGCACCAGCTTGCCGAAGCCGGAGACCTGGAACTTGGTGACGACCAGCTTGCCCGCGCCGTTGAACTGGAAGACCTTGTCGTCGGCCTTCTTCGCGCCACCGCCGTACACGGTGTACGTCGAGCCCGCCGACGTGCCCTTGAAGGTGGCCGCGTCCTCGCCGACGTCCTCCCACCACACGTTCTGCAGCGTGCAGCTGCCCGAGCAGTGGACGCCGTCCGCGGCCGGGGAGCCGAGGACGACGTTCTTGAGTGTCGCGCCGTCCTTCAGCCTGAAGATGGGGTCCTGGCCCTCGTCCTGGCCGTCGCCGCCCAGGGCACCGGTGCCGTAGTGGCGCTTGAGGCCGCCGTCGTAGGTGCCGGAGACCTCGATGGTCTTCGACGTCGGCTTCTGGCCCTTGGCCTCGGGCCAGGCGGTCGCCGCCCCCGCGGTCGGCATCATGGTGGTGGTGAGGAGGGCGGCGCCGGTCATGCCGAGCGCGGCGATGCCGCCGACGACGGCACGGCGCTTGGTGAGACCTCGGCGATGACGGCTGCGCTTGTTCGCTCGTGGGGTCATGTTCCCGGTTCATTCCTTCGGTGAGGGTCGGCTTACATTTCCTTGTCGCCGCCGCTCGCCGAAGGGTTGCCGCCCAGGTCCGGCCAGTTCGTCGCCGTCCGCACGGTGAAGGGGCGTGTGCTCCCCTCCACGGTGACCTCGACCTCCGCGCCGTCCCGTGCGGCACGGAAGACGGCCGCGGGCCGCCCCGCCAGGTCCGGCACGGTGATCTGCGTACCCTCCGCCTCCGGGGTGAGCAGGAGCGTGAGGTCCTGGAGCCAGTCGCCGTCCGCCCGCCGGGTGTCGGCGCCCAGCGGGAGCAGCGCGCCGGGGCGCACATACAGGGGGAGGCTGTCGAAGCCGTGGGTCTCCCGACGCCAGCCCGGACCCTGGACCGTCTCGCCGGTCAGGAGGTGGGTCCAGGTGCCTTCGGGCACGTAGAACTCGACGTCGCCCTCGGCGGTGAAGACGGGGGCGACCAGGAGGTCGGGGCCCAGCATGTACTGGCGGTCCAGGGTGCGGCACGCGGGGTCGGCAGGGAACTCCAGGAGCATCGGACGCATGACGGGGACGCCCGTGCGGTGGGCCTCGACGGCGGCCGCGTACAGGTACGGCATGAGGCGGTGCTTGAGCCGCGTGAACTTCCGGGCCACCTCGACGGCCTCGTCACCGAACGCCCACGGCACCCGGTAGGAGACGTTGCCGTGCAGCCGACTGTGCGAGGAGAGCAGGCCGAAGGCGAGCCAGCGTTTGAAGACCGCCGGGTCCGGGGTGCCCTCGAAGCCGCCGATGTCGTGGCTCCAGAAGCCGAAGCCGGACAGCGAGAGGGAGAGGCCGCCGCGCAGTGACTCGGCCATCGCGCCAAGGGATGCGAAGCAGTCGCCGCCCCAGTGCACGGGGAACTGCTGGCCGCCGACCGTCGCGGAGCGGGCGAAGAGGACGGCTTCCCCGGGGCCGCGTTCCTTCTCCAGGAGTTCGAAGACCGTGCTGTTGTAGATCTGCGCGTAGTAGTTGTGCATGCGCGCGGGGTCCGAGCCGTCGTGCCAGTCCACGTCGGTGGGGACGCGTTCGCCGAAGTCCGTCTTGAAGCAGTCGACGCCCTGGTCGAGCAGGGTCCGCAGGTGGCCCGAGTACCACTCGCGGGCGGCCGGGTTCGTGAAGTCGACCAGGGCCATGCCGGGCTGCCAGAGGTCCCACTGCCAGATGTCGCCGTTCGGCCGTCTGACGAGGTAGCCCTGTTCGGCGGCCTCGGCGAAGAGCGCGGATCTCTGCGCGATGTACGGGTTGATCCACACGCTGATCTTCAGGCCGCGTTCGCGGAGCCTGCGCAGCATGCCTTCGGGGTCGGGGAAGACCTCGGGGTCCCAGCGGAAGTCGGTCCACTGGTACTCGCGCATCCAGAAGCAGTCGAAGTGGAAGACACCGAGCGGGATGTCACGCTCGGCCATGCCGTCGACGAAGGCGGTGACGGTCTCCTCGTCGTAGGGCGTGCAGAAGGAGGTCGTCAGCCACAGTCCGAACGACCAGGCGGGCGGCAGCGCGGGGCGGCCGGTGAGCGCGGTGTAGCGGCGCAGGACGTCCTTCGGGGTGGGCCCGGCGATGACGAAGTACTCGATCGTCTGGTCCTCGACGCTGAACTGGACCTGCCCGACGGATTCGGAACCGATCTCGTACGAGACCTTGCCGGGGTGGTTCACGAAGACGCCATAGCCACGCGAGGAGAGGTGGAAGGGGATGTTCTTGTAGGCCTGCTCGCTGCTGGTGCCGCCGTCGGCCTGCCAGATGTCGACGATCTGGCCGTTCTTGACGTACGGGGTGAAGCGTTCACCGAGTCCGTAGATGTACTCCCCCACTCCCAGGGCGAGTTGACCGATCATGTGGTGGCTGCCGTCGGGCGCGGTGGCGAATCCGGTGCCCCTGCGCTCGACGGCCGTCAGTCGCTGCCGGTCGGCGTCGAGGAAGGTGAGGCCCCAGGGCTCGTCGCTGTCGAGGCGTACGGTGAGCGGTCCGCTGGTGAGTTCGGTGACCGTGCCCTCGCGCTTGACGAGCCCCGCGCCCTCGGTGGCGTTCAGGCCGAACTCCGGCCCGTGGGCGGCCTTTCCCGCGTGGTGCGTCGCCCGTACGCCGATCACGCCCTCGGCGGGCGAGAAGCATTCGACGGTGACGAGCGGCGTGTTGAGGGTGTCGCCGCGCTCGCGGACCCGGTGGACGGCGGCGTACGCGGTGAACCGCCCCTCGCCTTCGCGCACCTCGCGCACCTCGGTCGCGTACGAGGCGCGCACCCCGTCACGCATCAGCCAGAAGCCGTCGGTGAACTTCATGCGGTCTCCCTCGGACGGGCGGTGGTGGCGGTGAAGGCGAGCCGGGCGAGCCGCAGGGGGCCGCGCAGCCGCACGCGCAGATCGCGCACTCCGGAGACGGTGAACCCGGAGGTGAGCGTGGCGTAGTCGTAGGTGCCGCCGGTCGCGGGGACGGTGACGGTGGTGGCGGTGCTGCCCGAGATGAGGTCGACGGCTCCGGACCCCGCGGCCTCGACCGACACACCGCTCACCCCCTCGCCGAAGTCGCAGGCACGGAACAGGAGTTCACCCGTTGCGTCGTCCAGTGGCCGTACGGCGTCACCCGACGTCCTGGCGCGGTCGACGATGTCGGTGCCGCGCTGTTCGTCGTAACCGGTCACCGCGAGGCCCGCTCGCCGCACCGGCCTCGCGGCGATCGGGGCACCGTCGACGTCCACGGTGGCGCTGAGCCGGATGTCGGCGCTGGAGGCCCCGGCGAGGATCTCGTACGCACCGGGAGCCAAAGCCCAGCGGTCGTGCCGCACGTCCCAGAACCCCAGGTCGGCCAGCAGCAGTCGGAACTCCAGACGGCAGGAGGCGCCGGCCGCGAGGTGGACGCGGCGGTGCGCCGCGAGCTGCCGGTGCGGCAGGGCGAAGAGCGAGGCGGCCTCCTGGGGAGCCCGGGTGTAGAGCTGGGCCACCTCGTCCGCGTCGCGGGGCCCGGTGTTGGTGACGGTGAACGCGACGTGGAGCACGTGCCCTTCGCGCTCGGCCACCAAATCCTCGTAATTGAAGGAGGAGTAGCCCAGGCCGTGCCCGAAGGGGTAGAGCGGGCCTCCGTCGAAGTAGAGATAGGTCTGCCGCGAGCCGATGATGTCGTAGTCGAGCAGGTCCGGCAGGTCGGTGTCGGCGGCGTACCAGGTCTGCGGGAGGCGCCCGGCCGGGGACACGTCGCCTGCGAGCACCCGGGCGAGCGCGGTGCCCGCGGCCTGTCCGCCGTGCGCGCTCCACAGCAGCGCCGGCAGCTCGGCCTGGGCGTCGGCGACCGCGTAGGGGTAGGCGGAGACCAGGGCGAGCGCGGTGCGGGGGTTGGCGGCGCGGGCCGCGCGCCACAGGCGTTCCTGGTGGGGCGGCAGGGCGAGCGTGGTGCGGTCCTCGGTCTCGCGGCCGTTGATGTGGGGGTCGTTCCCGGCGACGACGATCACCGTGTCGGCCTGCGCGGCGGCACGGGCCACGGCGTCCTCGCCGCGTTCCACGAGGTCAATGGTGAAGACCTCCGGCTCGTCGGCAACCTTCACGCCGTCGGCGGCGACAGAGACGTACCCACCCGTCCCTGTGTGCGTGATGAGGTACCCCTCCCCGTGTCCGACCAGCGCGAATGTCTCCTGTACGACCCAGCCGCCGGGGCGGTCCGCCGAGGCGCGCACGAAGCCGTCGTCGGCGACCGACAGATAGCGGCCGTCGGGGGCGCGCAACGTCCACGCGCCGCATCCCCAGTCGACGAGGGCGAACTCGGTGGCTTCGGGGCCGCAGGTCAGCGGCGGCAGGTCGGTGCGGCCCGCGAGCAGCGCCGGGTCCAGGGCGATCTCGGCGCCGCCGACCCGCTCGTCCTCCGCGTGGGGCGGCACGTGGAGCCAGCCGGCCGCGCACTTCAGGCGCACCCGGTCGACGCCCTCGGTGAAGGTGACCCTGTCCGCGCCTTCGGCGCCGAACCGGTCGCGCAGTCCGTCGAGGGGCGTGGAGCGGTGGATCAGGGTGCCGCTGTACCAGTCGGTCTTGCACGCGTCGGCGAGGAGTCCGACGACCGCGATCCGGGTTCCCTCCTCCAGCGGGAGCAGCCCGTCGTTCTTCAGCAGGACGACGGCCTGCTCGGCCGCCTCTTGGGCGAGCGCGCGGTGTCCGGGGGTGTCGAAGGCGTGCGTCGCCGGGTCCGCGTACGGCCCCTGGCCGGGGTCGAACTCACCGAGCCGGAAGCGGACGGACAGGTGGCGGCGGACCGCCGTGTCAATGTTCTGCTGGGTCAACAGGCCTTGTTCCAGGGCCCTTTGTATGCGTCCGGTGATGATGCTCGCGTCGGTGCCGTGGTCGGTGAAGCTGTCCACGCCCGCGACGAGGGCCGCCGCGGTGGCCTCCTCGTGGGTGTCGAAGTACTTCTCGGAGTCCACGAGGTTGCTGGGCGCGCCCGCGTCGGAGCAGACAAGGAGCTCCTGGCCGGTCCAGGTGCGCAGGTGCTCGCCGAGGTAGGGCGAGAGGTGGTTGGGGCGGCCGTTGACCAGGTTGTACGCGGGCATCACCCCGGCCACGGAACCCGCTTCGACGGCGGCACGGAAGGCCCGCAGGTCGTACTCGTGCAGGACGCGCGGGCGCACGGAGGCGGACGACGTGTCCCTGCGGGTCTCGTTGTTGTGGGCCAGCCAGTGCTTGAGCACGGGAGCGGTGCGCCAGTGGCGGGGATGGTCGCCGCGCAGGCCCCGGGTGTACGCGACGGCGATCGCGGAGGTGAGCCAGGGGTCCTCGGAGTAGCCCTCCTCGTTCCTGCCCCACAGCGGGTGGCGCAGGAGGTTCACGGTGGGCGCCCAGAGATTGAGGCCCACACGGTCGTCCCGTGCGCGCATGGCGCGTGCCTCGGTGGCGACGGCCTCGCCGACGCGGCGCACGAGGTCGTCGTTCCAGGTGGCCCCGAGCCCGACGGCCTGCGGGAAGACGGTGGCGGGGCCCATCCAGGCGACGCCGTGCAGGGCCTCCTGTCCGGTGCGGAACGGTGCGATGCCGAGTCTTTCGACGCGGGGCGTGAACTGGTGCAGGAGCGCGACACGTTCGTCGGTGGTCAGCCGGGACAGCAGGTCGTCCACGCGCTGGTCCAGGGGCAGTTCGGGGTCACGGAAAGGTGGCGGGCTTGCGGTCACGTGCGGATCCCCTTGGCGAGCGGCGGGCACGGCGGAAGGCACTCGTGGTCATTCTTCGACGTGTTCTTCGAAGCGCTTCGATGCTCGGCGCAGCTCCAGCCGATGTCAAGGCAGCATTCGCGCGACACCCCTTGTTACAGCCCATGCCTTCACTTAACCTCGCAGCAATATCGAAGCGCTTCGAAAGCCGACCGGCGGTGACCGCCGTGTGTCCGGGCACGCGCCACGAAGGGTTGACGCAATGACGCCGAACTCCCTCTCCAGCAGCTCTCGTTCGAGCCGGAGATCTTTCCTCGCCTCCTCGGGCCTCGCCGCGATGGCGGTGGCCGGCGGAGCACCTCTGCTCACGGCCTGCGGGGGCAGCGGGTCGAACAACGAGGGCACCACGACGGGGAAGAAGCTCAAGGACCTGCTCCCCGCGTACACCGCGTCGGAGCTCGTCAGCCCGGACATCCCCGCCAAGAACGGCTCGGCCGCGGGCTTCATCAAGGCCCTGCCCGCGTCCGAGCTGAAGACCTCGGTGCCCCAAAAGCTGGGCAAGGGCGGCGAGTTCACCGTCATGGCCCCGATCTGGGGGAACGTGCCAAAGCAGGGCAACCCCTACTGGACGGCGATGGACAAGGCCGCCGGTGTCCGCGTCAAGTGGCAGAACCAGCAGGGCGACACGTACGGCCAGAAGCTGGGCGCCGTCCTCGCCTCCAGCGGAGTCCCGGACGCCGTGGTCGTGCCCGGCTGGGAACTGACCGGCAAGATACCGAGCGCCGTCGCCAACAAGTTCCTCGACCTCGGGCCGTACTTGAGCGGCGACAAGGTCAAGGAGTACCCGAACCTCGCGGCGATCCCCAGCGGCGCCTGGCAGCGCTCCATCTTCGGCGGCAAGCTGCGCGGCCTGCCGATGCCCTCGGCGACCACCCCGAACATCGCGCCCTTCTACCGCACCGACCTCTTCGAGAAGGAGGGGCTCGAAGCTCCCACCAGCGCCCAGGAGTTCTACGACCTGTGCAAGCAGCTCAACGCCCCCAAGAGCAAGGTGTGGGCGTGCGGTGACATGTCCTGGGCCGCCTGGAACATCTTCGGGGTGCTGCCCGAGAAGCCGTACTACTGGAAGCGCGTCGGCGGCAAACTGGTCAACCGCTACGAGACCGACGAGTACCTCGAAGCCCTGGAGTGGTCGCGCAAGCTCTACTCGGCCGGCTTCGTCCACCCCGACGCGAAGGCCGAGACCGGCAGCATCGGTGACCTGTGCGCGGCGGGCAAGGTGTGGATGTACTGCCAGGACCTCTCCGACTGGTACGGCAAGGCGGCCGTGCAGCGCGTGGACAACAAGAAGTTCCGCATGGAGGCGTTCGACTACTTCGCCCCCGACGGCGGGGCCCCCACGCTGTACGCGCGTCCGCCGGCCGACATCTGGACGTTCATCAGCGAGAAGGCCGACGAGAAGACCGTCCGCGACATCCTCGCCCTCGCCAACTTCACGGCCGCGCCCTACGGCTCCAAGGAGCAGCGCCTGCGCATGTACGGCGTCGAGGGTGTCCACCACACGTACAAGGACGGCGTCCTCACCAAGAACGGCAGGGGCAACAACGAGGTCTTCTCGACGTACGAGTATCTGGCGTCGCCCGCGCCCTTCGTCGCCTACCCCGATCTGCCGGACGTCACCGAGGGCATGGTCGGGTGGCAGCAGCGCCAGGGCGCGCACACCAAGAAGCCGCTCTTCCACGGCATGATGATCATCGAGCCGACCCGGTACACCGAGCTGAACGCCGAGTTCGAGGACCTGGAGAAGGACATCGTGCGGGGCCGCAAGAAGGTCTCCGACATGCAGCAGGCGGCTTCGGACTGGAAGTCGGGCGGCGGCGACAAGCTGCGCGACTGGTACAAGAAGCTGCTCGACGAGACCGGGGCGACCGGCGACTCGGCGTCCTGACATGGCGCAGAGCACTGCTCACGCACGCGAGAGCACCCCCGGGCGGGCACCCGCCGAGCCCGCCGAGGCCGCGGGGGGCGCGCTCCCCACCAAGAAGAAGACCCCTGCCCGCGTCCCGCTGCGCCACCGCCTTCGGCGCGACCGCGTACTGCTCCTGATGGTGCTGCCCGCGCTGCTTCTCCTGCTCGTCTTCAACTACGTGCCGCTGATCGGCAACGTCGTCGCCTTCCAGGACTACGACCCGTACATCGCCGACAACGCGTTCCAGGCGATGACGCAGAGCCCCTGGATCGGCGTCGAGCACTTCCGGCACATGGTCGAGGACCGGCTGTTCTGGCAGGCGGTCAGGAACACCCTGGCGATCTTCACGATCCAGCTGACGCTGTTCTTCCCGCTGCCGATCGCGCTCGCGCTGTTCATCAACAGCTTCGTGCGCCCTCGTGTGCGCGCGGTCGCGCAGGCGATCCTCTATCTGCCGCACTTCTTCTCCTGGGTCCTGGTCATCACGGTCTTCCAGCAGATGTTCGGCGGGGCGGGCCTGGTCGCGCAGGTCCTGCGGGACCACGGGCACGAGGGCTTCGACCTGATGACCGACCCGGGCCTGTTCAAATTCCTGGTCACCTTCGAGATGGTCTGGAAGGACGCGGGCTGGGGCGTCATCGTCTTCCTCGCCGCGCTCGCCGCCGTCAGCCCCGACCTGTACGAGGCCTCGGCGATGGACGGCGCGAACCGCTGGCGGCGCATGTGGCACATCCAACTGCCCGCCCTGCGACCGGTGGTGGCCCTGCTCCTCGTGCTCCAGGTCGGCAACGCGCTCACGGTCGGCTTCGAGCAGATCCTGCTCCAGCGCACCGCCGTGGGCCCCACGGCCTCCGAGGTCCTCGACACCTATGTGTGGAACACCGGCCTGGACAACGGCAACTTCGGCTACGGCGCCGCCATCGGCATCGTCAAGGGCGTCTTCGGCCTCCTGATGGTGCTCGGCGCCAACAAGGCCGCCCACCTCATGGGCGAGCAGGGGGTGTACAAGCGGTGAGCGTGCTCAACTTCGGCATCAAGCCGGGCAGCCGAACCGGTCTGCGTCCGGTGTGGGAGGAGCCCCCGACCCGGGCGGGCCTCGCCACCAAGGGCGTGACACTGACCCTGGTCTGCCTGGCGGTCCTCTTCCCGGTGTGGGTCGTGGTCGTCACCAGCCTCTCCTCGGTCAGGACGATCACCGAGACAGGCGGCCTGGTGGTGATCCCCCGGGGCGTCACCTTCGTCCACTACCAGGAGCTGCTGGGCGGCGGCCAGGTGTCGCGGGCCACCCTGGTCAGCGTGGGCGTCACGGTCGTCGGCACGCTCTTCAGCATGGTGGTGTCCGTCCTGTGCGCGTACGGCCTCTCGCGCCCCGGGTCGGTCCTGCACCGCCCGATCCTGCTGCTCATCGTCGCGACGATGTTCTTCGGGGCCGGGCTCATCCCCACCTACCTGGTGGTGCAGGGCCTCGGTCTCACGGACACCTATCTGTCGCTGATCCTGCCGAGCGCCCTGAACGTCTTCAACATCCTCGTCCTTCGCGCGTTCTTCATGGGCACGGCGCAGGAGCTGATCGAGAGCGCCCGCATCGACGGGGCCGGCGACCTGCGCATCCTGTGGCGGATCGTCATGCCCCTGTCCCGCCCGGTCATCGCGGTCATCACCCTCTTCTACGCGGTGGGGTACTGGAGCGCGTGGTTCAACGCGTCGATCTATCTCAGCGACCCGGACATGATGCCGCTGCAGAACGTCATGCAGCAGCTGGTGATCAAGCAGCAGCGGCCGACGGGCCTGAGTCAGGCGATCAACACCGGACATCTGTCGCCGCTCGCCATCCAGATGGCGGTGATGGTCCTCGCGCTGCTGCCGGTCGCCGTGCTCTCCCCGTTCGTGCAGCGGCATTTCAAGCAGGGCATGCTCACCGGCGCAGTGAAGGGCTGACCCCGACCGATGCCTTCCCTCGACGACACCACCCGCGGCCGCATCCTGTTCGGCGGCGACTACAACCCCGAGCAGTGGCCCGAGGAGGTCTGGTCCGACGACGTACGCCTGATGCGCGAGGCCTCGGTCAACTCCGTCACCATCGGGGTCTTCTCGTGGGCGAGACTCGAACCACGGCCGGGTGCCCGGGAGTTCGGCTGGCTGGACCGGCTGATGGACCTGCTGCACGCGCACGGCATCGGAGTCGTCCTCGCCACGCCGACCTCCGCTCCCCCGCCCTGGCTCGGCCGGCTGCACCCCGAGACGCTGCCACGGGACGAGAACGGGCAGGTGGAGTGGTGGGGATCGCGCCAGCACTTCGCGCACTCCAGCGCCGTCTACCGCAGCTACGCCGCCGCGATCACCGAGGACCTGGCGGCCCGGTACGCGCACCACCCCGCGCTCACGATGTGGCACATCAACAACGAGTACTGCACCTACGACTGGGGCGACGAGGCGGCGGTCGCGTTCCGCCGCTGGCTCCGGGCGAAGTACCCCTCCATCGACGCGCTCAACACGGCCTGGGGAAGCGCCTTCTGGGGTCAGGGCTACGACAGCTGGGCGGAGATCCTGCCGCCCCGCCGCGCCCACTACCTGAAGAACCCCGCTCAGGTCCTCGACTTCAAGCGCTTCACGTCCGACGCCCTCCTCGCGTGCTTCCGCGCCGAGCGGGACATCGTCACCGCGCACACCCCGCACCTGCCGGTCACCACGAACTTCATGCCGATGTGGTCGGGGCAGGACGCGTGGATGTGGGCCGCGCAGGAGGACGTCGTCTCGGTCGACATCTACCCGGACCCAAAAGATCCGCTCGGCGCCCAACAGGGCGCGCTGGTCCAGGACATGACGCGCTCCCAGGCGCGCGGCGGGCCGTGGATGCTGATGGAGCAGGCCGCGGGGCCGGTGAACTGGCGCGGCGTGAACCATCCCAAGCCGCGCGGCCTGAACCGCCTCTGGTCCTGGCAGGCGGTGGCGCGCGGCGCGGACGCCGTCTGCTACTTCCAGTGGCGCCAGTCCCGGCAGGGCGCGGAGAAGTTCCACTCCGGGATGCTGAGCCACGCGGGCGAGCACGGCCGCACCTTCCAGGAGGTCAAGGAGCTCGGGGCCGAGCTGGCCCTGGTGGGTCCCGAGGTGGCCGGCACCCGCGTCACCGCGGAGGTCGCCGTCCTGCACGACTGGGACTCCTGGTGGGCGAGCGGACAGGAGGGCCGCCCCTCGTCCCTGGTCGACCACGCGCAGGTGCTCGGCGCCTGGCACCGCGCCCTGTGGGAGGCGAACACCCCCGTCGACTTCGCCCACCCCGAACACGATCTGACCCCGTACCGCCTGGTCGCCGTGCCGCACCTCTATCTCCTCACCGACGCCGCGATCGAGAACCTCCTGACGTACGTGCGCGAAGGGGGCACCCTCATTTGTGGTTTCCTCACCGGCGTCGCCGACGCGGACGACCGGGTGCGGCCGGGCGGGATGGACGCCCGGCTCCGCGCCCTGTTCGGCATCCGCACCGTGCACGAATGGTGGCCGCTGGAGGCCGGGGAGAGCGTGGACTGCGGGGAGTTCACCGGCACGCTCTGGTCGGAGGAGCTGCAGGCCGACGACAGCGCGAAGACGGTCGCCGCCTACCGGGGCGGCGAACTCGACGGTCTTCCCGCACTGCTGCGCCGCGACCGCGCCTGGTACCTGTCCACGCTCCCCGAGTCCGAGGCCCTGCGCGACCTGCTCGCACGCGTGGCCGCCGAAGCAGGCGTACGGCCCCCGCTGTCAGGCCTCCCCCGCGCGGTGGAGGCCGTACGCCGCGGCGCTCTCCTGTTCCTCCTGCACCACGGCCTCAACGAGGTGACCGTGCCCTTGCCAGGCCGGCACCTCGATCTGCTGACCGGCCGCGCGGCCGAGGGTGCGATCACCCTGGGCCGCCACGGTGTGGCCGTCCTGCGCCCCACCGCACCGGACGACCGCGCGCCCGCCCCGGGCCCGCGGCACCTCTCCCCCCACCCTGGAGACGACACATGACACGACACTCCCGCCGTACCCTGACCCGCCTGCTGCTCGCCCCCGCCCTGGCGGCGGGCGCGGCACTCGGCCTCGCCGCCGCTCCCGCCCAGGCCGCCGTCTGGAGCTCCTGCGACCAGTGGGGCAACACGAGCCTGAACGGCTACACGCTCTACAACAACATCTGGGGCTCGGGCGCGGGCAGCCAGTGCATATCCGCGGACTCGGGCACGAAGTGGAGCGTGCGCGCCGACCACCCGAACACCAGCGGGATCAAGTCCTACCCCAACTCCAAGAAGGTCATCGGCAAGCCCGTCGACTCGCTGTCCTCGCTGAAGAGCTCGTACAACGTCAAGGTCCCGTCCGCGGGCGACTACAACTCCTCGTACGACATCTGGGACACCGACTACGACTACGAGATCATGCTCTGGGTCAACTACAACGGGAACGTCGGCCCCCTCGGGACCGCCCAGGGCACGGTGAGCCTGGGAGGTCACACCTGGGCGGTCTACAAGGGCACCAATGGCGCCAACGAGGTGTTCTCGTTCCTGCGCACCTCCGACTCCTCGTCCGGGACCGTCGACATCCTCCCGATCCTCAAGTGGATCAAGAACACCAAGGGTTGGATGGGCAACGAGACCATCGGCGACGTGCAGTTCGGCTACGAGATCAGCGGCTCGGCCGGCGGCCTGGACTTCACCACCAACTCCCTGACGGTGTCCGGCGGTTAGCCGGGGAGTTCGTCGCCGACCAGGGCGAGGTTCTGGATGGCGGCGAGCCCGAACAGCGCGGTCTCGTTGGTGTTGACGCGCAGGTTCTCGTATCCGGGCTCCAGGACGGCAGGCCCCTCCAGGTCGGTCTTGGCCCAGCTCATCGCCTTCGTGTAGCCATCGCTGTCGTGGAACTTCTGCCAGGCGCGTGCCGCGAGCTTCTCGTCCTTCAGCCGAGAAGCGGCGTACGCGTCCTGGCGGGAGTGCCCCTGGAAGAGGAGCAGGCTGCCGAAGTCCTTGCCGTAGCGCTCCTTCTGCTCGGCCTTGGTGGCGTTGAAGTAGCGGCAGTAGTCCAGCCAAGCGTCCTTGAACTTCGGCTGGTCGACGAGGTCGATGAGTTCGGCGCACATCTCGACCAGGCCGAACATCGCCGACAGGTGCGAGACGTTCACGGCGGGCTCGGCGGCCACCGCGAACTTTCCGGTGTCCAGGTCGTAGAGGCCGCTGCCCTGGACGAAGCCGTTGGGCTGGGCCGCGATGGTCTCCATCGTGGAGCGGAGGCGGGCCTCGGCCTTGGCCGCCTTGGGGCCGCCGCGTTCCCATTCGGTGAGCCAGGCCGCCGCCAGGCCGCTCCAGTCGGTGCCGAAGCCGATGGACAGGGCGTTGCGGTCGGGTTCGTACGGCTCGGTGCGGATCTTGCGCAGGGGGTCGAGGACGAGGAACGTCTCGTCGGAGTCGACCAGGGCGTGCATCAGGTCGCCGACCCGCTCGTCGGCGGTGAGGAAGTAGTAGGGGCGGCGGTAGACGGCCGTGGAGATCCGCTGCTGCTTCGCGCTGTCGGCGAAGTGCTGCACGCCGTGCCGGGTCCCCAGACCCGCCCACTTGCCGAGGTGGTAGGAGTCGACCTCGCCGGTGTGGCGGGTCATGGCCTCGGCGAAGCGGAAGATGTCGGCGCGGCCCGAGCGCAGGTAGGCGTACCAGAGCCACAGGTCGGGCGAGAGCTCGGAGTTGTCCCAGGCGTAGCCCCCGACGTCATACCGCCACTGGTGCCGGTCCTCGTCGTAGGTGTGCATGATGTCGCCGTAGTCCCAGAAGCCGTACCAGCGGCGCTGCTCGGCCTGGTCCTTGTAGTACGTGAAGAGGAAGTCGAGGTGGTCCTCGATGGTCGCCTTGGCGGGCGTGGAGCGGTCGACGGGCGAGAAGAGACCGCCGAAGACGCCTGTCTTCGTCACGTGTTCGGGGGCGGCGGCCAGCTGGGGCGGGGTGCGGACGGCGGCGGCCTGGTCGACGAGGGTGGCCGCCGAGGGGGTGGCCGCGTTGGCCCAGAACATCAGCTCGCTGGTGCGGGCGATGCCGTACGGGGTGCCGAAGCCGGGTTCGTAGTCCTCGTAGGTGATGTTGAGGCCCTCGAGCTGCTCGGGATAGGTGGCCTGGCCCATGCCGTCGTGGTACGTGCGCAGGTCCATCGGCTGCGCCTCGGGCGACCAGAGCCAGAGGGTGACCTCGGCCTCGTCACCGGCGGCGCCCCGGATGTCGAGCTGGGCGGGGTGCTTCTCCCAGAAGTCGCGCAGGCCGAAGGAGAACCCGCCGCCGGCCCCGCCCACGTACCCGAATCCGCTCGCCCGGCCGCCGCCTCCGGCCGTGATCCAGGTGTGCCCCGGCTTGGTCCGCTTGCGCAGGGTGAAGCCGTCCGCCGAGAGCTGGGCCAGGGTGTAGTCGCCCCAGGTGGGGATGTACTGCAGGCGGGTGGTGACCCGCTGGTCCCAGGTCGCCGGGTCCGGCAGCTTCTCGCCCTTGACCTGGGCGGTGCGGATCGCGGCGCCCGGGTCGCGGCGCAGGCCCGTGATCCCCTTGACCGCCTCGGTCAGGAACCCCTTGCCCTCGCCCGCGATGCGGATGTGCCGGTCGTACGCCGCGTCGCGCATCGGCACGCTGAAGCGGACACCCAGGCCGCGGACGAAGTCCTTCTCCGCGTCACCGTCGTAGGTGATGGTGTGCACCATGCGGAAGGAGTCGGCGCCCGCGTAGAAGTACAGCCGCACGCTGAAGGGCAGCCAACTGCGGCTTCCCTTGCGATGCTTGCCGTCGATGCGGACCACGGCGCGCACGGGACCGTCCTGCTCGGCCTTGGCTCCGCTGATCTCGCCGTCGAAGCGGTCCCACTTGGCGCTGCCACGGTCGCCGTCGTCGAGGTCGCCCTGACGCAGGAGGACGAGCCGCCCGTCGGTGGCGATCCGCACGCCGTCGCGGGTGACGGACTCGACGAGCCGCTCGCCGTCCTTGGCGATGACGGCCTTGATGACGCCGGTGTCGACGGTGATCGCCTTGCGGGTCTCGGTGACCTTGATCTTCTTGTCCGGTGCGGCGGGCGCCCCTGTCCTGAGGGTGAACTTCTCGGCGCCTGCCGCCGCCGGGCCCACCGCGTGCGCGGTCCACTTGAGCGAGCCGTCGGGCCAGCGGGCGGTGGTCCACGTCTGTACGGGGACGTCCTTGCCGTCGGCGGTGGCGAGGGCGAACGTCTGCCCGGCGGGGTGGGCGCCCTTGGGCCACGGGACGCCGAAGGTGGAGCCCGGCGCGGCACCGAGCCCACCCTTCTCCAGCCAGCCGATCGTGACGGGGCCGTCGTCCGGCTCGGCGGCCCGGGGCGCCGCCTGGGCATCTTGCCGGCCGAGCACCCAGCTGAACTGGGCGGCAGCGCCTGCGACGGCAGCGGCCTTGAGCACGGATCTGCGCGGGATCGGAGACATGACTGTCCTCACTGTCGTTTCGATGGCATGACGGACGAGGGCTCGTCGGCATCCGCCGACGGCCCGGGGTGGGCCGGGAGTTGGGACCCGTCCGGCGATCCGGCCGGAGCCCGGCAGCTGACGACAAGGCGTCGGGGGTAGGGCGTGGGGGGTCTCCTCCCGCGCGAGCCCAGGCGGAAGGGGGGCGGAAGCCCGCCGCCACGTCCCGGCGAGATTCACCGGCCCGGTCTCAGGGCACGGCGCGCCGTTCGACGGCCAGTGCCGCCGCCGCGACCATCCCCAGCGCGGGAGCCGCCAGCGGCGTGGCGAACCAGGCGGACACCGCGACCACCGCGAAGCCACACACGATCACCAGCGAACCGGCCGGGTCCCGCAGCGTGCGGCGCACCGCCCCGGTCAGGAGCGCGCGCCACGATGCCCCGGGACCCCAGTTCGCGGCAGCCCGCAGCACCGCGACGACCAGGACGAAGAAGGCGACGACCCCGACCGCGCCGACGAACGTGCCACCGGGAAGCCCCGCCCGTACGAACGCGATGTCAGCGAGGAGCAGGGCGAGCGCCGCCCAGCCGGCGAGTCCCACCAGCCAGCCGCGCCGGGCCGCCGCACGCAGATCCGCGGTGAACTCCCGCCACCCGGAGGTCTCGTGGGCCAGATGCCGACTCAGGTGCCGGGAGCCCGCCGCGAAGGCGGCGGGGAGTGTGACCAGGGGCAGGGCGGCGAGCGCGATCCACACCCCGGTCAGCAGGCATTCGGCGAAGGCGCCGAAGCGGTCCATGGAGACGGACCTTCTGATGGATGTCCCGCTCACGCGGCCTCAGCCCTTCAGACCCGACGTGGCCATGCCGTCGATCAGATAGCGCTGGAAGGCCAGGAAGAACGCGAGGACGGGCAGCAGCGCGACGAGGGACATGGCGATCATGCCGCCGTAGTTGGCCAGGCCCTCCTGGTCGACGAACATCTTCAGGCCGAGCGAGACCGTGTACTTCGAGGGGTCGTTGAGATAGATCAGCGGCCCCATGAAGTCGTTCCAGGAGTTGATGAAGGTGAAGATCGCGCTGGTGATGAGCGCGGGCCTGCACAGCGGAAGCACGATCGACCAGTAGATCCGCAGGTGTCCGCAGCCGTCGAGCCGTGCCGCCTCGTCCAGTTCCTTGGGCAGGTTGCGCATGAACTGCACCATCAGGAAGACGAAGAAGGCGTCGACCGCCAGATACTTGCCGAGCAGGAGCGGTGTATAGGTGTTGATCAGGCCCATCTTCTGGAACAGGACGTACTGCGGGATCAGGAGCACGTGGTAAGGAAGGAGCAGGGTGCCGATCATCAGGGCGAACAGCAGATTGCGGCCCGCGAACTTGATCCGTGCGAAGGCATAGGCCGCGAGCGAGCAGGAGAACAGCACTCCCACCACCGAACCGAGCGCCAGGAACAGGGAGTTGGAGAAGAAGGTGGTGATGGAGATGTCGGCGATCCCGTCGGCCAGACCGGCGTAGTTCGCGACGACGGGGTCGGTCGGGAACAGGTCGAGGCTTCCGACGATCTCGTCGTTCGGCTTGAAGGAACCGCCGAGCGCCCAGATCACCGGGTAGAGGACCACGGCGAGGACCGCCAGGGAGCCGATGTGCCAGGCGAGCGAACCGGCCGAACGCCGTCGGCGACCGGGCTGTGTGTGCGGCGCGGTCATCGGGCGCCCTCCTCGTAGTGCACCCAGCGCTTCTGGGACCAGAACAGGACCGCCGTCACGAGCGCCACCGCGAGCAGCAGCATCCAGGCCATGGCCGACGCGAGGCCCATGCGGCTGTTCTCGAAGCCCTGGACGTAGAGATAGCAGGTGTAGACGAGCGAACCGTCCGCCGGCCCGCAGGCGTTGCCGCCCGCTCCACCGCCGACGATGTACGCGGAGGCGAAGATCTGGAAGGAGTGGATGGTCTCCAGGAGGACGTTGAAGAAGAGGACCGGGGAGATCATCGGCAGCGTGATGTTCCAGAACCGACGCCAGGTGCCCGCGCCGTCCACCTCCGCCGCCTCGTACAGCTCGCGCGGCACCTGCTTCAGGCCGGCCAGGAAGATGACCATCGGCGCGCCGAACTGCCAGACGGTGAGCGCGACCAGGCTGTAGATGATCCACTGCGGGTCGCCGGTCCAGCCGCCGACGTCCACGCCGAAGATCGCCCGCTGCGTACGGTCGACGATGGCGTCGTCGGAGAAGATCGCCTTCCAGACGACGGCGATCGAGACGCTGGCCCCGATCAGGGACGGCGCGTAGAACGCGGCCCGGTAGAAGGCCTGTCCGCGCCGCTTCTGGTTGAGCAGCAGCGCCACGCCGAGGGCGGCCGCCAGCTTGAGCGGGGTGCCGACGACGACGTACCAGAGCGTCACCTCCACCGACTTGCGCCAGCGCGGGTCGCCGAACATCTCGGTGAAGTTGTCGAGGCCGATCCACTTCGGGGCGTCGAACAGGTTGTAGTCGGTGAACGCGAAGTAGAGCGAGGCGGCCATGGGCCCTGCCGTGAGCAGCAGGAAACCGGCGAGCCACGGCGACATGAAGAGGAACCCAGCGATGTTCTCGCCCCGCCGTCGCCGCCGGGCGGCTTCGGGGAGGCGTCGGCCGCCCGGCGGCGAGGGTTTCTCGGGGGCGGGCGCGGCCACCGCAGTCTGGAGGGACGCCATCGTGCCGCCCATCAGGAACCGAGCGCGGTCTTGCACTCGGTGAAGAACTGCTTCACCGCTTCGTCCACCGACCGCTCCCCCAGGACCAGTTCCTCCGCGATGCGCAGGAACGCCGCCTCGCAGACGTCCGCGCCCGCCGGGTGCGGCGTGATGGTCTCCAGGACGCCGGAGTCGACCAGCTGCTCCTCGTAGGCGGCGATCTCCTTGTTGACCGAGGCGATCGCCTTGTCCTTCTCATCGGCGGGCTTGTACGCCTCGTACTGCGCGGTGGTGGTGGGCACACCGCGGTCGTAGCCCATGATCCTGGCGACCTCGGGGTCGTGCACCATGAAGTCGATGAACTGCGCGACCTCCTTGGGGTGTTGCGTGCGCTTGGAGCCGCTGAGCATCAGCGAGCCGAGGTACTGCCCCGTCTTCTTGCCGTCGGTGGTCGGGAGCGGGGCCAGGCCGTACTCGCTCTTGCCCTCGGCGCTGTAGCGGACGGTGAAGTTGTCCCAGGTGAACTCGGACGCGGCGATCTCGGCGGCCACGGCCGACTTGGGCTTGATCTGGGCGACCTTCTTCGGGTCGGCGTAGATCCCCGACTTCACCCCGGCGTACCCCTTGGTCCACCACTCCTCGAGGTCGGCCTCGTCGAAGCCCAGGCCCTTCTCGGTGAAGAAGGCCTTGCCCTGCTGGCGCAGGTAGGGGTCGTAGAGGTACATGACGCCGTAGAGTCCGCTGTCGCCCGCCCTGCCCTGCTTGTGGATCTTCTCCATCGCGGCGTGGAAGTCGTCCCAGGTCCAGCCCGGCTTCGGGGTGACCCCGGCCTTCTCGAAGACCGGCTTGTCGATCACCAGGGCCATGGAGTTGCTGCCCACGGGGACGCCGAGCAGCTTGCCGTCGACCTCACCGAACTTCTCCAGGCCCGCCCGGAACCCGTCGAGGCGCAGGTTGCCCGCCTTGGCCTGCGCGTTCAGGTCGAGCAGCACGTTGCGCTTGTCGTACTTGCGCAGGAAGCCGATCGCGTTCTGGAAGACGTCGGGCGGATTCCCGCCGGACGCCTGGGTGTTGAACTTCTTCCAGAAGTCGAGGTAGGGCTGGAAGTCCGTCTTGACCTTAATCTTCGGGTGCTTCTTCTCGAAGAGCTCGATGGTGCGGTTGATCCGCTGGGCGCGGTCGTCGGAGCCCCACCACGCGTACCGGATGGTGACGGTCCCGTCCCCGGATCCGCTTCCGCCGCCGCAGCCCGCCGCGGTCAGCCCGAGGGCCGCCAAGGAGCCACCGGCCAGCTTCAACAGGCCGCGCCTGTCAACTTCCCCATTCGTCGGCACAGTTCGTCCTCCGCTACGCGATTGAATCGTTTTAGGAAAGCGCTTGCCGGGACAAGGTAGGGAGCCGCGGTAAGTACGTCAACGGTCCGGGCGATAACAGTCGAAGCGCTTCGAGCCGACGGCTCCCAACTCCGATATTTCGAACGAGTTTTCTTGCGCGAAACGTTGACGCGGGGCGAGCGGCGCCCTAGCTTCATCGCGTCGTACTTCGTACGTCATATATGAGACGCGATACGCGATGACTGCACGACGGCCCGGGGCGATGACCCCACCACGGCCGCACGACGACTTGAGAGCATCGATGAACTTTGCGCCCCACCCCATCCCCTCGCGCACGCAGTACGTGCTCGAGGCGGTCAAGCACCGCATCCTCACCGGGCAGTTGGCGCCCGGCCAGCCCCTCGTCGAAACCGAGCTCGCCGCCCAATTCGCGGTCTCCAAGACACCCGTACGGGAAGCGCTGAAGACGCTCGCCGGGACCGGCCTCGTCGTCATGAGCCAGTACAAGGGCGCCACCGTGCGCACGGTGGACGCGGCCATGGCGCAGGAGGTCTACGACGTACGCCTGCTCCTCGAACCGGAGGCCCTGCGGCGCACCGTCCGCAGCGGCGCCCTCCTGGAGGAGGCGCGCGACGCACTGGAGCGTGCGGACTCGGCCGCCGACGCGGCCGAACGCTCCCTGGCGAACCGGGAGTTCCACCGCGCTCTCTACGTCCCGTGCGGCAACCCGCTGCTCTCCCGGATGCTCGACGAGGTGCGCGACCAGGCGGCCCTGGTCTCCGCCGTCGCCTGGGCGACGCTGCCCTCCTGGGAGCGGGAGGCGGCCGAGCACCGGGAGATCCTGCGGCTCGCCCTCGCGGGCGAGGCCGACGCGGCGGCACGCGGACTCCATGACCACATCGCCTCGTTCGTGCGGCGCGCGTTCCCGGAAGGGGAGCTTTCATGACCGGCCCGATCCTCGACTCCCGCTTCGGCGCACTGCGTTCGGCGCTCGCCGACGTGGTCGCGATCCCGGTGACACCGTTCGCCGAGGACGGATCGGTGGAGCAGGACACCTACCGCACCCTGGTCAGGCGGCTCACCGACGGGGGCGTGCGCACTCTCACCCCGAACGGGAACACCGGCGAGTTCTACGCGCTCGACCCCGAAGAGCGGCGCCTGGTCACCGAGTTGACCATGGAGGAGGCGAGCCGCAGCGGCGCCTTCGTGCTGGCCGGCGTCGGCCATGACCTGCCGACCGCGATCGTCGCCGCCCGGCACGCGCGGGACGCCGGCGCGCACATGGTGATGGTCCATCAGCCCGTGCATCCGTACGTGTCCCAGGACGGCTGGGTCGACTACCACCGCGCCATCGCCGACGCCGTGCCCGAGCTCGGCATCGTCCCCTACATCCGCAACCCGCGCCTCACCGGCGAACGCCTCGCGGATCTGGGCGAGTTGTGCCCCAACGTGATCGGCGCGAAGTACGCCACGCCGGACGCCGCCGCCTTCGCCGCGTTCGCGCGGGACGCGGGGCTCGACCGGTTCGTGTGGGTGGCGGGGCTCGCCGAGCTGTACGCGCCCGCCTACTGGGCCGTCGGTGCCACCGGCTTCACCTCGGGTCTGGTCAATGTCGCGCCCGAGGTGTCGCTGAGCATGTTGCGTGCGCTGCGGGCCGGCGACTATCCGGCGGCCATGGAGGTCTGGGAGCGGATCCGCCGCTTCGAGGAACTGCGCGCCGCCGACCAGTCCGCGGACAACGTCACGGTCGTCAAGGAAGCCCTGGCGGCGCTCGGTCTGTGCCGCCGCGAGGTGCGCCCGCCGAGCCGGGTGCTGCCCGAGGAGCGGCGCGACGAGATAGCGTCCCTGGTCAAGGCGTGGTCGGCATGAGGCCCGACGAGCTGCGCAGCCACCAGTGGTACGGCACGGACGGCCTGCGGTCCTTCAGCCACCGGGCGCGCACCCGCCAGCTCGGGTATCTGCCCGAGGAGCATCTGGGCAAGCCCGTCATCGCGGTCCTCAACACCTGGTCCGACATCAACCCCTGTCACGTCCACCTGCGCGACCGCGCCCAGGCGGTCAAGCGCGGGGTGTGGCAGGCGGGCGGCTTTCCCCTGGAGTTCCCCGTCTCCACGCTCTCGGAGACGTTCCAGAAGCCGACGCCGATGCTCTACCGCAATCTTCTCGCCATGGAGACGGAGGAGCTGCTCCGGTCCTATCCGGTGGACGGCGCCGTCCTGATGGGCGGCTGCGACAAGACGACGCCCGCCCTGCTCATGGGCGCCGCGAGCGTCGACCTGCCGACGGTCTTCGTGCCCGCGGGACCCATGCTGCCCGGCCACTGGCGCAACGAGGTGCTCGGTTCCGGCACCGACATGTGGAAGTACTGGGACGACAAGCGCGCCGGCCTCATCGGCGACTGTGAACTGGCCGAGCTGGAGAACGGCCTCGCCCGCTCCCCCGGCCACTGCATGACCATGGGCACCGCCTCCACGCTGACCGCCGCGGCCGAGGCCCTCGGCGTGACGATGCCCGGCGCCTCCTCCCTCCCCGCGGTGGACTCCGGGCACGACCGGATGGCGGCCGCGTCCGGCCTGCGGATCGTCGAACTCGTCCGCCAGGGCCTTAAGTTGTCGCGGTTCCTGACCGCTGACGCCTACGAGGACGCGGTCGCCACCGTGCTCGCGCTCGGCGGTTCCACCAACGCGGTGATCCACCTGATCGCCATGGCGGGCCGCAGCGGCGTACGGCTCACGCTCGACGACTTCGACCGGATCGCGCGGACCGTGCCGGTGCTCGCCAACCTGCGCCCCGGCGGGCAGTACCTCATGGAGGACTTCCACTTCGCGGGCGGACTCCCGGCGTTCCTCGCCCAGTTGACCAACGTCCTGCACCTGGACCGGCCCACGGTCGCCCATGACAGCCTGCGCGAGCAGCTCGCGGGCGCCGTCGTGCACAACCCCGAGGTCATCCGGCCCCGCACCAAGCCCCTGGCCGACGAGGGCGGCGTGGCGGTCCTGCGCGGCAACCTCTGCCCGGACGGCGCCGTCATCAAGCACATCGCCGCCGAGCCGCACCTGCTGCGCCACACCGGCCCGGCCGTCGTCTTCGACGACTACCGGCAGATGCAGCGCACCATCAACGACCCGGAGCTCGGCATCACCGCCGACCACGTCCTCGTGCTGCGGGGTTCGGGCCCCAGGGGCGGCCCCGGAATGCCCGAGTACGGCATGCTCCCCATCCCCGACCATCTGCTCAAGCAGGGGGTACGCGACATGGTGCGGATCTCCGACGCGCGGATGAGCGGCACGTCCTACGGCGCGTGTGTGCTGCACATCGCGCCCGAGTCGCACGTGGGCGGGCCGCTCGCCCTGGTGCACACGGGCGACCTGATCACCCTGGACGTCGAGGCGCGCTCCCTCAGTCTCGACGTGTCCGACGAGGAACTGACCCGGCGACGGGCCGCGTGGACGCCGCCGCCCGCCCGCTTCGGACGCGGCTACGGCGCGCTCTACGACGAGCAGATCACCCAGGCCGACACCGGCTGCGACTTCGCGTTCCTGGCCCGCGACGGCGAGGTCCCCGACCCGTACGTGGGCTGAACGCCGCCTCTGTGCCCAGCTCTCTCTTTGTACGAGATCTCGAACGACGTCTGCGAAGCGCTTCATCTCGCGGACCGTGTGACGCCCCTGAGAACGGAGAAGCAGACATGGCCTCAGCTGTGGCGAAAGCGCCACCGCAGCCACCGCCCCGGCGCCGCATGCCGGGTGCGCACCGGCGCCGAACGGGAGCGACCCCGCGCAGGCTCCCGTATCTGCTGATCGCGCCGGCCGGACTCCTGATGGTGGGCTTCATCGCCTACCCCGTCATCAGCGTCTTCTACTACAGCCTGCGCCACCACAACCCGACCAAGCCCTGGCGCGACGGCTTCGCGGGCCTCGACAACTTCGTCACCGCGTTCACCGAGGACCCGCAGTTCTGGCAGACGCTCGGCTTCAGCCTCCAGTGGGTCGTCGTCGAGGTCGTCCTGCAACTGCTCCTGGGCCTCGGGCTCGCGCTGATCGTGAACCAGACCTTCATCGGCCGCGCGATGGCCCGCGCCATGGTCTTCTCGCCGTGGGCCGTCTCCGGCGTCCTCACCTCGACGATCTGGCTGCTGATCTTCAACTCGCAGACAGGCATCACCCGTTACCTCGCGGACATGGGCATCGGCTCGTACGGGACGTCCTGGCTCTCGGACACCAGCACCGTCTTCCCCGCCGTCGTGGTCGCCGAACTCTGGCGCGGCGTCCCCTTCTTCGCCATCCTCATCCTGGCCGACCTGCAGTCCGTCTCGAAGGACCTGTACGAGGCGGCAGAGGTGGACGGCGCGAGCCGCTTCCGGCAGTTCCTGCACATCACGCTGCCGCACCTGAAGGACGCGATCATCCTCTCCACGCTGCTTCGCGCGGTGTGGGAGTTCAACAACGTCGACCTGCTCTACACCCTCACAGGCGGCGGACCCGCGGGCGAGACGACGACCCTGCCGCTGCGCATCGCCTCCATCGCCGTCGACTCGCACGACTTCGGTTACGCCTCCGCGCTGACCTCCATCGCGTTCGTGATCCTCCTCTTCTGCTCGATGGTCTATCTGCGGCTGAGCAAGTTCGGAGGTCAGGAGAAGTGACCACCACTCAGCACCTGGACAGGGAAGCCGCCATGGCGGACATCACCGCGACCGCCGAGACCCGCCGTGGCGGCCCGCGCACACCGAAGCGGCGCCCCTGGGACGAGGCCCCCCGCTGGCAGATCTACCTCCCGCTCGGCCTCTATCTCCTCTTCACGCTCATCCCGTTCTACTGGATGCTGCTCTTCGCGATCCGCCCGGCGGGCTCGACCTCGCTGCTCCCCTGGCCGATCACCTTCGAGCACTTCGACAAGGTGTGGACCGAGCGCAGCTTCGGCCTCTTCTTCCAGAACAGCCTCATCGTCGGCGTCCTCTCGATGCTGATGACCACGGTCGTCGCGCTGGCCGGCGGCTACGCCCTGGCCCGCTTCGACTTCAAGATCAAGCGCGGCTTCATGCTGGCGCTGCTGTGCTCGCAGTTCATCCCCGGCGCGCTGATGCTGGTGCCCCTCTTCCAGATCTTCGCCAACCTGCAGATGATCAACTCGCTGGGCAGCGTCATCATCGCCGAGGCCGTCTTCCAGCTGCCGCTCTCGATGATCCTGATCAGCGGATTCATCAAGAACGTGCCCTACTCCCTGGAGGAGGCCGCCTGGGTCGACGGCTGCGGACGCTTCCGCGCCTTCTGCGCCGTCGTCCTGCCGCTCCTTCGACCCGGTCTGATCGCCGTCGGCTCCTTCGCCTTCGTGCACAGCTGGAACCACTTCCTGTTCGCCCTGATGTTCCTCTCCAACCAGGACAAGCAGACGATCCCGGTCGGCCTCGCCACCTTGATGGGCGCCGACAGCGTCGACCTCGGCGCGCTCGCGGCCGGCGGCGTCATCGCCGCCCTGCCCGTCGTGATCGTCTTCGCCTTCATCCAGAAGTGGCTGGTCACCGGGTTCAGCGCCGGGGCGGTGAAGGGATGAACCCCGGCCCAGGCCCGAAGGCGCCCCGCACCCCGCTGCCCCTGGTCCTCGCCGGAGCGCGCGGGCACGGCCGATGGCACCTGGAGAACATCCGGCGCCTCCAACAGGCGGGTCTCGTACGCCTCGTGGGGATCAGCGAGCTCGCACCGCTGAGCACCGGCGAACTCGACGGGCTCGGCGCGCCCGCGCAGTCCGCGGACTTCGCGGGACTGCTCGACGCCACCAGAGCCGCCGTCGCCGTCATCTGCACGCCCATCCCCACCCACGCCGACCTGGCCGTGGCCGCCGCCGAGCGGGGCGTGCACCTGCTCCTGGAGAAGCCGCCCGCCCCTTCGTACGCCGCGTTCCGGCGGATCGCCGACGCGGTGGCCGCCGGGGGCGTGGTCTGCCAGGTCGGCTTCCAGTCGCTCGG
Organism: Streptomyces sp. NPDC051214; assembly: GCF_040682375.1. Classification (NCBI taxonomy): domain Bacteria; kingdom Bacillati; phylum Actinomycetota; class Actinomycetes; order Kitasatosporales; family Streptomycetaceae; genus Streptomyces; species Streptomyces sp. NPDC051214. The sequence continues at coordinate 106,060 of NZ_JBFBAT010000008.1, forward strand.
CTCGCACGCCGTGCCCGCCATCCGCGCCCTGGTCGCCGACGGCGCGGTCGGGGAGCCGATGGGCGTCGGCGCGGCGGGTGCCTGGGCCCGCGACGAGGCGTACTACCGGCGCGCGCCGTGGGCGGGGCGGCGCCGCCTGGACGGCGTGGACGTCGTGGACGGGGTCCTGACCAACCCCCTCGCGCACGCCGTCGCCACCGCTCTGGCGGTGGACGGGTCCACGCGGGCCGAGGACATCGCAGAAGTGGCCACGGAGCTGTTCCGCGCCAACGCCATCGAGTCGGACGACACCTCGTTCGTGGGGATCAGGACCGCGCGCGGCGGCCGCATCACTGTCGCCGCGACCCTCTGCGCCGAGCGACCCGACGAGCCGTACGTCATCGTCCACGGCTCCCGGGGCCGCATCACGTTCTGGTACAAGCAGGACCGGGTGCTCGTGCAGCGCGCCGGGCACGGGCCCGAGGAGGTCCTTCACGGGCGGACGGATCTCCTCGAAAACCTGGTCGGTCACCTCGTTGGCGATGCCGAACTGCTGGTTCCGCCGGTGTCGACGGGCGCCTTCATGAAGGTCGTCGAGGCGGTCCGCACGGCGCCCGATCCACTCCCCCTGCCGGACGAGGCCTGGCGCTCGGTGCCCGGCGAGCACGAAGGCGTGCGGCGCCGGGTCGTGCACGGCATCGACGGGCTCGTCGCGGCGAGCGCCGACACGCTGTGCGGCTTCGCGGAGCTCGGCACGTTCTGGGCGCTGCCCGGCCCGCCCGGCCCCGCACCCTCCACCGCTCACTCCGCCACCCCACACCCCTCCACCGCTCCCTCCGAAACCGCTCGCTCCGCCACCGCCGAGACCCCACCGAGGTGAGTACGCCATGAACAGAACCGCGACCGACACCGCGCTCATGCTGCGCTGCTCGGGCCGCCCCGTCGGCCGCTACGTCATCCACCCCTCGGCCGGCCCGCGCCTCGCGCCCCGCCCCTACCTCCACCCCGTCCGCACCTTCGGTGGCCTGCCCGTCACCGAGTACGGTCCGGCCGACCACCCGCACCACCTCGGCGTGGGCGTCGCCGTGCCCGACGTGGCGGGCCGCAACTTCTGGGGCGGGCGCACCTATGTGCGCGACCAGGGGCCCACCGAGCTCGACAACCACGGTGAACAGCGCCATCTGGAGTTCAAGCTGCGCGACCCCGACGGCTTCGTCGAGGAGATCGGCTGGCTCGACGGTGAGTGCGAGCTGCTGCACGAGCGGCGCACCGTCGCCGTCACCCCCCTCACCCCGTCCGCCTGGGCCCTCGACTTCACGTTCTCCCTCACCAATCCGGCCGCGACGGAGATCTCGATCGGCAGCCCCGCCACCAACGGCCGCCCCGGCGCCGCCTACGGAGGCTTCTTCTGGCGCGCCCCCAAGGAGACGAGGCCGCCCGAGGTGTTCACCGCGGACGCCGACGGCGAGGCCGCCACGCACGGGGCGACGGCTGACTGGGTGGCCCTCTGCGGTCAGGGCTGGACGCTCGTCTTCGCCGGGGCCACGCCCGAGACGCGACGTGACCCGTGGTTCGTGCGGACCGTGGAGTACCCCGGCGTCGGCTCCTCGCTCGCCCACGCGCGGCGCCTGCCGATCGGCCCCGGTGAGACCGTCGTACGCCGTGTCATCACCGTCGTCTCCGACGGCCGCCCGAGCCGGACCGAGGCCGCGGGGCTCGTCCGCAAGGCGGTGACGGCGTGAACGCGCTCCGGATGAGCGGCCCGGACAAACCCGGTGGTCTCACCGGCCGCACAGGTGACCTCGGCGACGGGACCTACCGCAATCCCGTTCTCGCCGCCGACTGGTCCGACCCCGACGTCGTCCGGGTCGGCGACGACTTCTACCTCACGGCGTCCAGCTTCGGGCGCGCCCCGGGGCTGCCGCTCCTGCACTCCCGCGACCTGGTGAACTGGACCCTGATCGGGCACGCCCTCGACCGCCTCGAGCCCGCGGAGTCGTTCGCCGCGCCACGGCACGACTGCGGGGTGTGGGCGCCGTCGATCCGGCACCACGAGGGACGGTTCTGGATCTTCTGGGGCGACCCGGACCACGGCATCTTCCAGGTCAACTCCCCCGACATCCGGGGGCCTTGGAGCGCGCCGCACCTCGTGAAGGCGGGCAAGGGCCTCATCGACGCCTGCCCGCTGTGGGACGAGGAGCACGGCGAGGCCTATCTCGTGCACGCCTGGGCCAAGTCACGCTCCGGGATCAAGAACCGGCTCACCGGTCACCGCATGAGCCCCGACGGCCGTGAACTCCTCGACGAAGGCCGGGTGTTGATCGACGCCGACCGGCTTCCCGGCTGGTTCACGCTGGAGGGCCCCAAGCTGTACCGCCACGACGGCTGGTTCTGGATCCTCGCCCCCGCAGGCGGCGTGGAGACCGGCTGGCAGGGCGCCTTCCGCTCCCAAACCTTTCACGGCCCCTACGCGGAGCGGATCGTCCTGGAGCAGGGCGACACCGACGTCAACGGCCCGCACCAGGGCGGCTGGGTGCGCACCCCGTCCGGCGACGACTGGTTCCTGCACTTCCAGCAGCGCGGCGCGTACGGCAGGGTCGTCCACCTCCAGCCGATGCGCTGGGACACCGACGGCTGGCCGGTGATCGGGGACGGCGGCGCCCCCGTCGCCGTACACAAGAAGCCCGACCTGCCCCCGCAGCCCGTGTCCGCGCCCGCCACCGACGACGACTTCCCCGGCGGCCGGCACGGCCGCCAGTGGCAGTGGTCCGCCAACCCCGCCGAGGGGTGGGCCACTTCGCACGGGGCGGACGGGCTGCGGCTGGCCTGCGTCAGGTCCACGGCAGCCCACGACCTGCGCCGCCTGCCACACGTCCTGACCCAGCGCCTTCCGCTCACGCCGTGCACCGTCGAGGTCGGGCTGCGGCTCGACGGTTCCGCCGACGGCGCCAGGGCCGGGCTCGCCGTGCTCGGCGACGCCTTCGCCTGGATCGGCCTGGAGCGCGGCGACGACGGTACGGTCCGCCTGGTCCACCGGTTCGCGGAGGCGGTCGCGGAACGCGAGCGCGACGCCGCACACCCGCGCCCCGCCCCCGAGGGCACCGCACGGCTGCGGATCGACGTCGCGGAGGGCGCCCGCTGCCGCTTCTCCGCCGACACCGGCGACGGCTTCCGCCCCTCGGGCCAGGTCTTCGCCGCGACGCCATGGCGATGGGTGGGCGCGCTGCTCGGCCTGTTCGCCACGGCCCCCGCAGGACGGAACGGGGCCGGGACAGCCCTGTTCACGCACTTCCGGATCACCACGCACTGAATCCGGACCGCACCCCCTGACCCCACATCACCGCACATCACCTCGCACCACCCGTACTCCGACGAAGAGAGCCGACCATGAACCTCACCCTCCGCGGAAACAGAAGCGGAATCGGAAACAGAAGCAGAAGCAGAAGCCGTCGCGCGGTGGCCGCCGTGGCCTTCACCGCCGCGTTCGCGCTGACCGCCACCGCCTGCGGCGACGACGGCAGCGGGGCGGGCGGAGACAAGGGCAAGGAGGGCTCCGGCAAGGGCGAGATCACCTTCTGGGACAACAACGGCGGTGTCCGCACCGACGTCTGGAAGGAGATCATCAAGGACTTCGAGGCGAAGAACCCGGACATCCACGTCAAGTACGTCCCGATCCCCGCGGAGAGCGTCCAGTCCAAGTACGACACCGCGATCCAGGGCGGCGGCCTGCCCGACGTCGGCGGCGTCGGTGCCGCGATGCTCGCCGGGATCTCCGCGCAGAACGCCCTGGAGCCGCTGGACGACCGGCTCAGCGGCAGCTCCCTGGAGGGCAAGCTGAACCCGAGCATGGTGGACAGCGTCCGGGCCGCGGGCGGCGGCAACCGGCTCTTCACGGTGCCGACGTCGGCGAGCAACGGCGTCCTGTACTACCGCACCGACCTGTTCAAGGCCGCCGGCCTGCAGGCCCCCACCACCTGGAGCAAGTTCTACAAGGCGGCCGACAAGCTCACCGACAAGGACGCGAACAAGTTCGGTTACACCATCCGCGGCGGCGAGGGTTCCATCGCGCAGGCACTCGACGCGGCCTACGGCCAGTCCGGCATCGGATCGTTCTGGGACGGCGAGAAGACCACCGTCAACGACCCGAAGAACGTGAAGGCGCTGGAGAAGTACGTCGGGCTCTACAAGAAGAACACCCCCGAGGCCGACGTCAACAACGACTTCAAGAAGATGAACGCCCAGTGGGACACGGGCCAGATCGGCATGCTCAGCCACAACCTCGGCTCCTACACCGACCACGTGAAGGCGCTCGGTGAGGGCAAGTTCCGCGGCCTGCCCAACCCGACGACCGACGCGGGCATCCGCGTCCAGGTCTCCAACCCCGTCGACGGGCTCGGCCTGTTCAAGTCCAGCAAGAAGAAGGCCGCGGCCTGGAAGTTCATCGAGTTCGCCGCCTCGCACGAGTCCAACAGCAAGTGGAACAAGTCCGCTGGCGCCATCCCCGCCAACACCGCGGCCTCCAAGGACGCCTGGGTGAACGAGGCCGAGCCCACGAAGCTGGCCGCCGCCGCGCTCAACGACGGCTCCCTGAAGATCGTGCAGCTGCCGTACTACCTGCCCGACTGGAACACCATCAGCAAGGCCGACAACGAGCCGAACTACCAGAAGGTCCTGCTCGGCAAGATGTCCGCGAAGGACTTCCTCGACACCCTCGCCGAGCAGCTCAACGAGGCTCAGGCCGAGTGGAACGAACAGAACAAGTGACAGCGCGCCCCGCGCACGGCGTCGGCCGACGCCGTGCGGTCGCGGCCCTCGCGAGCCTTCCGCTCGCGGCGGCCGCGGCCCCGGCGGCGTTCGCCCGCCCGTCGGACACCAGGCCCACCCTCTACATCGCCGGAGATTCCACCGCCGCACAGAAGTACGCGGACGCGGCGCCCGAGACCGGCTGGGGCATGGCTCTGCCCTTCTTCCTGCGCGACCGCCTGCGGGTCGCCAACCATGCTACGAACGGCCGGAGTTCGAAGAGCTTCGTCGACGAGGGCCGGCTCGCGGTGATCCTGCAGACGATCAGGCCCGGCGACCGCCTCCTGATCCAGTTCGCGCACAACGACGAGAAGAGCGCCGACCCGACCCGCTACACCGAACCGTGGTCGACGTACCAGGACTACCTCAGGCAGTACGTCGACGGGGCGCGGTCCCGTGGCGCACGGCCGGTGCTCGTGACCGCCGTGGAGCGCAGGAAGTTCGACGCGGACGGCACCGCGCTGCCCACCCACGGCGCGTACCCGGCGGCGATGCGCGCGCTCGCCGCGGCGGAGAACGTGCCGCTGCTCGACGTGCAGACCGAGTCCCTCGCCTTGTGGCAGAAGCTCGGCGTCGAGGCGACCAAGGCGTACTTCAACTGGACCGCCACCGAGCAGGACAACACACACTTCAATCCGCCGGGCGCGATCGAAGTGGCCCGCCTGGTGGCTGCCGGGCTGCTGCACCACAAGGTGCTCGCGCCGCGGGACGTGCGGCGGCTGGACGCCGCGATACCCCCATCCTGGATCACCTGGCCGGAAGGACCGTGACGATGAGGACGACGAGAACGACGAGAACCACGACCGGAGTGGCCGCGCGCAGATCCCTGGCAGCGCTCGCCGGATGCACCGCCCTGGTGATGGCGGTCACCAGTGCCCCGGCCTCGGCCACCGGCTCCCGGCACGACGTACTGCCGCCGCGCGACGGGTGGGCGTCGGCCGACGGCGGGACCACCGGCGGCGCCGCGGCCGACGCGGCGCACACCTACACCGTCACCACCTGGGAGGAACTGCGGGCCGCGCTCGCGGACGACGCGGGCGCTCCCCGCGTCATCAAGGTCGAGGGCACGCTGAACGCGACGGCCACGGGCTGCGCCGCGTTCGAGGCCGACGGCTACGACTTCGACCGCTATCTCGCCGACTACGACCCCGCCGTGTGGGGACGTGACACGCCGGTCAGTGGCGTACAGGAGGACCTGCGGGCGGCGTCGGCGACGCGGCAGGCCGCGGCGATCAAGGCGTACGTACCCGCCGACACGACCATCGTGGGCGTCGGCAGAAACGCCGGGATCGTCGGCGGCAGCCTGCAGATCCAGGGCGTGGACAACGTCGTCGTCCAGAACCTCACCCTGGAGAGCCCGCTGGACTGCTTCCCGCAGTGGGACCCGACGGACGGGGACAGGGGTGCCTGGAACTCCGAGTACGACAGCATGGTCGTGTACGGCTCGACGCATGTGTGGGTGGACCACAACACGTTCACCGACGGCGAGCACCCCGACAGTTCGCTGCCGTCCTACTACGGCGAGATCTACCAGCAGCACGACGGCGAACTGGACGTCGTACGCGGCGCTGATCTGGTCACCGCCTCCTGGAACGTCTTCGCCGACCACGACAAGACCCTGATGATCGGCAACAGTGACAGCGCGGGCGCCACCGACCGCGGCAAGCTGCGGGTCACCCTCCACCACAACGTCTTCAGGGACATCGTCGAGCGTGCGCCGCGCGTCCGCTTCGGTCAGGTCGACGCCTACAACAACCACTATGTGGTCCCCGCGAACGGCTACCAGTACTCCTTCGGGATCGGCCAGGAGTCTCAACTCGTCGCCCAGAAGAACGCGTTCACGCTCCCGCCCGGCGTCAGCGCCGCCAAGATCCTCAAGAAGTGGAAGGAGGCGCCGGTCACCGCCGACGCCAACTACGTCAACGGCAAGCGCGTCGATCTCATCGCCGTGCACAACGCGGAGATCCCCGAGGAGACCCTCCCGTCGGGTGCGGGCTGGACGCCGAGCCTCCGGACGCGGGTGGACGACCCGCGCAAGCTGCCGGGACTGCTCGCGCGTCACGCGGGCGCCGGCAAGCGCCGCTGAGCCGCCTCCCCCTCTCCCCACCTCCCGTCTCCCCACCTCCCCTCTCCTGACCGCACGGCGAAGGAGCAGCCATGCCCTCGCACCACTCCCCTGTCCGTCTCAACTCCCCCGTCAGCAGGCGTACGTTGCTCACCGCGGGCGCGGGCGCCGGGGCCGCTCTCGCCCTCGGCCGCACGCCGGACGCCCGCGCCGCCGAGCGGCGCCCCACCCGCCGGACGCTGTACGTCGACCCGGCGGGCGGCGGCGACCACACCACGGTCCAGGCCGCGGTGGACGCCGCCTCCGGCCCTGGGTGGACACTGGTCCTCGCTCCGGGGACGTACCGCGAGACGGTGACCGTTCCCGAGACGAGCACGGGACTCACGCTCGTCGGCGCGAGCGGTGACCCGCGCGACACGGTCATCGTGTACGACAACGCGGCGGGCACCCCGAAGCCCGACGGGTCCGGCACCTACGGCACCAGCGGCTCGGCCACCACGACCGTGCGGGCCGCCGGTCTCACCGCCCACGCGATCACGTTCGCCAACGACTGGCTGCGCGCCGACCACCCCGAGTACACCGGCACACAGGCGGTCGCCCTCAAGGTCATGGGCGACCGCTCGGCGTTCTTCCGCTGCCGGTTCCTCGGCCACCAGGACACCCTCTACGCCGACACCGTGGACCTGGGCGTCTTCGCCCGCCAGTACTTCCGCGACTGTTACGTGGAGGGCGACGTCGACTTCGTCTTCGGCCGGGCCACCGCCGTCTTCGAGCGCTGCCGCTTCCACACCCTCACCCGCGGCGACCTGGCGGCGGCGCCGTACGGCTTCGTCTTCGCGCCGTCCACCGCCCTCGCCAATCCGCGCGGCTACCTCGTCACCCGCGGCCGGGTGACGAGCGGCGCCCCGGACGCGTACTACAAGCTGGCCCGCCCCTGGGTCCCCAGCTCCGACACGACGGCCCGCCCCATGCTCACGGTGCGCGACACCCACCTGGGACCCGGCATCGACGCCGTTTCCCCGTACACGAACATGCGCGACGCTCACCCCTGGCAGGCCCAGCGGTTCGCGGAATACCACAACAAGGGGCCGGGCGCGGCAGTCACCGTCCCGGAGAACCGTCCCCAACTCACTTTCGCCCAGGCCCGGTCCGCGACCCGTGGCGCCTACCTGGGGGACTGGACACCTCGGCTCCGCTGAGAGCACGGACGACAACGGACCACCAGGGACCGGAACGTGGTCACTGGTGGTCCGCCGTGACGGCTACGGGTAACTGATGTCCGACGCGCTGTACTTGCAGTACGTGCCGTCGGGGCCGCTGCCCGTCTCCTTGGGCTCGTCGCCCGAGCTGTTGCCGGTGTAGCGGATACAGGGCTTGATCTTCTTGCTGCTGTCCCCGTGGATGCGGATCTTGCGCAGGGTCGCCGTGTCACCGTAGTTGGTGTTGATGCCGACCAGGGACTTGCCGGGTGCGGTCACGTCCACGTCGTTGACAATGATCGTGCGCTTGTACTGCTGGGAGCAGTTGCCGCAGGAGCGGACCAGCTTGCCGAAGTCCGAGACCTGGAAGCCGCTGATGTTCAGCTTGCCCGCGCCGTTGAACTGGAAGACCTTGTCGTCGGCCTTCCTCGCGCCGCCACCGGTGACGTTGTACGTCGCGCCGGACGAGGTGCCTTTGAAGCTGGCCGCGTCCTCGCCGACGTCCTCCCACCACACGTTCTGGAGGGTGCAGCTGCCCGAGCAGTGCACGCCGTCGGCGGCGGGCTTGCCGAGCACGACGTTCTTCAGGACCGCGCCGTCCTTCAGCTTGAAGATCGGGTCCTGGCCCTCATCCTGGCCGTCGCCGCCGAGGTCTCCGCTGCCGTAGAAGCGCTGGAGTCCGCCGTCGTAGGTACCGGACACCTCGATGGTCTTGGTGACGGGCTTGTTGCCGGTGGGGGTCGGCCAGGCGGCGGCCGCGGTCGCCGCTCCCGCCGGGGAGAGGAGCGCGCTGGCGCCGAGGGTGGCGCCGGTCAGCAGGAGCGCGCCGCCCGCCGTGCCCACGGCGCGGCGGCGGGTGAGGCGGCGCTTGTTGCTCCTGCGCAATTCGGCTCGTTGCGGGGTCGGTTGCGTGGTCATGGGGACCGCTCTTTCGCTGGGGGGATGACCTTGCGGACCTTGCGTCTGCTGGTCTCCGCCCGGGTGCGGAAGGTTGCCGCCCCGCGGGGAATTCGCTAGGAAGTGCGGGCGAAGTCGCCGCGCACCGCGGCCTTCCGGCCCGAGGCGGTCGCCTCGGCCGCGTAGGTGTCCTCGCCCGCGTCCCTGCCGCCTTCGGCGTGGTTGTACTGGCCCGCGAAGACGTGCTCACCCTCCGGGACGGTCCGCCCCGCCTTCAGCGTCCAGCGGTAGACCAGCTCATCGCCCTCCTCGCGTACGGAGACCGTGAAGTCGTCGGCGGGCAATGAGCGCCAGTTGCCCGTGTCGGCGACTCCGCCGGTCTGCGCGACACGCAGTTCGACGCTGAGCGCGGTGAGCGGTTCGCCGGTCTTGAAGGTGAGGGTGCTCTGCGCCCAGAAGTCGTTGCTCTGCGGGTCGACGGAGCCGTCACTCCACAGATAACCGTCCTCGACGCTCTTGGCGTCCGGCGCCAGGCGCCGCGTGGAGGGCGGCGGGTCGGACTTCTTCGGCGGCCGCTTCGTGTCCGGGGCCGCGTCTTTGCCGGGCGTGCCCTTCGTGGCCTTGCCCGACGGCTGCGCGGGCTCCGCCGGCGCGCTGGGCCCGGCGTTCTCGTCGTCCGGCGTGGAAGCGGAGGGGCTCGGCCCGGCCGGGGAATCGGGGGCGGCGGGCGTGCCCACGGTGCTCGGCGGCGGGTCCTCGCCCTGGACGAGGGAGGCGACGGCGTATCCGCCGAGTGCGAAGACCCCGGCCACGGCGGCGGTCGCGCCCGCGATCCGCAGCCAGGGGGCGGGCCGGCGCGGCCTGCCGCGGGAGGCGGCACCAAGCTGATCGACGGCGTCACGCTCCATGCCGCGCTCGACGCGAGCGAGCATCCGTTCCCTGTCGGGGCGGTGCTCGGCCGCGGCATCGCGCAGCTGCTTGCGTACGTCGTCCATCACTGCCTCCCTCCCACGAGTTGTGATGCGGCCCGCTCACCCAGGAGCCGTTGCAGCTCCGCCATCCCCTTGGACGTCTGGCTCTTCACCGTACCGACCGATATCCCGAGGGTGAGCGCGCAGTCCTTCTCCGACAGGTCGAAGGCGTGCCGCAGGACCACACAGGCCCGCTTACGGAACGGCAGCGTACGCAACGCCTCCTGGACGTCGACCACAGCGGGTACGTCGGGGTCGTCGACGCCCTCCGCGCGCTGCCCCCAGAACAGGGCCACACGGCGGCGTTCCCGCACGGCGCTGCGGATGCGGCTGCGCGCCATGTTGGCGACGACACCACGGGCGTACGCGGCCGGGTGCTCGGCGGCCCTGACGCGGTCCCACCGGTTCCAGAGCGCGACCAGGGCGTCGGCCGCCAGATCGTCCGCGGCGTCCTTCTCACCGGTCAGCATGTGCGCCAGGCGCGCGAGTTCGTTGTAGTGCCGCTCGAAGAAGTCGTGGAACTCCGCGGCGGCGGCGTCATCGACGGCTGTCCCCACGGGTGACCTCTTTCTGTGCTTGCGCGGCTCTACCCACGCGCTGGATGGCCCCCGTACCGCCGAAGCGCGGTGCGCGAGCATAGCAACGTCCGTGCGAGAGATCGAACAACGTGCGGAATTTCAGGCGGGTCTGTGGCCCCGTTCCGAACCGCTGACCGGCTCAAGGGCGATGCGTTTTGGTCTAACTGGCCCAGAATTGGGTGGGATCGGCGTCCGGTGGAGGCTTGCCCTGCGCACGGGCTTCCTCGCATGCCGCGATGCGGGACCGCACGTCTGGATCCGAGGCCAAGGCGGCGCGAAGTTCGGTGGAATCGTAGACGTTGGCGCTGCAGACCTGTCCGACATTCAGCATGAACACGTCGGCGAGCTTGGCGCGATCCAAGTCGGCTCGCGTGAGATCCGCGTCCTGCAGGTCAGCGCTGTGGAGGTCCGCACCCTGCAGGTGTGCTCCATTCAGCTTCGCCTCTTTGAGGAGGGCGCCACGCAAATTGGCGCGCCGCAGGCATGTCCCCTGGAGCTGAGCCCTGTTGAGGACCGCGTCAGGGAGAAGGGCGTCGCTCAAGAACGCATCCGAAAGAACGGCGTCCGAGAGGTCTGCTCCCTGCAATTGCGCGTGCTGCAGTCCGGCTCTGGACAGGGCTGCCGACTGCAGTTGCGCGCGGCGCATATTGGCGCCCGTGAAGTCGGCCTCGCCGGCGATCCACCCATAAAGGTCGACAGATCGCAGGTCTGCCTTCGAACCGTCGCGCCTCCAGCTTCGGGCCAAGACATGGAGGGCGGCACGAATGTCTTCCTTGAGGGGCAGTTGCGGCACAAGACCGGGGCTGAGGGATTGCCTCAACTCCTCGATTTCCTTGGCTTGTCCGTTGAGTCATGTGCGCACGTAGGCTGCGAGGACTTCGACGATGGTGGAGCGGTCGTCCTCAGAGTCGATCATGATGCGTTCGAGCGAGTAGATCCCTCCCAGGACTTCGTGCTCGCGCTCTGATCCGAGGAGCTTGATGGCTTCGACATAGCGGCCTGTGACCTGGCCTTCCCGGGTCATCCGGTCCTGGCGTATGTCCCGCTCCTGTGTTTCTCGAAGAGTGGTCTCGAACTGCGCCTGACTCTCCTTGAACTGTTTCTGCGCGTGCTGGAACTGCTCCTGTTCGAGGTCGTGCTTCTTGCGTGTGAAGTAGAGGCCGGCGGCGGTGAGGCCGCCCGCGGCGACGGCAACCAGCGTGGTGCGGAAGCCGGTGACGATGATCCCGGCACTGGCGACGAGGTCACCGCGCTTGTCGCGCAGGTGGCGGTCCTCGATCCACCACGGCGCCCAGATGGCGGCGATGACGAAGGCGACTCCGCCTGCCGCGATGCCGACGATCGAGCGTTTGAGACGACGCTGGGCTTTCGCCGTGGTCTCTGCTTCGTCGTCCTCTGCAGGTTTCGCGCGATCGACGTAGGCGCGAACGAGGACGACAGCGAGAGTGACGGTAGCGATCACGAATAGCGTGGGCGGCAGGTGCCCCGGTTCTATCCAGTCGACGACGCGTGCGAGGCTCATGTCCGGCATGATGTCCGCCCGAGCCGGGTGCCATACGGTGAACAAGCCTTCCCAGCGCAGAAGTTGGGGTGTGGCTCACTGACCAGGATCGCTGGCGCGCCGCCGTCCGGTCGACGTTCGAGCGCTCTGTCGACCACGCGGGGGACAGGCGGCACGTACGTGGTGAGCGGCACTGCGGGTGCGCGGCAGCCTCCGGCACCGGCGGCATCGACAGGACCGCGTGCCCGGGGGCACTCCTCCTCGCCCCCGGCAAAGATGACGTGTACCCGGCAACCTTTACCGCGTCCCGTGGCGACACAGCCGAGGCACTCCCTCTCCCCGCAGGAGCATCCATGGCCGAGAACCCTCACAACTATGACCAGCGTCGCGGGCGCAGAAGAGCACACCGGGCCCGCCGCCGGGTCCTGGTGACCGCCGTCGTCGCGGGCGCACTCGCCGCCGGAGGGCTCATCGCCCTGTCGTCGACCTCGTCCGCGGCCACCACCCGCCAGGCGGAAGCCCTCGACCGGGGCGTGGTCAGCGTGCACACCGGCGCCGGGAATCTGATCAGCTGGCGCTGGCTCGGCACCGATGACGACGACGTGGCCTTCAACGTCTACCGAGGCGGTACGAAGCTCAACTCGTCCCCGGTCACCGGTTCGACGAATTACTTCCACGCGGGCGCCCCGAACAGCGCCGACTACACGGTGCGCGCGGTGGTCGACGGCACCGAGCAGGGCGACTCCGTGCACGCGGTGCAGTTCCGCGCCGGGTACAAGGACGTGCCCATCACGCCGCCCGCCGGGGGCACGACCCCGGACGGCGTGACGTACACCTACGAGGCCAACGACGCGTCCGTCGGCGACCTCGACGGGGACGGCGCGCTCGACTTCGTACTGAAGTGGCAGCCCACCAACGCCAAGGACAACTCGCAGTCCGGCTACACCGGCAACACGATCATCGACGGGATCAAGCTGGACGGCACCCGGCTGTGGCGGATCGACCTGGGCAGGAACATCCGCTCGGGCGCGCACTACACGCAGTTCCAGGTGTACGACTACGACGGCGACGGCAGGGCCGAGGTCGCCACGAAGACGGCGGACGGCACGAAGGACGGCGCGGGCAAGGTGATCGGCAGCGCCTCGGCCGACCACCGCAACTCCGGCGGTTACGTCCTCGCCGGTCCCGAGTACCTGAGCATGTTCGACGGCCGCTCCGGCGCCGCGCTCGACACGGTCGACTACGTCCCCGCCCGGGGCAACGTGGCGAGCTGGGGCGACAGTTACGGCAACCGCGTGGACCGCTTCCTCGCCGGCACCGCCTACCTCGACGGCAGCAGGCCCTCACTGATCATGGCGCGCGGCTACTACACGCGCTCGGTCATCGCCGCCTGGGACTTCCGCAACGGCGCCTTCACCCGGCGCTGGACCTTCGACACCAACTCCTCGACGAACACCGGCAAGGGATACGACGGCCAGGGCAACCACAGCCTCTCGGTCGCGGACGTCGACGCCGACGGCAAGGACGAGATCGTCTACGGCGCGATGACCGTCGACGACAACGGCAGCGGCCTGTGGACTACCAAGCTCGGTCACGGCGACGCCGGGCACGTCGGCGACCTCGACCCCTCACACACGGGCCTGGAGTACTTCAAGGTCTCCGAGGACAGCTCCAAGCCGGGCTCCTGGATGGCCGACGCCCGCACGGGCCAACGCTTGTGGACCACGGCTTCGGGCTCCGACAACGGCCGGGGCGTGTCCGCCGACATCTACGCCGGTTCGGGCGGCGCCGAGTCCTGGTCCGCGGCCGACAACACCCTGCGCTCGCCGTCCGGGACATCGGTCGGCCGCGAGCCGTCCAGCGTCAACTTCGTGAACTGGTGGGACGGCGACACCACGCGCGAACTCCTCGACGGCACCCACATCGACAAGTACGGCACATCCGGCGAGACCCGCCTCCTGACCGGCGCCTCGGTCGCGTCCAACAACGGCACGAAGGCGACCCCCGCGCTCTCCGGAGACATCCTCGGCGACTGGCGCGAGGAGGTCGTATGGCGCACGTCGGACAACAAGGCGCTACGGATCTACTCCACCCCGCACGAGACAAGAGCGAAGATCACCACACTGCTCCACGACATCCAGTACCGCACAGCGCTGGCCTGGCAAAACACCGCATACAACCAGCCCCCACACCCGAGCTTCTTTATCGGCTCAGGCATGCCGAAGGCGCCGCGTCCCGCCGTGATCACCCCCTGAGCTACTGCGCGTACAGCAGCGTCCCGAAGCCCAGTTGGTCGAAGCCGCCGCTGTTGGGGCCGTAGTCGCCGCCGCCCTATGGGCGCACCTTCTCGACTCCTGCCACGGGTCCCGTGCTGGCCCGTACCGTCAACTCCGGTGCGAGCAAGGCGACTTCGTTCACCCCCTGCCCCCGCAGCTTTGCGACGACCCGTTCCACCGCCTCGCGGCCCATCTCCTGGGCGGGGATGGCCACCGACGTGAGGCGCACCGATGCCTGGGTGGCGACCTGGTCGGGGCAGACGGCGATGACGGAGACGTCTTCCGGGATGGCGCGGCCCTGTTGGCGCAGGAGGCTCAGGAGGGGTTCGACGGCCGATTCGTTCTGTACGACGAAACCCGTCGTGCCGGGGCGTTCGTCGGAGATGCGGGCCAGGGTCGCGGCGAGCGCGTCGTACGTCCCCTCGCAGGGGCGGTGCAGCACGCGCACGCCGAGTTCCCCGGCCCGTGTGCGCAGCCCTTCCAGGGTGCGCTCGGCGAACCCGGTGTGCCGCTCGTACACGGCGGGCGCCTCGCCGATCACGGCGATCTCCCGGTGGCCGAGTCCAAAGAGGTGCTCCACGCACTGAGCGCCGGTCGCCGTGAAGTCCAGGTCGACGCAGGTCAGGCCCGTGGGGTCGGCGGGCAGGCCGATGAGGACCGTGGGGCGGTCGGTCTCGCGGATCAGCGGGAGCCGCTCGTCGTGCAGCTCCACGTCCATCAGGATCATGGCGTCGGCAAGCGCGCTGCCCTCGATGCGGCGGACCGCCTCGGGGCCCTCCTCGCCGGTCAGGAGCAGCACGTCGTACCCGTGGGTGCGTGCGGTGGTGGCGACGGCGATGGCTATCTCCATCATCACCGGCACATACATGTCGGTGCGCAGCGGCACCATCAGCGCGATGATGTTGGACCGGCTGCTGGCCAGGGCGCGGGCGCCGGCGTTCGGGTGGTAGCCGAGCTCGCGGATGGACCGCTCGACGCGGTCCTTGGTGGAGGCGGAGATGGACCGCTTGCCGCTGAGTACGTAGCTCACCGTGCTGGCCGAGACTCCGGCGTGGTGGGCTACCTCGGCAAGGGTGACCATGCGGCTCTCCTGGGCAGGTCTGGAGGCGGTGGCGAAGCGCTTCGACTTGGGGCCTTCTTGACCCTAGAGGGACACCCATGTGCTGTCCATAGATCTGTCGAAGCGCTTCGACTGGTCGCTCAGCGGCGGGAGTTGTCCCCGTAAACGATGCCACGGCCGTTCGTGGCCACGTACACCCGCCCGAAGATCCGGGGGTCGCCGGTGATGGCCGCCCCGGTCCAGCCCCACTGGCGGGTGTCGTCGTTGACGCGCACCCAGCTCTTTCCGGCGTCGGTGGAGCGGAAGATGCCGCGCACCCCGCCGATCTTCGCGCTGGTGAAGAGCGTCTGGTGGGCGGAGCCCGGCGCGGCCTTGCCGAAGCCGATCGTGTCGGCCTCCTCGACGCCCTGGACGCGGGTGAAGCTCGCGCCGAAGTCCGTCGAGTGCCACAAGCCGTACGTCCCGCCGGACTTGCCGCCCGCGAGCCAGATGCCCCCCGCTTCTCCCGGTACGGCCTTGAAACGCGCCGCTCCTTCGGCGGGCAGACCGGTGGACGCCGTTGCGGCGAAGGTCGCCCCGCCGTCCCTGCTGACGTAGAACCTGCCGGACTTGAAGCCGTAGAACGTCTTCGGGTCGGCCCGGTCGGACTCGACGACGGCGCCCTGGGGGATGCCGCTGGCCGCCGTCCACGAGGCGCCCCGGTCGCCGCTGGTGTGCACGCCCGCGCCGTCCGGGCTCCACACGAAGCGGCTGCCGTCGACGGAGGCGGCGACCGTGCCGCCGCCCGAGACCCCCGCGGGTTCCTTGCCCGCCGCCCACGAGGCGCCGTTGTCACCGGAGAAGGCGATGCGCGGCCCGCTGTCGAGCTGACCGACGCGCACCACGGTGTCAGGTTCGGCCTCGGCGTGGTCGATGCTCGTCGTGGTGGTGAAGTTGGGCCCGGTGTACATCAGGGGCGGCACCTTGGTGACGTCCGTGTGCCGGAAGCCGCCGATGTCGCCGAGCGCGCTGAGCAGGGGCGCTCCGGAGGCGGGTGCCGCGAGGTCGTTGACGGCGGTCTCCTCGAGACCCTTGACCATCGGGGTGACGGTGAACTTGCCGCCGCTGTCCCACTGCCGAAGGTTCCTGGTGCCGTAGACGGTGGCCCCGGTGCCATACATCATCCGGTCGGAGTCGAAGGGGTCGATCTCCAGGGCCTCGGTCATCCAGCCCAGTTTCGGGCTCTGTTCGGGCGGCGCCGGGTTCGCGCCCCAGGACAGCCAGGGCACGGACGAGATGTCCATGGTGTAGCGGTTGGCGCGCTCGGGATAGGCGCCGTAGTTCCAGGCGCCGGTCCAGCTGCCGCCACTGTCGGTGGAGCGGAAGATCTGGGTGTCCGGGTACCAGGAGCTGTAGCCGGTGACCATGACGGTGCCCGGCCGTTGCCGGTCGACGGTCAGTCCGCTGTAGCCGTAGTAGGTGTCGGCTTCGGTGGCGGGGCTGATGTTCTTCCACTCGCCGGTACGGGTCGCGTACCGCCACACCTGGCCCTTGCCTCCGTCGTAGGGGCCGCCCTTGTCGCTGTAGGCGAGGTAGAGGTAGCCGTTCTCGGCGTCGAGCACGCCCTTGTGGGCGAGGAGTCCGGTGGGCTGGCCCGCGAGGCGGGTCCAGGTGGCGCCCGCGTCCGTCGAGCGGTAGACGGCGTTGTCCTTGTCGGCGACGCCCACGTAGAGGGTCTTGGTACGGGGCTTGATGCGGGTCTTGGTGCTGGGCTTGGTGCGGGCGCCGGATGCCCCCGTCGACTCGTCGAAGGTGACCCAGGCGATGCCCTGGTTGTCGGAGGCGTAGCCGGTCGTGTCCGAGGGGTCCTGCCGATAGGTGCCGGGGTTGGGGAACGCGGTCACCTCGGACCAGGTGGCCCCGGAGTCGGTGGAGCGCCACAGGCCGTGGCCGCTCGGCGCCCCCAGGTACAGCACGCGGTTGTCGTGCGGGTCGACGGCGAGGCGTTCGCCCATGCCGCGGCCCGGCATGTTGCCGCCGAGCTTGAAGGGCAGGCCGGCCTTCTTCCAGGTCCTGCCCCGGTCGGCCGAGCGCATGACGGCGCCGTTTCCGGGGTCCCAGTCGTTGGTGTACGTCCCGACGGCGGCGTACACCTTGTCGGGTTCGACGGTGTCGGACGCGAGGCTGACGACTCCGGTGTGGCCCCAGTCGTCCCAGCCGACGGAGTCGAGCAGCGGGGTCCAGCTCCGGGTCGACTCCTGCCAGCGGTAGGCGCCGCCGATGTCGGTGCGGGCGTAGGCGAGGTTCTTCTCGGCACGGTTGAAGATGATGCCGGGGACGAAGCCGCCGCCGTCGATGCGGACGTTCTTCCAGGTGTACGCGGCCGAAGGCTTCTTCTTGGTGGCGTCGTCGGCCCCGGAGGACGGGGCGGCCGCGAGCAGCAGCCCCGGAATGAGGCCGAGGGCGCCGAGCAGTTTCCCGGCGCGCGTCATACGGCCCGTCATCGCGACCCCGCCCCGGGTTCGAGGAGCTCCGCGTAGCCGTTCCTGCCGCCGTGCTCGAACTCGACGTCCTGGAACCAGTGCATGCCGGGGGCGTACGTGGCTGGTTTCGCCACATTGTGGAAACTGTTCGTCGACTGGTCGGCATGGGACGGGATCATGAATTTCTCCATGGTTTCCCAGGGCGTGTTGAAACGCGTCGAGTCGTAGGGAATACCGTCCGGCGAGACATAGCCGTTCGCGGGTCTGGAGGGGCCGGAGCGGGGGGACGGGGGGAATGCGGACATGCGGGGAGATCTCCTGACGGCTCGATGGGGGGTGAGCTCCGCGCGGGGAGCCGGGTAACCAGTGAGAGCACCAGCGGGAGCACAAGTGGGAGCGCTCCCAAAATTCAGGCGTACGGGCCCGATGTCAAGGGCCCCCACACGAAAGGGAGTTGTCGAATTAATTCGACAGAGGCGACTCGAAGAATCTGAGAAACGCGGCAACCTTTCCCTTCCCGGGGGCGACTTCCTGCTGGCGCGCCAAATCCTCGGGCCCACGCTCCGGCGCCGATTTCGCGTGCGCCCAGGACGCTCAACTGCTCGCGCTCGACGGCTGATTCCCCCCATCCCAAGGAGACCGGAGTGAGCCTTACCCCCACCACCTTCCGCCGCAGAGCCCTCGTCGCCCTGCCCGCCGCCGCCCTGCTCGCCCTCGTCCCGAGCAGCGCGACGGCCTACCCGAACCCCGGTCAGGTCACCGGCGACATCGTGGTGCACGACCCGACCCTGGCCCGCACCTCATCGGGCACGTACTTGCTCTACTCGACCGGCGACGGCCTGCAGCTGCGTACCTCCACCGACCGGATCGCCTTCGGCCGCAGCGGTTCCGCCTTCCCCACCCGGCCGGGCTGGTGGAGCAACTACAACTCCACCGGGGACGTGTGGGCGCCCGACATCTCGCACCACGGCGGCAAGTACCTCATGTACTACTCCGTCTCGTCGTTCGGCTCGAACAAGTCGGCCATCGGTCTCGCGGCCTCCACGACCGGCGAGCCCGGCTCATGGACCGACTACGGCGCCGTCTACACCTCGGCCACCTCCAGCGACTACAACGCCATCGACCCGAATCTCTTCGTGGACGACGACGGCAAGTGGTGGCTGTCCTTCGGCTCCTGGTGGACCGGCATCAAGATGATCCGGATCGACCCCTCGACCGGCAAGCAGTACGCGGGCGACACCGCCCGCCGCTCGCTCGCCTCGCGCCCCACCGGCACCAAGGCCGTCGAGGCGCCCTACATCGTCAAGCGCGGCGGCCACTACTACCTCTTCGCGTCGTACGACACCTGCTGCGCCGGCACCAGCTCCACGTACAAGATCAAGGTGGGCCGCTCCGCGAAAGTCACCGGGCCGTACGTCGACAAGAACGGCGTCGGCATGATGAACAACGGCGGCACCCCGGTCCAGGAGAGCCACGGCCGGTACATCGGCCCCGGCGGCCAGTCGGTCATGAAGGACACCGACGGCGACCTGCTCGTCTACCACTACTACGACGGCCAGGACAACGGCACCCCGAAGCTCGGCGTCAACCTCCTGAACTGGAGCTCGGGGTGGCCCGTCGCCTACTGAACCCAGGCGTACGGCACTCAGCCCAGGCGGATCACGTTCCAGGACAGTGGCTCCAGTACGGCGCTCAGCGTGCCGTCCTGGAGCACTGTCCCGGTGACGCCGTGCGGGGTCACGCGCTCCGGCTCCGCGAGGGTGTTGCGCGCGTCGGGGTCCGCGTCGGCGAGGGCACTGTGCTCGATGACACACGTCAACTCGAGGCCGTGGAGGGCGACTTCGAGCGGCAGCGAATCACTCTGGCTGCGGTTGACCGCGAAGACGGTGACGGTGCCGTCGTCGGCGCGGACAGCCGTGGCGTGCAGCAGGGGCACCTCACCGAACTTCGATGTGTCGTGCGCGGGTGAGTCGACGCGTACGTCGAGGACCTGACCGCGGCCGTGCCGCGAGGCCTGCGCGAAGGGGAAGAAGGTGGTCTGCCGCCAGGCCGGGCCGCCGGGCTCGGTCAGGATCGGCGCGATGACGTTGACCAGCTGGGCCAGGCAGGCGACGGCCACCCGGTCGGCGTGCCGCAGGAGGGCGATCAGGAGCGACCCGACGACCACCGCGTCCGTGACGGTGTAGTTGTCCTCCAGGAGGCGTGGTGCCTCGGGCCAGTCGCGCAGGCTCTCCTCGACCTCGGGGTGCGGCCGGGACTGGTACCAGACGTTCCACTCGTCGAAGGACAGGTTGATCTTCTTCTTGGACTTCAGGCGGGCGCCCACGTGGTCGCAGGTGGCGACGACGTTCTCGATGAAGGCCTCCATGTCGACGGCGGAGGCGAGGAAGGAGTCCCGGTCGCCGTCGGTCTCCTCGTAATAGGCGTGCAGGGAGATGTGGTCGACGAGGTCGTAGGTCTCGGCGAGGACCGTGGCCTCCCACGCGGCGAAGGTCTCCATCGACTGGCCGGAGCTGCCGCAGGCGACCAGCTCGACGTCCGGGTCCACCTGGCGCATCGCACGAGCCGTCTCGGCGGCCAGGCGTCCGTACTCCTCGGCGGTCTTGTGGCCGGTCTGCCACGGCCCGTCCATCTCGTTGCCCAGGCACCACATGCGGATGCCGAAGGGACGCTTGTCGCCGTGCGCGACGCGCAGGTCCGAAAGGGCGGTGCCGGAGGGGTGGTTGGCGTACTCCTGGAGTTCGAGGGCTTCCTCGACGCCTCGCGTGCCGAGGTTCACGGCCATCATCGGCTCGGCCTGCGGGCCGATCTTCCGCAGGAACGCGATGTACTCGGAGAGCCCGAAGCGGTTGGTCTCCGTGGAGTGCCAGGCCAGATCGAGGCGGCGCGGCCGTTCGTCGGCGGGGCCGACGGAGTCCTCCCACTTGCACCCGGAGACGAAGTTCCCGCCGGGGTAACGCACGGCGGTCACGCCGAGCTCGCGGATCAGGTCGAGCACGTCGGTGCGCAGCCCGTCCTCGTCGGCCGTGGGGTGGCCCGGCTCGTGGATGCCGGTGTAGACGCAGCGGCCGAGGTGCTCGACGAAGGAGCCGAAGAGCCGGGGGTCGACGTCGCCCACCGTGAAGGCGGGGTCGAGGGTGAAGCGGGCGGTGCGGGGGGCCATGCGTGACCTTTCGACGGGGCTGCAGGAAGAGGGCTCACTGTCCGGCCAGGCCCGTGTGGGCCACGCCGCTGACGATCTGGCGCTGGAAGAAGACGAAGACGACGATCAGGGGCAGGCCGGCCATGAGGCCGCCCGCCATGAGCTGCGCCCACTGGATGCCGTAGGAGTTCATGACGGTCGCGATGCCGTTCGGCATCGTCATCAGGTCGGGGTTGTTGGTCACCATGTACGGCCACAGGAAGTTGTTCCAGGACGCGATGAACGTGAAGATCCCGACGGCCGAGAGCGAGGGCCTGGACAGCGGAAGGACGATCGTGAAGAAGACCCGCCAGCGTCCGGCGCCGTCGATGTACGCGGCCTCCTCCAGCTCGTGCGGGATCGACTGGAAGAACTTGTAGAGGATGTAGACCATCGCGGCGGGCGCGCACTGCGGCAGGATCATGCCCCAGTAGGTGTCGACCATCCCCATGGACTGGACGGTCGTGAAGAGCGGGACGCCGAGCACGGCGGGCGACACCATCAGGCCCGCCATCACGAGGCCGAGGAGCACGTTCTTGCCGCGGAACTCGGTGCGCGCGAAGCCGTACCCGGCGAGCGCGCTGACGAACACCACGACGAAGGTGACGCAGACCGAGACGACGAGTGAGTTCACGAACCAGTTGGTGATGTTGCCGCTCTCGAAGAGCGCTTTCCACGCCTGGCCCGTCCACTCCTCGGGCACCCAGTGGGTGGGTACCTCGACGGCTTCGGTCTCCGACTTCAGTGAGGTGAACAGGGCCCACAGCAGGGGCGTCATCCACAGCGCGGAGACGGCGGCGCCGAGCGTGGTGAGCACGATCTGGCTCGGCGTCCACTTCTTCTTGCGTACGGCGGTTCTGCCCGGGGCCGTGGCACTCATCGCACGCCCTCCTCACGCTTGCGCAGAAGCCACATCCGGCCGAGGGCGACGGCCGCGATGAGCACGAAGAAGATGATGGAGATCGCCGAGGCGTAGCCCACGCGGTAGGCGGTGAAGCCCTCTTCGAGGGTGTACTGGACGAAGGTCCGGGTGCTTTCCTCCGGCCCGGGGCCGAAGTCCTGCATCACCACGGCCTGGTCGAAGACCTGGAGCGAGGCGAGGATCTGCAGCGTGATCACCAGGCCGGTGATGTTGCGCAGCATGGGCAGGGTGATGTGCACGAGGCGGTGCCAGGCGTTCGCGCCGTCGAGCGCGGCAGCTTCGTACAGGTGCTTCGGGATGTTCTGCAGCGCCGCCAGGAAGAGCAGGAAGCTGAAGCCGACCGTCCACCACAGGGTGGTGATCACGACGGCGAGCATGGCGGTGGACTTCTGGGTCAGCCAGGGCGTGTCGAGGCCGAAGACGTGGTTGATCATTCCGGTGCCCGGGTTGAACAGCCACTGCCACAGGTTGCCGGCGACGGTCGACGGCAGCAGGAAGGGGGCGAAGAAGCACAGCCGCCACAGCCATGTGGCGCGCTCGATGTGGTGGGCGAGCATCGCGAGGAGGAACGCGAGGACGACGATGCAGGGCACCACGAGCAGGGTGAAGTAGGCGCTGTGGCCCAGGGAGTCCCACAGCAGTGGGCTCTCGAGTGCCTCGCGGTAGTTGTCGAGGCCCACGAAGCTCTCGCCCGTGCCGGAGATGTTGGCGTCGGTGAAGCTCAGCCACAGCCCGCGGCCGATCGGGAGCAGCACGAACAGCGCGAACAGGAGGAGGAACGGGGCCACGAACCAGCCGCCGTGCTGCACGCGACGCGTCAGCCGGGCCCGCAGCGAATCGGCGTCCGCCGCCGGGGCGGACCGTACGGCGGCCGGGGCCACCGCGGTGTCGACGGCGCTCATGCGGCGGACCCTCCCTCGGTGGCGGCTCTGCCTTCCATCGGGTTCTTCATCGCGACCAGCTTTTCGAGTACGTCCTTCATGCGGCGCGCCGTGGCGTCGGGTCTGGCGGAGCCGACGTTGGAGGAGGTGATCACGGGTCCGATGCGCTGGGCGAGCAGGCCGGTGGATCCCGCGAACCAGGCGGGCGGCTCGACCGCCATGTGGTCCATGGCGGACACGTACTCGGACTGCGGCTTGAGTGCCAGGTACTTCTTGTCGTCGAGCGTGGGCAGATGGGCGGGGATGTGCCCGCCGCGCGCCCAGGCCGTCGCGTTCTTGACGACGTACGCGGCCAGTTGGTGCGCGCCCTCGTTGGTGGCGCCGCCGCGCCGGGACTGGTGGGGCAGGACGAAGCAGTGCGACTCGGTGTGGGTGGCGGGTTTCCCGAAGACGGGCGGCAGCGGGGTCGCGCCGTACTTCAGTTTCGCGCCGCTGAAGACGGGCACCGACCAGTTGCCCTCCCAGGTGAAGGCGCCGCCGTTGACGAAGGCCTCGCCGTCGGCGATGCCGATCGCGGTGGAGTAGCCGTCGGTCAGGTGCCGGCGCAGGAACTCCAGGACCTGGGTGGCCTTGTCGGTGTCGAGGGTGACGCCTTGTCCGTCGGCGCTGAGGACGGTGCCGCCGAGCTGGGTGTAGAAGGACAGGAAGAACCACCAGGAGAAGTTGGGTTCGTCGGCCTTGATGCCGATGGTGTGCACGTCGCCCTTGACGGCCTTCTTCGCGGCCTTGAGCGCCTTGAACCAGTCCTCGGTCGAGGTGACTTGCGCGAGGTCGCCGCCCGCGTCGAGCAGACCCGCCTTCTCGCACACGTCCCGGCGGTAGAAGCAGAGCTGGGCGTGGATGTCGAGGGGCAGGCCGTACAGCTTGCCGTCGACCACGGCGCGCTTCCACAGCACCGGGTCGAAGTCCGCCTCGCGCACCCCGTACCGGGCGAGCAGCCGCACGTCCCAGGGGTCGAGGAGCCGGCCGGGCGCGAAGCCGGGTATCCGGCCCAGGTGCATCACCGCGAGGTCGGGGGCGCGGTTCCCCGACGCGGCCATGGCGAGCTTGGTGTAGTACGGGTTGCCCCACTGCAGGGTCGAGTCCTTGACGTCGGCCCGGGGGTTCGCGGCGCGGAACGCGTCGAGCATCGCGATCATGTTGGCGCCGTCGCCGCCGGAGAACAGATTCCAGTAGCGGACCCGTACGTCCGCGTCCGACGCGATCGCGGACGCGCTGCGATTCGCGGCGGCGAGTCCGAAGCTGCCCGCGACGGCGAGCGCTCCGATGCCGCCGAGCACACCTCGTCGGCTCGGGAGGGGTGGTGACATTGCGGCTCACTTCTGTTCGATATTTCGAATGCTGCTCGCAACTTCGAACGGGACCGTAAGGTCGAACGCGGGGCCAGTCAACGGTTCGGACAGAGCCTGGGGCGAAGTCCCCCGAATTTCACGGCAGTTGTTCGAGATCACGAACCCCGGCACCCACCTCGGCCGCTTCCTGTGCCAGGCGTTGACGCGCCGCTCTCCGCTACCTAAGTTTCCGTTCGACCCATTGACCAACGTTCGATATACCGCACAGGACTGGGGTACGCATGGCACGCAGACGTTGGAGGCTCGGGCTCACCCTGGGGGCCCTGCTCGCCGGAACGCTCGCCGCGGGACCCACCGCCGCGGCCGAACCCACCGACTACACCATCGACGTCGACCCGGCCCGCACCGGCGCGAAGATCGACGACTCGATGTACGGCGTCTTCTACGA
Organism: Streptomyces sp. NPDC051214; assembly: GCF_040682375.1. NCBI lineage: Bacteria > Bacillati > Actinomycetota > Actinomycetes > Kitasatosporales > Streptomycetaceae > Streptomyces > Streptomyces sp. NPDC051214. The sequence continues at coordinate 130,635 of NZ_JBFBAT010000008.1, forward strand.
GGACATCAACCGCGCGGCGGACGGCGGCCTCTACGCCGAGCTCCTCCAGAACCGCTCCTTCGAGTACTCCACCGCCGACAACACCGCCTATACGCCGCTGACTTCCTGGGACACGTCCGGCGCCGCCAAGGTGGTGAACGACGCGGGCCGCCTGAACACCCGCAACCGCAACTACCTCTCCCTGGACGCCGGTTCGACCGTCACCAACTCCGGCTACAACACCGGCATCGCGGTCACCAAGGGCAAGCGCTACGACTTCTCGGTCTGGGCCCGCACCAGCGGGGCGCAGAAGGCACCGCTGACTCTGACCTTGCGCGACGCATCCGGCGAGCTCGCTCCGGCCCGCCGTGTCACCGCGCGTGGCGGCTGGGCAAAGTACAAGGCGTCCTTCACGGCGGGCCGCACCTCCGCCACCGGCCGGCTCGCGGTGACCTCGGGCGCCTCCGTCGCGCTCGACGAGATCTCCCTCTTCCCGCGCGACACCTTCAAGGGACGCGCGAACGGTCTGCGCAAGGACCTCGCCCAGAAGATCGCCGACCTCGACCCCGGCTTCCTGCGCTTCCCCGGCGGCTGCCTGGTCAACACCGGCTCCCACGAGGCGTACGACGAGAAGTCCGGCTGGCAGCGCAAACGCTCCTACCAGTGGAAGGACACCATCGGACCCGTCGAGCAGCGTGCCACCAACGCCAACTTCTGGGGCTACAACCAGAGTTACGGGCTCGGGTACTACGAGTACTTCCAGTTCGCCGAGGACACCGGCGCCATGCCGCTGCCCGTGGTGCCGGCCCTGGTCACCGGCTGCGGCCAGAACAAGGCCACCGACGACCCGGCTCTCCTCGAGCGGCACATCCAGGACACCCTGGACCTCATCGAGTTCGCCAACGGCCCGGCGACCAGCGAGTGGGGCAAGAAGCGGGCCGCGATGGGCCACCCCAAGCCCTTCCGCCTCACCCACCTGGAGGTCGGCAACGAAGAGAACCTCCCCGAGGAGTTCTTCGCCCGCTTCGAGGAGTTCCGCTCGGCCATCGAGGCGAAGCACCCGGACATCACCGTCATCTCCAACTCCGGCCCCGACGACAGCGGTTCGATCTTCGACAAGGCCTGGCAGCTGAACCGCGACGCGGGCGTAGCCATGGTCGACGAGCACTACTACAACAGCCCGCAGTGGTTCCTGGAGAACAACGACCGCTACGACTCCTACGACCGCAAGGGCCCCAAGGTCTTCCTCGGTGAGTACGCCTCGCAGGGCAACAAGTTCTCCAACGCCCTCTCCGAAGCCGCCTTCATGACGGGCCTGGAGCGCAACGCGGACGTCGTCAAGCTCGCCTCGTACGCCCCGCTGCTCGCCAACGAGGACTACGTGCAGTGGAAGCCGAACATGATCTGGTACGACAACGACCAGTCATGGGGCTCGGCCAACTACGAGACGCAGAAGCTCTTCATGCGCAACGTCGGCGACGAGGTCGTGCCGTCCACGGCATCCGGCACCCCCGCCACGTCCGGCCCCATCACCGGCGCCGTCGGCCTGTCCACCTGGGCGACCAGCGCCGCGTACGACGACGTGAAGGTCACCGGCGAGGACGGCGGGACGCTCCTGAGCGACGACTTCTCCGGCGGTGACGGCAAGTGGAGCAAGGCGGCGGACAAGGGCACGTGGGCCGTCCAGGACGGTGCGTACGTCCAGTCCGACGAGGCCGCCGAGAACACCCTGGTCACGGCCGGCGACAAGAGCTGGCAGAACTACGACCTGAACGTGAAGGCCACCAAGAAGTCCGGCAAGGAAGGCTTCATGGTCGCCTTCGGGGTCAAGGACACCGGCAACCATTACTGGTGGAACCTGGGCGGCTGGAACAACACCCAGTCAGCGGTCGAGAAGAGCGTTGACGGCGCGAAGCAGACCATGGTCCAGGACTCGACGACCATCGAGACGGGCCGCAGCTACGACCTGCGCGTAGAGGTGCGCGGGCGGCAGGTGTCCCTCTTCCTCGACGGCAAGAAGTGGGGCTCCTTCACGGACGACAAGCCCGCCGAGCCGTTCCGGCAGGTCGTCACCCGCGACAAGGCCACCGGTGACCTCATCGTCAAGGTCGTCAACGCACAGGGCTCGGATGCGCGCACCAAGATCACCCTCGGCACGGCCACGAAGGTGGACTCAAGCGCCATGGTGACCACGCTCGCCGCCGACCCGGCCGCGGAGAACACGAAGGACGCGACACCGGTCAAGCCGGTGACCTCGACGTTCAGGGGGGTGTCCGACACGTTCTCGTACACGTTCCCGGCGAACTCGATCACCTTCATGCGGGTCAGAACCGGCTGAAGAAGATCGTCCGGCGCGGCGCGCGCCCGGGGCACAAACGCCGTCATGCCTGGTCAAACGGGTAAAGGCAGGCTCTTCGGGGGGTTCGGTTGGCGAGTGGGGACAGGGCAATGACAGGATGAGGACCATGACAATCAAGGCTTATTTCGACATCACCATCGACGGCAAGCCCGAGGGCCGCATCACGTTCAACCTCTTCGACGACGTCGTGCCGAAGACCGTGGAGAACTTCCGCGCGCTCGCCACCGGCGAGAAGGGCTTCGGTTACGCGGGCTCGAAGTTCCACCGCGTCATCCCGGACTTCATGCTCCAGGGCGGCGACTTCACCGCCGGCAACGGCACCGGCGGCAAGAGCATCTACGGCGCGAAGTTCCCCGACGAGAACTTCCAGCTCAAGCACACCAAGCCGGGCCTGCTCTCGATGGCCAACGCGGGCCCCGACTCGAACGGCTCGCAGTTCTTCATCACCACGGTCGTCACGAGCTGGCTCGACGGCAAGCACGTCGTCTTCGGCGAGGTCGCGGACGAGGACAGCATGGCCCTCGTCAAGAAGATCGAGAGCTTCGGCTCGCAGTCGGGCGCCACCAAGGCCGAGGTCGCCATCTCCGCCTCCGGCACCCTCTAGCACCCCTGGTACCTCTGGCACCTGGTGCATGAGCCCCCGCCCCCCACCGGGCGGGGGCTCACCCATGCGCGGGCCAGTCAGCCGACGCCGGTCACATACCGCAGGCCGCCCAGGATGTGGTCGCGGAAGACGGGGTCCGCGTACGCCTCGTCGGCGTGACCGAGGGCGGTGTAGAAGACCGGGCCGCCGCCGTGATCATGGCACCACACCAGGGGGTGGTCGGCGCCCATGCCGCCTCCCTCGTACGAGGTCTCGTCGGCGGACGCCAGGACCCGTACCGCACCGCGCGGCGAGGCCCGGAAGTCGTACCACTCGTCGGTGAACTCCCAGGTGGCGGGGAGGTGTTCGGTGGCGGGGTGCGCGTGGTCCTCGATGATCAGGCGGCCGGGCTGGAGCGCGGGGTGGCGGGCGAAGCGCGCGCCGAGCAGCTCTCCGTAGTACGGCCAGTCGTACTCGGTGCAGGCCGCGGCGTGGACGCCCAGGAAACCGCCGCCCGCCGACCGGTGTGCGCGCAGCGCCGACCGCCCGGCCGGGGTGAGGACGTCGCCGCTGGTGGAGAGGAAGACGATCGCCGCGTAGCCGGAAAGGTCCTGCTCGAAGGCGGCCGGGTCCTCGGTCGCGTCGGCCGCGCAGCCCATCCCGGCGGCGAGCTCAGACAGGGCGGCGACCCCGGCGGGGATCGACGCGTGCCGGTATGCGGTCGTTCGGCTGTAGATCAGCAGACGGAGGCTCATGGCCCTCGATCGTAGGAGCCTCGACCGCGGCCGGGCGTGAGGGGAACGTGCCGGATGCGGCCGACCACTCCCCCGCGCCCCGCGGCCCACGGTAGCGTCTGCGCCAGTAGCAGATATCCGAACGATGTTCTAGATATCGAACGCACATGGCACCGAGGAATGGCACGTATGCCCGATCTCACGCCCCCGTCCGCACCCCAGGGACCTCAGGGGCCCCAGGGCTCGCAAGGGCCCATCCGCCTTCGCTCCCCCGCCCACAACGCTCTGCGCCCGGCGGCCACCGCACGGATCACCGGCGGTTTCTGGGCCGCCCGGCGCCACACCAACGCCTCGGTGAGCATCCCGCAGGGGCCCGCGCGCCTCGAACAGGCCGGCAACCTGGCGAACCTGCGCGCCGCGGCGCAGGGTGCGGGAGCTTTCACCGGGGACTTCCCGTTCCAGGACTCCGACGTCCACAAGTGGCTGGAGGCCGCCTCCTGGCAGCTGGCCGACGAGCCGGGCCCGCAGGGTCTCGCCGCGGAGGTGGAGAGGCTGGTCTCGCTCGTCGCCGCCGCCCAGGACCCCGACGGGTACCTCCAGACGTACTACCAGGTCGCCCGCCCCGACCGGCGCTGGAGCGAGCTCGACTGGGGCCATGAGCTGTACTGCGCGGGCCATCTGATCCAGGCCGCCGTCGCCCACCACCGGACCACCGGACGCCGTGAACTCCTGGACGTGGCCGTCCGGTTCGCCGCGCACATCGACTCCCTCTTCGGACCGGACACGACCAGCGAAGGAGCGGCGAAGAAGCACGGGATCTGCGGCCATCCCGAGATAGAGACCGCCCTCGTCGAGCTGTACCGCGAGACCGGCGAGCGGCGCTTCCTCGACCTCGCGGGCCACCTCACCGACCGCCGCGGCCACGGACTGCTCGCGCAGGGCATCGACCGCGCCCGCGATCCGGGCCCGGCGTACTGGCAGGACCACCTGCCGCTGCGGAAGGCGCCGACCGTCACGGGGCACGCCGTGCGTCAGCTGTACCTCCTGGCGGGGGCCGCCGACCTGACCATGGAGACCGGCGACGCGACCCTGCGCGAGGCCCTGGAGCGGCTCTGGCACTCGATGGCCGGCACGAAGACCTACCTCACGGGCGGTGTCGGCGCACGCCACGAGGGCGAGGCGTTCGGCGAACCCTTCGAGCTGCCGCCGGACCGGGCGTACGCGGAGACCTGCGCGGCCATCGCCTCCGTGCAGTGGTCCTGGCGGATGGCGCTGCTCACGGGCGAGACCCGGTACTCCGACCTCGTCGAGCGCACCCTCTACAACGGCTTCCTGTCCGGGGTCGCCCTCGACGGCGACCGCTGGCTGTACGTCAACCCGCTCCAGGTGCGCGACGATCACGAGATCCGCACCGGTGACCAGGCGCCCCGCCGCACCCCCTGGTTCAGCTGCGCGTGCTGTCCGCCGAACGTCATGCGGCTGCTCGCCTCGCTCCCCCACTACGTGGCGAGCGGCGACGCGGACGGCCTGCAACTGCACCAGTACGCGACGGGTTCGTACGCGACGGACACGGGCGGTGCCGTCACGGTCGGGACGGACTACCCGTGGAAGGGCCGCGTCACGGTCACCGTCGACGCGGCGCCCGCCGACCGCGACTGGACGCTCTCGCTGCGCATCCCCTCCTGGTGCGCCGAGTTCACGGTGGCCGCGCCGGACCGGCAGGACCGCACCGAAGCGGACGGTGGCTGGCTGCGGATACGCCGCCGCTGGCTGCCCGGCGAGCGCGTCGTCCTCGACCTCGCCCTGGACGTACGCCTCACGGAGCCGGATCCACGGGTGGACGCCGTGCGCGGCTGCCTCGCCATCGAGCGCGGACCCCTCGTGTACTGCCTGGAAAGCGCTGATCAGCCGGTGGGCCTGCGCCTGGACGCGGTGGCTCTGATAACCGACGCGCGCACCGTCGCCGAGCATCGCCCGGACCTCTTGGGCGGCGTTACGGTCGTCACCACCACCGGCCGGCGCCGCTCGGACGGGACACCGGCCCCGCTGACGGCGGTGCCCTACTACGCGTGGGCACACCGGGACGAGGGGGCCATGCGGGTCTGGATTCCACGGAGCTGACGGACGCCAGCAGATCCCCCGGCCCACCCGCCCCAGCAGTTGAGCGCACCCTCACCCGCGTACGTATGTACGGGAGACACCACTCTTCCCCATCCGGAGTCCTCCCATGGCAGACGCGGGCAACGTCACCGCCCTTTTCCGCGCGTCCACCGCGCACACCCCCTCGTACTCCGCGCTGAACAGGGCGGCGGCGGACAACGGGCGGCCGCTCGTCGACTTCTGCATCCCGTGCAATCCGTACTTCCCCACGCCCGAGATGTACGAGGAGCTCGGCGGCCGGCTGCGGGACATCCTCACGTACTACCCGAGCGGCGCGGACACCATCACCGCCGAGCTCAGCGCCGTGCTCGGGCTCAACCCGCAGACCGTCGTGATGGGCAACGGATCGACCGAACTCATCACCTGGATCGACCACTTGCTGGTGCGCGAGGCGCTCGCGGTGCCCGTGCCGACGTTCGGGCGGTGGACCGACCAGTCGATGGAGACCGGCAAGCGGGTCGACATGTACCTCCTTCCGGAGGCCGACGGCTTCGTGCTCGATCCGGCGGCCTTCGTCGACTTCGTACGGGCTCGCGGCTCCCGCACCGCGGTCATCTGCAACCCCAACAACCCGGACGGAGGCATGCTGCCGCGCCGCTCGGTGCTCGCGCTGCTCGACGCGCTGCAGGACCTCGACCTGGTGGTCGTGGACGAGTCGTTCCTGGAGTTCGCCGACGCGGGACCGGAGTCGAGCGTCGCCGACGAGGCGGTCCTGCGGCCCAATGTCATCGTGCTGCGCAGCCTCGGCAAGAACTTCGGACTGCACGGCGTGCGCTTCGGCTACCTGGTCGCCAACCCAGGGCTCGCGGGCCGGGTGCGCGCCGCGCTGCCGAAGTGGAACCTCAACTCCTTCGCGGAGACGGTGGTGTTCATGCTGCGACAGCACCGCCACGCCTATGACCTGAGCTTGCGTCAGGTGCGCCGCGACCGCCAGGAGATGATCTGGCACCTCGGCCGGCTCCCCGGACTGACCAGTTATCCCTCGCAGGGCAACTTCGTGTACGTGCGCCTGCCCGACGGGGTCGACGGAGCGCTCCTGCGCGACCGGCTGCTCGCGGAGCACGGCATCCTGGTGCGCGAGTGCGGCAACAAGATCGGCAGTTCGAGCCGCTTCCTGCGCCTCGTGGTCCGCCCGCCGGTCGACGTACAGCCCCTGATCAGCGGCCTGGAACAGGCGCTGTACGCGACCGGGGGCGGCGACCCCGGCCTGCTGCCGGTGCCCTACGGCTCGGGGAACCCGGCGGTGGACCGGCTGGTGATGCGGGCCTGAGGCCGCCGACTCCGAGCCGTAACATCGTGACCATGGAAACAGCGGGGGCAGGTGCGGACAGCCGACGCAGCACGACCACCGGCCGGGACGGCACCGGGGGCGCCGTGACCAACTGGGCCGGGAACATCACCTTCTCGGCCCGTGAGCTGCACCGGCCCGCGTCACTGTCGGCCCTGCAAGCGCTCGTCGCGGGCAGTCGGCAGGTGCGGGTGCTCGGCAGCGGCCACTCGTTCAACCGGATCGCCGACGTGGACCCTGACGCGGCGGGCGCGGCGCTCCTCTCCCTCTCCGCTCTTGAGCCGTCCGTCGACGTGGACACCTCGGCGCGTACCGTGCGCGTGTCGGGAGGCGTGCGGTATGCCGAACTCGCCCGCCGTGTGGCGTCGTTCGGGCTCGCGCTGCCGAACATGGCCTCGCTGCCGCACATCTCGGTGGCCGGTTCGGTCGCCACCGGGACGCACGGCTCGGGGAACGGCAATCAGTCGCTCGCCGAGAGCGTCCGTGCGGTGGAGCTGGTGACCGCCGACGGGGAGACGGTGGTCCTGCAGCGCGGTGACGACGGGTTCGACGGCTCCGTCGTCTCGCTCGGCGCGCTCGGCGTCGTCCTCTCGCTCACTCTCGACCTCGAGCCGGATTTCGGAGTGTGCCAGCACGTGTTCGGCGAACTCCCCCTGTCAGGGCTCGACTTCGAAGCGGTGACATCGGCGGCGTACAGCGTGAGCCTGTTCACCGACTGGCGCGGGCCGCGCTTCAACCAGGTGTGGCTCAAGCAGCGCGGCAAGTCCCCCGTGGGCTTTCCCTGGGCCGCGCCCGCGTCCGCGCCGCAGCATCCGGTGCCGGGCATGCCCGCCGTCAACTGCACCCAGCAGCTGGGCGTTGCGGGTCCGTGGCACGAGCGGCTGCCCCACTTCCGGGCCGAGTTCACGCCGAGCAGCGGCGCCGAGCTCCAGTCGGAGTATCTGCTGCCGCGCGAGCACGCCCTGACGGCCCTGCACATCCTGGACTCCCTCAGGGACGAGGTGGCGCCCGTCCTCCAGGTGTGCGAGGTGCGCACGGTCGCCGCCGACACCCAGTGGCTCAGCCCCGCGCACGGCCGCGACACCGTGGCGTTCCACTTCACCTGGGTTCCCGACGCGGCGGCCGTGCTCCCGGTGGTCTCACGCATCGAGGAGCACCTGGCCCAGCTCTCGCCCCGGCCGCACTGGGGCAAGGTGTTCGCGGCCGACCCCGCCGAGCTGGGCGCCCGGTATCCGCACGCGGCCGATTTCGCGGCCCTCGCCGGTCGCCTCGACCCGGCGGGGAAGTTCCGCAACGCCTTCGTGCGGCGTTTCCTCGGGCCGCTGCTCTAGGAGGAGGCGTCGGCGACCGGGATGCCGAAGTCCGGGGTGCCGTCCTTCTTCCAGCCGAGCTTCTGGACGCGGGTGTGGCGGTTGGGGTCGTGCAGGGGGTCGCCGACGATGTCCTTGTACTGGCGGGCGTGGTAGACGAGGACGTCGGTGCGGCCGTCCTCGGCCACGGTGAAGCAATTGTGGCCGGGGCCGTACTGCTTGGTGGTGTCGTTGCTGGTGAAGACGGGGGCCGGCGACTTGGACCAGGACGCGGGGTTCATGAGGTCGCTGCGGGAGTCGGCGGTGAGCAGCCCGATGCAGTAGTTGAAGTCGGTCGCCGACGCCGAGTACGTGAGGAAGACGCGGCCGTTGCGCTGGATGACGCTGGGGCCTTCGTTCACCTTGAAGCCGACGCACTCCCAGTCGTACTCAGGTGTGGTCAGGCGGATCTGAGGGCCGGTCAGGGTCCATGGGTTCGCCATGCGGGAGAGGAAGACAGCGGTGTTGTTGTCCATGCCGGGCTCGTACTGCGCCCAGGCGAGGTAGCGGCTGCCGAATGGGGTCTCCCCTGCTCGAACGGAGTTGCGAGCTTGGGGAAGCGTGAACGTGGTGGCGTCGAGGGAGAAGGTGTCCCAGGCCGTGGTGAGCTGCCCCTTCTCCGTCCATGTCCCCTTGAAGGGGTTGGCGTGGGCGTTCTCCAGGACCCAGATGCGGATCTTCCACACGTCGTCGGCGGGGGCCGCGGCGAAGTAGATGTACCACTTGCCGTTGATGTGGTGCAGTTCCGGCGCCCAGATGTGCGCGGCCATGTCGCCGCTGGTGTGCCGCCGCCAGATGACGGACTCGTCCGCGCGCGTCAGGCCCCGCAGGGTGCGTGAGCGACGCAGGATGATGCGGTCGTACTCGGGGGACGTCGCCGTGAAGTAGTAGTGGCCGTCGGTGTGGCGGTGGATGTGCGGGTCGGCGCGCTGCTCGACCAGCGGGTTGCGGTAGGCCGGGGCCCGGGAGGCCGCGTGGGCGGGTGCCTGGGCGAGCGCGGGCGTGGCGGTGAGCGCGGGTGCGGCGGCGAGTGCGCCGGCGGCCAGCGTCCCCCTCAACACCGTTCTGCGGCTGGGTACTTCACTGTGGTTCATGCGGCTCCCCTCGCGCCGACGTTCGCCATTTCGAACGCCATCTGATACTCCGAACGCCGAAACGGTAAGGGGGTGTTGGGGCAAGGTCAACGGTTGCGGCGAGATGAGGCCGCGGAAGGCCGGGCGGGCCGACGCGCCTCCCTGCTCCGCCCTACTCCGCCCGCCCGAGCGCCTCCCCGCACGCCTTGATGTACGCGGCCACCAGCGGGCGCCGGTCGTCGCCCACGCGCCAGGCCAGGGCGAACCGGCTGGGCGTGATGCCGCGGACCGGACGCGTGACGACGCCGCCCAGTGTGATCAGGGGTGCGTTGCCCGCGGCGGCCAGGCAGACTCCGCGGCCGTCCACCAGCGCCTCGTACGTCTCGTCGGTACTGGCGATCTCCGCGCCGATGCGCGGCGGGTGGCCCGCGCGGGCATCCAGGGCGAGCCAGTAGTCCCGTAGCGCGCCCGCGCTCTTGGGCAGCGCGAGGAAGGGTTCGTCGAGGAGGTCGGCGAAGTCGATCTCGTCCCGGTCCGCGAGGCGGTGCGTCGCGGGGAGGGCGACATGGCGCGGCTCCTCGGCGACCACGACCCAGCCGTAGCGCTCCATGTCCGGAAGCGGCAGCCAGACGAAGGCGACGTCCGCCGCGCCGTCCGCGAGGCCGGCGCTGGCGTCCTCCCAACTCACCTGCCGGAGGCGGACCGTGGCCTGCGGGTGGGCGTCGCCGAAGCGGGAGCGTACCGCCGGCAGGAGGCCCCCGCGGGCCGGTCGCGTGCTCATGCCCACGCGGAGCGTCGCCCGCTCCTCGGTCTTGGCGTGCTCCACCGCTCCGACCGCCGACCGCCAGTGCTCGAGGACCTGTTGGGCGTAGGGCAGAAGTGCCGCGCCCGCGCGGGTGAGGCGCACGCCTCGGCTCTCGCGTACGAACAGGTCGGCGCCCAACTGCCGCTCCAGGGCCCGTATCTGCTTGCTCAGGGCGGGCTGCGAGACGAAGAGCCGCTCGGCGGCCCGCGTGAAGTGCAGCTCCTGCGCGACCGCGACGAAGTAGCGGAGGTCCCTGCTGTGTACGTCCCTGCCGTGCGAGTCCCTGCCGAGTGAGTCCATAACCATCAGCTATCACGTCAGATCTTGGACGGGCCACCCGATTCTGCCGCAGGATGATCCACAGAGCCGGAGAGGAGCGAACCGGCTCACATACGGTGAACCGGCCTACATACAAAGGGAGTTCGGCATGACGAAGGTATGGCTCGTGACAGGCGCGAACAGCGGCTTCGGCCGGGCGATCACCGAGGCGGCCGTCGCCGCGGGCGGCGTGGTCGTCGCCACCGCGCGCAACGCCTCCTCCCTGGACGACCTGGTCGCGGCCCACCCCGACCAGGTCGAGGCCCTCGCCCTGGACGTGACGGACACGGCCGGCATCGAGGCCGCCGTGCGTGATGTCACCGACCGGCACGGCCGCATCGACGTCCTGGTGAACAACGCGGGCCGCAGCCACGTCGGCGCCCTGGAGGAGGACTCCGACGCCGAGCTGCGCGCCCTGTTCGACGTGCACGTCTTCGGTCCCGCCGCGCTGACCCGCGCCGTCCTTCCGCACATGCGGGCCCGGCGCTCGGGGGCGATCGTGCAGATGAGCAGCATGGGCGGGCAGATGTCCTTCGCGGGCTTCTCCGCGTACAGCGGCACGAAGTTCGCCCTCGAGGGGATGTCGGAGGCGCTGGCCGCCGAAGTGGGGCCGCTCGGCATCAAGGTCCTGGTCGTGGAGCCCGGCGCGTTCCGCACGAGCCTGTTCGGCAACACCAGCGCGAGCCCCGTGGAGATCCCGGACTACGCGCAGACGGCGGGCGCCACGCGGACGATGGTCGCGGGCGGCGACGGCACGCAGCCCGGCGACCCGGCGAAGGCCGCGGCGGCGATCATCACCGCGCTCGACGCCGACGAGACCCCGCTGCGCCTGCCGCTGGGCGAGGACGCCGTGGACGCGGTCGTCGGCCACCTCGACTCGGTCCGTGCGGAGATTGCGGCCTGGGAGAAGGTGACCCGGGCCACCGCCTTCGACGCCTGAGGCGGTCGAAGGGGGCAGGCCGTGGCCGGTGTCAGCGGTCGCGCTTGACCGCCCGCAGGACCACGAACTTGGGGTTGCCCGCGACGACTTGAGCGTTGCCGAAGAGCTTCCGCAGCTTCACGTGGTAGTCGAGATGGCGGTTGCCGACGACCCAGAGCTCGCCCCCGGGGCGCAGCGCGGCGCGTGCCCCGCTGAACATCCGCCAGGCGGTCGCGGCGGATGTCGCCTGGTGGGTGTGGAAGGGCGGGTTGTTCAGGACGAGGTCCACCGTGCCCGCCGCGACGTCCGCCAGCGCGTCGCCCGCGATGAACCGCGCACGCGCCGTCTCGGCGGCGTTGGCGCGGAAGGTGGCCTGTGCCGAGGCGACGGCGGGGTACGACTCGTCGATGAAGGTGACCGTGGCCTCGGGATCGGCGACGGCGACGGCCGTGCCGAGCACGCCGTTGCCGCAGCCCAGGTCCACGACGTGCGCGGCGGCCCCCGCGGCTCCCCTGCCGGCCGGCAGGTGCTGCAGGAGGAAGCGGGTGCCGATGTCGAGCCGCTCGGCGCAGAACACCCCGGCGTGGTTGACGGCCGTCAGCCCCGCGCCCGCTCCGGAGTCGTCGTCGAGGACGTAGCTGCGCGGCCAGGGGCTGGGGCCGGCGTCGCGCTCCGGGTCCGGCGTGCTGAAGATCAGCCGCGCCTTCTGCCGGGCCAGCGACGTCCGCGTGGGACCGATGATCCGCTCGAAAAGGTCGAGCGTCGAGGTGTGGATCTCGGTGACCATGCCGGTGCCGACGACGACCGTGCCCGCGTGCAGGGCGGGCGCGAGCCGGTGCAGCTGGTCCTCCAGGAGCGCGAGGCTCTTCGGCACGCGGACCAGGAGTACGTCGATCCGGCTCGGCGGGGCGTCGCCGGTGGTCGCCAGGCGCACCGCGTCCGGCGCGAAACCGGCGCGCGCCACGTTGGCCCGCGTCGCCTCCCGCGCGAGGAACGAGTCGGTGATCAGCGTCGGCCCGTGGTCGGCGAGCGCGGTGGTCAGCGCGCCCCAGCGGTCACCGACGACGGCCACGGTGCCGGAGAGGTCGACGGGCTTGCCCGTTTCCTCCGCCCCGACGGGCCCGCCGTCCTCGCCCGCGAGATACCGCAGCAGGTAGGCGTCGGCGGCGGACCAGGCGCGCAGCGGGTCGCGAGGGTCCTCGGGAAATCGTGTGAGGTCGTACGCGCCCCATGACGTGCTCAGCCGGTTCATCGTGCCTTCAGGCTAACGGAGTGGGACGGCTGCCCCGATCAGCGGCTCCTGTGGTGCGCGTGCGGGCCGTTCTCCATAGCGTCCATTGGTGGAGCACCCGCGCATCCCATCCCCCCGAGGAGCCGTCATGCCGGAGCTGTTCATCGGCGGAACATGGACCACTGCCGTGGACGGGCAGACACGGGAGATCCGCTGCCCGGCGGACAACACCCTGGTCGCCACCGTCGACGAAGCAGGGCCGAAGGACGCCGCCGCGGCGATCGCCGCCGCACGCGAGGCCTTCGACACCGGGCCGTGGCCCGGCACCCCTGCGGCCGAACGCGGCCGCCTGCTGCTGCGCGTGGCCGACCTACTCGAACGCGACAAGGACGCACTCGCCCGCGCCGAATCCCTGGACACCGGGAAGCGGCTCGTGGAGAGCGAGTACGACATGGACGACATCGCGAACTGCTTCCGCTACTTCGGCAACCTGACGGCGGCGGGCGGCACCGACCGCGTCGTCGACGCCGGCAGCCCGGAGGTGGACAGCCGGGTGGTGCACGAGCCGGTCGGCGTGTGCGCGCTGATCACGCCGTGGAACTATCCGCTGCTGCAGACCGCCTGGAAGGTCGCCCCCGCGCTCGGCGCCGGCAACACCTTCGTCCTCAAGCCCAGCGAGCTGACCCCGCACACCGCCATCATTTTGATGCGCCTGCTCACCGAGGCCGGGCTGCCCGGCGGTGCCGCCAACCTGATCCTGGGCGCGGGCCCCACCGCGGGCGCGCCGCTCAGCGAGGATCCGCGGGTCGACATGGTGTCGTTCACCGGCGGGCTCGTCACCGGGCGCCGCATCATGGCCGCCGCGGCCCCCACGGTGAAGAAGGTCGCCCTGGAGCTGGGCGGCAAGAACCCCAACATCGTCTTCGCCGACGCCGACTTCGAGGCGGCCGTCGACTACGCCCTGATGGCGATCTTCCTGCACTCGGGCCAGGTCTGTTCGGCCGGGGCACGGCTCCTCGTCGAGGACGCGCTGCACGACCGGTTCGTCGACGAGGTGGTCGCACGCGCCCAGCGCATCCGGCTCGGCGGCCCCTTCGACGACGACGCCCGCACCGGGCCGCTGATCTCCGCGGCACACCGCGACAAGGTCGAGGCGTACGTGGCGGCGGGCATCGCCGAGGGCGCGGTGCTGCGGTGCGGCGGCGCGCGGCCCGACGACCCGGCTCTCTCGGAGGGCTACTACTACCCGCCGACCGTGCTCGACGAGTGCACGCCCGGCATGTCCGTGATCACCGACGAGTCGTTCGGCCCTGTGCTCACCGTCGAGCGGTTCCGGGCGGAGGACGAGGCGGTCGCGCTCGCCAACGACACCGTCTACGGGCTCGCGGGCGCCGTCTGGACGCAGGACGGCGGCAAGGCGCACCGGGTGGCGTCCCGGATGCGCGCGGGCACGGTGTGGATCAACGACTTCCATCCCTATGTGCCGCAGGCGGAGTGGGGCGGCATGAAGCAGTCCGGCTTCGGGCGCGAGCTGGGGCCTGCCGGTCTCGCCGAGTACCAGGAGGCCAAACACATCTGGCGCAACCTCGCCCCGACCCCGCAGAGGTGGTTCGAATGAGCACGGATCCCGGCAAGGGTGCCGAGGCCGCCGATGCCGCCCGGCAGCAGCACCAGGACGACGACGACGCGCTCGGCAAGCTCGGCTACCGACCCGAACTCAAGCGCACCCTGGGCAACTTCCACACCTTCGCCGCCGGGATCAGCTACATCTCGATCCTGACCGGCACCTTCCAGCTCTTCTACTTCGGTGTGAGCTTCGGCGGCCCCGCGTACTGGTGGTCCTGGCCGATGGTCTTCGTCGGCCAGCTGATGGTGGCGCTCTGCTTCTGCGAGCTGGCCGCCCGCTTCCCCGTCGCGGGGTCCGTCTACAACTGGGCCAAGCAGCTCGGCGGCAAGCACATCGGCTGGCTCGGCGGCTGGATGATGCTGACGGCCACCATGGTGTCCCTGGCGGCGGTCGCCCTCGCGTACCAGATCACGCTGCCGCAGATCTCCGACACGTTCCAGTTCATCGGGGACGGCAGCGGTACGACCGACGCGGCGAAGAACGCGGTGCTGCTCGGCTCCGTGCTGATCCTGTTCACCACCCTGGTCAACGCGTTCGGCGTCAAGCTCATGGCGCGGATCAACTCCGCGGGCGTCCTCATCGAACTGATCGCGGCCGTCGTCCTGATCGTGCTGCTCGCCGCCCACATCACGCGTGGCCCCAGCGCCATCACGGAGACCGGCGGCCTGGGCCAGGGGCAGAACCTCGGCTACTTCGGCGCGTTCCTGACGGCGTCACTCGCCTCGGCGTACGTGATGTACGGCTTCGACACCGCGTCCTCGCTCGGCGAAGAGTCGCTCGACCCGAGCCGCAACGCCCCGCGGGCGATCCTGCGGGCGCTCATCTTCTCGTTCCTGATCGGCGGGCTCATCCTGCTGTTCGCCCTCCTGGCCGTGCCGGATCTGCACGCGAAGGAACTGTCCGTGGACGGCCTGCAGTACGTGGTCCTGAGCACGCTCGGCTCCACGATCGGCGAGATCGTGCTGTGGTGCGTAGTCGTCGCCATCACGGTCTGCGAACTCGCCGTGCAGGCGGCGGGCATCCGGCTCGCGTTCGCCATGGCCCGCGACGGCACACTGCCCGCTTCCTCGCTGCTCGCCAAGGTCAGCCCGCGATTCAAGACCCCCGTACTGCCCGCGATCGTCATCGGCGTCGTCGGCGTCGCCATCCTGGTCATCAACATCAACCAGCCGCAGATCTTCTCGGTGATCACGAGCATCGCGATCATCATGATCTACCTGGCCTATCTGCTGGTCACCCTGCCGATGCTGATCAGGCGTCTGCGCGGCCAGTGGCAGCCCGTCGAGGGCAAGTTCTCGC
Organism: Streptomyces sp. NPDC051214; assembly: GCF_040682375.1. Lineage (NCBI taxonomy): Bacteria > Bacillati > Actinomycetota > Actinomycetes > Kitasatosporales > Streptomycetaceae > Streptomyces > Streptomyces sp. NPDC051214. The sequence goes on from NZ_JBFBAT010000008.1 coordinate 146,359, forward strand.
TCGGCAGGTTCGGGCTGCCCGTCAACATCCTGGCCGTGCTCTGGGGCGCGGCCATGTCCCTCAACCTGGCCTGGCCCCGCGCGGAGGTCTACAACGCGACGGGCCCGCAGCACTGGTACCTGCGCTGGGGCGCGTTCCTCTTCATCGGCATCGTGGCCTGCGGCGGCTTCGCCTACTACTGGTTCGTGCAGCGGCACAAGGCGGGCGTACTCGCCGAGCACCGCTTCGAAGAAGAGGCCGTCGACCCCACCACTCCCCCGACGCCCCCGGCCGCCCCCTGAACCCCGCTGATCTGGAGTCACCATGCCCGCAGAGAGCTCTCGGTCCGAGTACGACTACGTGGTGGTCGGCGGCGGTACGGCAGGCGCGGTCGTCGCCGCCCGGTTGACCGAGGACCCGGACGTCAGCGTCTGCGTCCTGGAGGCCGGGCCTTCGGACGTCGGCGACGACAACATCCTGCGCCTCGAGGGCTGGATGGCCCTCCTGGAGTCCGGTTACGACTGGGACTATCCGGTGGAGCCGCAGGAGAACGGCAACAGCTTCATGCGGCACGCCCGCGCCAAGGTGCTCGGCGGCTGCTCCTCGCACAACTCCTGCATCGCGTTCTGGGCCCCCGCCGAGGATCTCGACGAGTGGGGCTCGCTGGGCTGCACGGGGTGGAGCGCGGCGGACTGCTTCCCCCTCTATCAGCGCCTGGAGACCAACGACGCGCCCGGTGACCACCACGGCCGCTCGGGCCCGGTGAACATCATGAGCGTGCCGCCGAACGACCCCTGCGGAACAGCCCTGTTGGAGGCGTGCGCGGCGGCCGGCATCCCCACCACCCCGTTCAACACCGGCACGACGGTGAAGCGCGGCGCGCACTGGTTCCAGATCAACTCCCGTCCGGACGGCACCCGTTCATCCGCCTCGGTGTCGTATCTGCACCCGATCCTCGGCAAGCGGCCCAACCTGGAGGTGCGCACCGGCCTGCAGGCACGGCGGTTGCTGTTCGACGAGAACCGGCGCTGCACGGGCGTCGAGTTCCTGCAGCCCGACACCATCCACAGCGACAGCGTCAGCGCGCGCCGCGAGGTGATCGTGGCCTGCGGCGCCATCGACTCGCCCAAGCTCCTGATGCTGTCGGGCATCGGTCCCGCCGGGCATCTGCGGGAGTGCGGGGTGGATGTGCGGGTGGACTCCCCCGGCGTCGGCGCCCACCTCCAGGACCACCCCGAGGGCGTGATCATGTGGGAGGCGAAGCAGCCGATGGTCACCTCCTCCACCCAGTGGTGGGAGATCGGCATCTTCGCGGACACCGAACCGGGCCTCGACCGCCCGGACCTGATGTTCCACTACGGCTCGGTGCCCTTCGACATGAACACCTACCGGCGCGGCTACCCGACCACCGACAACGCCTTCTGCCTCACCCCGAACGTCACCCGGGCCCGTTCGATGGGCACGGTCCGGCTGCGCACCCGCGACTTCCGGGACAAGCCGAAGGTCGACCCGCGCTACTTCACGCACGAGCACGACATCCGCGTCATGACGTACGGGCTCCGGCTCGCCCGGGAGATCGCGGCGCAGGCCCCGATGGCGGACTGGGCGGGCGCCGAACTCGCTCCGGGACCGAACGCCACGACCGACGACGAGCTCTTCGCCTACATCCGCCAGACCCACAACACCGTCTACCACCCGGCGGGCACCGTGAGGATGGGCGCGACGGACGACGCGGACTCGCCGCTCGACCCGCAACTGCGCGTCAAGGGCGTCACCGGGCTCCGGGTAGCCGACGCCTCGGTCATGCCGTTCCTGCCCGCGGTCAATCCGTGCATCACGACCATGATGATCGGCGAGAAGTGCGCCGACATGATCAAGGCGAGCTGAGCCGGCCCGCTGCGCCCGTCAGCTCCGGTCGAACCAGGTGGGCTGGTCCTCCGCCATGGCCTGCTTGATCCGGAAGACCCCGGCCTCGTGCAGGTCGGGCAGCCGGTCGAGCGCGAACCAGCCCACTTCGAGCGACTCGTCGTCGTTGACGCGTGCCTCGCCGCCGACGGCGCGGCAGCGCACGGTGATGTCCATGAACTGGCAGGTGTCGCCGTTGGGGTAGGTCACCGGCTCCAGGGCCTCGATGAGCACGACGCGCTCGGCGACGCAGTGCACCGCGGTCTCCTCGAAGACCTCGCGCACGGCGCACGCCGCGGGCTGCTCCCCCGGGTCCGGGATGCCGCCGATGACCGACCACTTGCCGTTGTCGGAGCGCCGCCCGAGGAGCACTCTGCCCTCGTCGTCGAAGACGATGGCGGTGACCCCGGGGAGCCAGAGCAGCTGGTGACCGGCGTCGGCCCGGATCGTGCGGATGAAGTCAGGAGTTGCCATGCCCTCGACCCTAACGGCCCTGCCGGGTGCGCCTGGCCCGTACGCCGACCGTCACCGCCCAGCCGAGACCGCCCGCGGCGATCAGCACGAGGATGCCCTCGGGCAGGGTGCCGAACCGGGTGGCCGGGGTCTGCGAGGAACGCAGCGGCACCTCCTCGACGAGTGAGTCGGCGGTGAACCACTTCGTCTTCTGCGAGACATGGCCGTCCGGCCGGATGATCGCGCTGACGCCGCTGGTCACCGGGACGGTGACGGTGCGGCTGTGCTCGACGGCGCGGATCCGCGACATGGCCAGCTGCTGGTACGTCATCTCGCTGCGGTCGAACGTCGCGTTGTTGCTGGGCACCGAGATGATCTGCGCGCCGTGGGTGACGGTGTCGCGCACGGCCCAGTCGAAGGCGGCCTCGTAGCAGGTGGCGAGGCCCACCTCGGTGCCCGCCATGGTGAAGACGCCGGGCTCGGTGCCGCGGCTGAAGTCCTGGCGCACCATGCCGACGTCGCTGCTGAAGAAGCCGACGACGCCGCGCAGCGGGATGTACTCGCCGAAGGGCTGGATCTGCCGCTTGTCGTAGGTATCCGTGGGGCCCTTCTCCGGGTCCCACAGGATCTGCTCGTTGAAGAGCTTGCCGTCCTTGGACTCCACGACCCCGCCCACCGAGATGGGGGCGCCGATCGCCTTCACCGCGCGCTCGATCGCCTCGCGGGCGTCCGGGTTGGTGAACGGGTCGATGTCGGAGGAGTTCTCCGGCCACAGGACGAAGTCGGGCTGCTTCGCCTTGCCCGCCTTCACCCGGTCCGCGAGCCGCTCGGTCTCGCGCACATGGTGGTCGAGCACGGCGCGGCGCTGGGCGTTGAACTCCAGACCCGCCTGCGGGACGTTGCCCTGGATGGCCGCGACGGTCGCGGTGCCGTCCTCGGCGTCGTCGCTGACGAGCGGGCGCGCGGCGAAGGCACCGGCGACCGGGACGAGCACGCTGAGCAGGGCCGCTGCCGCCGCACCCCGTCGTACGGCGCGTGGGTCACGGGCGTCGCGCGCCAGCCGGACGATCTCGTAGAGGCCGAAGCCGCACAGGACCACCGCGAACCCGAGCACCGGGGTGCCGCCGAGCGCGGCAAGCGGCAGGAAGACGCCGTCCGCCTGCCCGAAGGCGATCTTCCCCCACGGGAAACCGCTGAACGGCACCCGCGCGCGTGCCGCCTCACCGGCGATCCACAGGGCGGCGGCCCAGAGGGGGTACCCCGGCAGCCGGGAGACGGCGGCGATGCCCGCTCCGACGAGGGCGACGAACATCGCCTCGATGGCGGCGAGCGCCAGCCAGGGTCCGGGCCCGACCTCCACGCCGGTCCACACCAGGAGCGGCAGCAGGAAGCCGAGGCCGAAGAGATAGCCGAGCCCGAGGCCCGCCTTCCAGCCGCGGCCGTGCAGGCACCACGCGAACACCGCGAAGGCGGGGAGGGCCAGCCACCACAGGGTGCGTGGCGGAAAGCTGACGTAGAGCAGCACTCCGGAGAGTGCCGCCGCGGTGGCCGGGACGAGCGCTCGCAGGAAGCGGGCCTTGCGCGAAACGGGCTCGGGCCGCGGCCCGAGCTGCTCCGACTCGTCTACGGAGGTGGTGGTGGCGGTCACTCGGGGAGTGTACGGCGCGTCACTTGGACAAAGACAGGACGGTCGTGCCCGCTCGCGGGGGCCTTGTCCATGCGAGTGCCGGATCGTTCCTGCGCAAGATGTCCACATCTCACGGTTCCAGCGACTACGGTGTGCCCGAGTCCCTGACCTGCGGCCGGATCGAGCCACAGCGTTCGGGGCCCGTCATACGGCGGGGGGCGACGGGGTGGGGACAACGGGGATGGCCGCTACGGCCGGGCCACCAGGGGCATACGAACGGCGCAGCGCGTCCGACGCGACGGGCTGCGCGCTGCTCGGCGTGTGCGCAGCCTGGACCTTGATCACAGCGGGGGTGCACGGGGGCCAACCCGAAGGGGTGCTGCTGGCGGTGCTCGCCGTGGCCGCGGGCTACGCGGGCGGCCGCATCTGCGGCGCACTGCTGCCGGTCGCCGCGCCCTGTGCCGGTGCGCTGGCCGGGGTGGGCCTCGCCGCGGCGGCCCCGCAGCTCTCGCCGGGCCCCGTCAGCGCGGCGCCGCTCGGCCACACCGGCGCCACCGCGGCGCTCCTCATCCTGGCCTCGGGGGCGGCCTGCTCCGCGGCATGGGCGGCCCGCAGCGCCTCGGCGCGGCTGGCGATGCGGCTCCTTGCCGTGGGGATCTCGGTGGCCGCGGCGGCGCTCGGTTCCGTGGCCGGCGTCATCGCCTGCACCGGGATCCTGCTGTGCTCGCTGGCGACCGCGCTGATGCGGCGCAGGGTCCTGGGCCTGGCGGGTCTCGCCCTGGCCACGGCAGTGGTGACCGGTCTGACCTGGGCGATCGCCGATGACGTACTGCCGGAGGGGCTGAGCGCGTCCCTGGAGGGCCAGCTCGACGGCTACCGGGTCGAGCTGTGGCAGGACGCGCTGGCGCTCGCGGGCCAGGAACCCGCGGTGGGCGTGGGTCCCGGCCGGTTCGCCGATGCCAGCCCGACGGTGGCCGAGCATCTCCTGACCGACGGCAAGCCCCATTCGGCGCCGTTGCAGCAGGTGGCCGAGCAGGGCCTGGTGGGCGTGGTCCTTCTCGCGGCGGTCTTCTGCTGGCTTCTGTACGCGCTGTACCGCTCGCCGCGCTCCACCCAGGTCGTCCTGTCGGCGGGCGCGGCCCTGACGGCGCTGGCCGCGGTGGCGTCGGTCGGCAACGCGCTGAGCCTCACGGCGGTGACGACGGGCGCGGGCTATCTCGCGGGCATCGCCACGGCACGACCGCTGGGCGATGAACCGGCGCAGATCAGACCGCCTGGCGCCCCGCCAGGGACAGCCGGTGGCGGATGATCCGTACGGCCGCTTCGGCGTCGTCGACGGTGACCGTGAACTTCCGGCCGTCGCCCAGGCTGAGGACCAGGCCCTCACCGCGCCTGACGACGACGGCGGTGCCGAGCTCGGGGCGCGAGCGGTAGCCCCAGCCACCCCACTGCCGGGGGCAGACGACCTGGGCGAATTCCGCCCCCACCACGTGGGCGAGAAGGATGCGGCGGCGCGGCAGGCCCATGTGCCCGCAGCGCACTTCCAGGCAGTCCTTGTCGACCGTCACGGCCACATGGACGAAGGCGAGGGTGCCGAACAGGATCAGCAGCCCGGCGGCGATGCACCCCACGACGGACATGGCGAGGGCGGCGATCCCGGACGTCCACATGTTGTCGACGGCCAGCTCGATCCCCAGCGCGAGACAGAGGGCGCCGGCCAGAGCCAGCAGCCACTGCACGCGGTTGGTCGCGCTTCCGGTCCAGACTTCCGGCGGGGCGTCGGCTGTGCTGCCCCGCTCGCCGTGGGTGTGGTCCCTCATGCGACGAAGAGTACCGACGTTCCGGTGGGAAGGCACGGCATCGCGGAGCGTCACCGCTCCGGTCGTCCGCAGACTCAGCGTGCGGGAGTGGCCGCCGCGAGGAGCCTGCCCTCGGCGTACGTGTGGGCGGCGAGGGGCAGCTCGGCGGCGCGGCCACTGAGGATGACCGTGAGGCCGCCTTCCGTGCCGCTGCCGGGGCCCGGCAGCTCTCCGGCCCGGCGCAGCGCCTGGGCGGCGACCGCTCCGGCGGAGCCGTGCAGGACCAGGGGCGGCAGCTCGGGCTGCTGGAGGGCCGCGCGGATACGCTCCCCGACCAGCTCGTAATGGGTGCAGCCCAGGACGACGGCACTTACATCACGCGGAGTGAGTGCCGCCGCCGCGGTGACCGCCCTGTCGATGGCCGCCTCGTCGGCGGACTGCACGGCGTCCGCGAGGCCGGGGCAGGGCACCTCCGTGACGGCGACGCCGCCGCCGAACTCCTCGATGAGGCCGCGCTGGTAGGGGCTTCCGGTGGTGGCGGGGGTGGCCCAGATGGCGATGGGGCCGCCGCCGGCCACGGCCGGCTTGATCGCCGGTACGGTCCCGATGACGGGCAGGCCGGGTTCGAAGCGGGCGCGCAGGGCGGGCAGGGCGTGCACGGACGAGGTGTTGCAGGCCACGATCAGCGCTTGGGGCCGGTGTGCTGCGGCGGCCTCCGCGACGGCGAGCGAGCGCTCCATGATGTCCTGTGCGGTGCGCGGCCCCCAGGGCAGTCCGTCGGGGTCCGAGGAGAGGACGAGATCGGCGTCCGGCCGCAGACGACGTACCGCCGCCGCGGCGGGGAGCAGGCCGATACCGGAGTCCATGAGCGCGATCTTCACCCGGTCACCATAGTCGATCGGCCTTCTGGGCCCGGCGGCGTGGGGCAGACTGCGGCGGATGAGCGCCGTAGTGTGGACCGCCGCCGCATCGCTTGCCGCCTGGCTGTGGCTGCTGCTGGGCCAGGGCTTCTTCTGGCGCACCGACCTGCGTCTGCCGCCGCGCCGCGAGCCGGACGTCTGGCCCTCGGTCTGCGTCGTCGTGCCCGCCCGCGACGAGGCCGCCGTGCTGCCCGAGAGCCTGCCCTCGCTCCTCGCCCAGGACTACCCGGGGCAGGCGGAGATCTTCCTTGTCGACGACGGGAGTTCGGACGGCACCGGGACGCTGGCCCGGTCCCTCGCCGACCGGCACGGAGGCCTGCCGCTGACCGTCGGTTCACCGGGTGAGCCGCCGCCGGGCTGGACCGGCAAGCTGTGGGCCGTACGGCACGGCATCGGCCTGGCACGCGCGCGTACGCCCCGCTATCTGCTGCTCACCGACGCGGACATCGCGCACGAGCCGGACAGTCTGCGGGAGTTGGTCGCGGCGGCGGAGACGGCCGGATTCGACCTTGTCTCGCAGATGGCGCGGCTGCGCGTCGCGAGCATGTGGGAGCGGCTCGTCGTCCCGGCGTTCGTCTACTTCTTCGCGCAGCTGTATCCGTTCCGCTGGATCGCGAAGAAGGGCTCGCGCACGGCCGCGGCCGCCGGCGGATGCGTCCTGCTGAGCACGGCCGCCGCCGAGCGCGCGGCGATCCCCGACGCCATCCGGCACGCGGTGATCGACGACGTGACGCTGGCCCGTGCGGTGAAGCGGTCGGGCGGCCGCATCTGGCTGGGGCTCGCGGAGCGCGTCGACAGCGTGCGCCCCTACCCCGGGCTCGGCGACCTCTGGCGGATGGTCTCGCGCAGCGCCTACGCCCAGCTCCGCCACAACCCGTTGATCCTGCTCGGCACGGTCCTGGGGCTCGCCCTGATCTATCTGCTGCCCCCGGTCGCGCTGTTGGGCGGGCTTGCCACGGGCAGCGCGTGGCCGGCCGTGCTCGGCGGCATCGCGTGGCTGGTGATGACGGCGACGTACGTCCCGATGCTGCGCTACTACCGCCAGACTCTCTGGCTCGCTCCCCTGCTGCCGTTCACCGCTTTCCTCTACCTCCTCATGACGGTGGATTCGGCGGTGCAGCACTACAGGGGGCGCGGGGCGGCGTGGAAGGGGCGGACCTACACCCGCCCCGACCCCGCTCCCGAGCAGAACTGAAACCCCCCGCTACTTCCTGCCGGGCGTCCAGTTCATGCCCCAGCCGTACGCGTGGTCGATGGTGCGCTGCGGGCTCACGCCACGCTCCGGGACCAGGTAGCGGGCTTCGCGCTGGACGAAGAGGTCGCCGTTGTTGTTCGTGAGCAGGGCGAGCGCGCACACCGTGGAGGGCACCGTGCACTCGTCCAGCGAGAAGTCGATGGAGGCGCCGTGCTGCGGTTGCAGGGTCACCGTGGCGTTCAGGTCGGCGAAGCTGCGCGCGCCTTCGTAGATCGTCACGAAGATGACGATGCGCTTGAAATCCTTGATGTGGTCGAGGTTGACCGTGAGGTTCTCGCCGCTGGCCACGGCTCCGGTGCGGTCGTCGCCGTCGAGCAGCAGGTACGGGGGCTGGTCGAGGGACCCGAAGGCGTTGCCGAGCGCCTGGACGACGCCCTTGCGGCCGTCGCTCAGTTCGTACAGGGCGCACAGGTCGAGGTCGAGGTCCGCGTGCATGGCCACGGCCCGGCCGAGCTTGCTGGCCCAGCCCTTGAACTGCTTGCGCACCTCCCAGTTGAGGTTCACGCGCATCGCGCCGGAGGTGCCGCCCTGCTTGGTGAGCGAGACCGACGGGGCGTCCTTGGTGAGCGTGACCTTCGTCAGGCGCACGGGCGGGCCCGCGGGTGCGGGGGACGCGGCGGGCGGCGGCGGGGCCTGGACGGGGGCCGCGGGAGCCACCGGCGCCGGGGCCGGCGGAGGCTGCACCGCGGCCGGGGCAGGGGCGGGCCCCTGCTGCGGTTCGTCCACCGAGATCCCGTAGTCGGTGGCCAGGCCCTGGAGTCCGCTGCCGTACCCCTGCCCGACGGCGCGGAACTTCCACGCGCCCTGGCGGCGGTAGAGCTCGCCGAGGACGAACGCCGTCTCCACGGTCGCGTCCTCACTGTCGTAACGCGCGATCTCGGCGCCGTTCGCCGCGTCGACGACCCGGATGAAGAGGCCGGGGACCTGCCCGAACGTGCCGCCGTCCGTCGAGGCGGCGAGCACCACGGTCTCCACGGCGGGCTCCACGCGCGCGAGGTCCACCACGAGCGCGTCGGTCACCCGGCCGCCATCGGTCTTCTTGCCCTCGTGGCGCACCGCACCGGAGGTGTGGACCGCCTGGTTGTAGAAGACGAAGTCGTCGTCCGAGCGGACCTTCCCGGAAGCGGCGAGCAGCAAGGCCGACGCGTCGGCGTCCGGCACCCCCGCCCCTGAGGCCCACCCCAGTTCGACGCGCACGGCAGGTGCCGGCACGGGAACATTCGATCCTTTAGGCATTGTCATGTCCGCCCCCATCGCAAGTCGCCACGTCCGGCCAGGCCGCCGTCCCGTTCATGACCAACCTATTACCCGGACCCCCGGCAGGCCCATGGCCACCCTCGACACCCTGCCGCCCGGCCTTCACGTCAACCGTGCGTCAACCGCCGGTAACCCGTACGGAGCTTGGCTTGTACAGGATCCCTACGCGGCTGCGCGACCGATTTTTCCTAAGTTCGCTCGCATTGGGGACGTCCGGTCACTACCGACACGTAAAACAACCCTCTTATCGGTCTCCCCAACCAGCACATCAAGGGCTTAACTTATGTGTCATGACCTCCCCCCGCTCCACCTATGGCGGCGGTTACTACTCCGCGCCGTCCTTCCCGGACACCCCGATCTACGACTCCCTTGTCGCCGAGCGGGGTACTCCTCAGATCGCCCCGATCCGGGTCCCCTCCGCGTACGACACGGGCAGTCACCTGCCCGCGCTGCAGTCGGCCCTGCCCGCGCTGCCCGCAGCTCCGTCCCACCACAACCCCTCGTACGGCTACGCGCAGCAGCCCGCACCGCTGCAGCAGGCGCCCGCGCCGTACATCCCGCAGCAGCCGTCGGCACCGCGCGGCTACCCGGGCCCCCAGCAGCATCAACAGCGTCCCCCGGCCGGAACGGGCTACGAGGCCATGCGCCCCGCGGCACCCCGCCCGGCCCCGGCGACGTACGAGGACCCGTACAACCGCCCCTACCGCGGCTACTGATTCGGCCGCATGCGTCCCTGTCAGTGGCTGCTGGCAGGATGGCGTCATGCCGAATCCAGCGCTGCACTCGATCCACTTCTACCCGCTCAAGGCGGTCGGGGGACACGCTCCGCGTGAGGCCGTCGTCGAGCCCTGGGGGCTCGCGGGTGACCGGCGGTGGCTCCTGGTGGACAGCGACGGACGCATCATCACGCAACGACCGCATCCGCGGCTGGCGTTGGCCGCCGCCGAGCTCCTGCCCGGCGGCGGCATACGCATGTCCGCGCCCGGCCGGGAGCCGCTGACGGTCGCCGTGCCGCCGCCCGGCCAGACCGTCACGGTGGACATCTGGAAGGACATGGTCGAGGCGGTGCCCGCGGACGCGGCGGCGCACGCCTGGTTCAGCGCCTACCTGGACACGGACGCCCGGCTCGTCCACCTCGACGACCCCGCGACCAGACGCCCCATCGACCCGGCGTACGCCAAGGACGGCGAGACCGTCTCCTTCGCCGACGGGTATCCCCTGCTCCTGACCACGCTCTCCTCCCTCGACGCCCTGAACTCGCTCATCGCCCAGGGCGACCACTCCGACGAGGGGCCGCTGCCCATGAACCGTTTCCGGCCGAATGTGGTCGTGGACGGGACGGCGCCCTGGGCCGAGGACGACTGGTCGCGCGTCGCCATCGGCGAGGTCACCTTCCGGGTGGCCAAGACCTGCGGCCGCTGTGTCGTGACCACCACCGACCAGCGCAGCGCGGAGCGCGGCAAGGAGCCGCTGCGCACGCTCGCCAAGCACCGCCGCTTCGGTGACCAGCTGGTCTTCGGCCAGAATCTGGTGCCGGAGACGACCGGATCGATCCGGATCGGCGACGCGTTCACCGTCCTCGATTGAGAGACGCCGGCTCGGGAACTCGAAGGCCCGGCACGGTCGTTGAGCGTGGATGAGAAGGGTGATGTGGCTCTCTCTTTCTCCCGTCGGCGCGTGGGCCGTGCCGCTTGCGGTTATCACGGACGCGGAAGGGGGTGCAGGACTGTGCGAGCACTCGTCGGGCTCTGGCGCTGGCGGCACAATCCGCTGCGCCGCAGGACCGACCTCGTCGAAGCCTGGTTGGCCCTCGTGGCCGTGCTGCTCATCGCCGTCTCCGTGCCGCTGGCCGGCTTCGCGGTCGGCGACGCCTCGCGGGACGCCCTGCTCCAGTCGGTGCGGCAACAGCGAGAGGTGCGGCACGAGGTCGCGGGCATGGTGATCAAGAAGATTTCGGGCCCCCCGGTCGACCCCGATCCCGAGACGTCTTCCGCGCGCGACCGGCACAGCCGGGTGCTCGCCGAATGGACCGCCCCGGACGGCACGGCGCACACCGGTGCGGTGGTGGCCGCCCTCCAGTCCCCCGACCCGGGCGACCGATTCCGGCTCTGGACGGACGAGCACGGTCAGGTGGTCGGCCGCCCGCTGGACGACGCGACCGCCGGAACGCACGCGGCACTGGCCGGGATCGGCGCCGCCGCGGCGGTCGCCGGACTGATCGAGGGAGCCCGCCGGATCGTCGTCTGGCGCATCGTGGTGCGGCGTCACGACCGCTGGGACCAGGCCTGGGAGAAGGCGGGGCCGGACTGGGGACGGACCGGCACCGGCTCATGAAGCCCTAATCGGGGCACCCCTATGGACCTCCGGGTCCGGTGAGAGAGCGGCGATGACCAGGTGAGAGCCTGGCGATCGGGTCAACTCGCCCTCGCCGCGCGCGCTACGGTGGACCGGCCGAACTCTTCGGCGCCTTGCGCGAGGTCGTGAGGACCCGCGTACGACAAGGTGGGGGCAGAGCAACTCCATGGCACAGGGCACGGTCCAGGTGACGCACACCGGAACCTCGCGGTGGCGGCGCCGCACGGGTGAGTACGCATCGCTCGCTGCCGCCTTGGAGGCCGCGAGCGACGGGGACGTCCTCACCATCGCCCCCGGCACGTACCGCGAGAACCTCGTCGTCCAGCGGGCGGTGACGCTGCGCGGCCCCGAGGGCTCCCCCGGCTCCGTCCGCATCGCGCCCGCCGACGGGGTGCCGCTCACCGTCCGGTCGTCCGCCGTGGTGCAGGACCTGCATGTCGAGGGCCAGGACTCGGCCGCGCCCGCGCTGCTCGTCGAGGACGGGGCGCCCGAACTCATCGACGTACGCGTGGTGACCCGTTCCGCCAGCGGCATCGAGGTGCGCGGCGGAGCACGGCCCACCGTGCGGCGCTGCACGGTCGACAATCCGGGTGGCATCGGTATCGCCGTGCTCGACGGCGGGGGCGGGGTCTTCGAGGAGTGCGAGGTCGTCGCGGCCGGGCAGTCGGGCATAGCGGTGCGCGGTGGCGCGCACCCCCGTCTCGAGCGCTGCCGGGTGCATCACGCGTCCGGCGCGGGGCTCTCGGTGACCGGTGAGCACTCGGGCCTGGAGGCGATCGGCTGCGAGGTGTACGAGGTCAAGGGTTCGGGCGTGCAGATCACCGGGCGGGCCGCGGCGCATCTGACGGACTGCGACGTGCACCGCACGACGTCGGACGGCGTCACGCTCGACACGGACGCGGTCCTCACGCTCGCCGACTGCCGCATCCACGACATCCCGGAGAACGCGATCGACCTGCGTTCGCGTTCGGTCCTGACCCTCACGCGTTCCACCGTGCGCCAGTTCGGGCGCAACGGCCTCTCGGTGTGGGACCCGGGCACGCGCGTGGACGCCAACCAGTGCGAGATCCACGACAGCACGGGCGACTACCCCGCGGTGTGGGTCAGCGACGGCGCGACGGCCGTCCTGGAGTCCTGCCGGGTGCACGACGTGCCGGACGCCCTGTTCGTCCTCGACCGCGGCTCGCGCGCCGACGTCGTCGACAGCGATCTCTCCCAGGTGCGCAACACGGCGGTGTCCGTGAGCGACGGCGCGACGGCGCAGCTGGACGACTGCCGCATCCGCGACGCCGCCACCGGCGCGTGGTTCCGCGACCACGGCAGCGGCGGCACCCTGGCCAACTGCACGGTCGACGGCGTCCAGACGGGCGTCATCGTCACCAAGGGCGCCGACCCCACCCTGGAGCGCTGCACGGTCACCTCACCCGCGGAGGCGGGGTTCTACGTCTCGGCGGGCGGCCGCGGCAGCCTGCACGGCTGCCGGGTGACTGACAGCGGAGGGTACGGCTTCCACGTCATCGACGGCTGCCGTACGACGCTCAAGAAGTGCCGTACGGAGCGGTGCGCGCGCGGCGGCTTCGAGTTCGCGGAGGACGGGCCGCTCGTCGAGGACTGCACGAGCGACGAGAGCGGCGGGGTACGGACCGCGGCGGCCTCGGCTGCCGCGGCGCCGGAGGCGGCTCCGCAGACGGCGAAGCAGTCCGTGGGGCTGCTCGGCGCGATCCCCGGTCAGCGCGCGGATCTGGCGCCCGCGACGACCACGGCCCCCGAGCCGCCGTCCCGCTCCTCCAAGGACGTGCTCGGTGAACTCGACACGCTGGTCGGCCTGGAAAGCGTCAAGCGCGAGGTGCGCGCCCTCACCGACATGATCGAGGTGGGGCGGCGCAGGCAGCTCGCCGGGCTCAAGGCCGCGTCCGTGCGCCGCCATCTGGTGTTCACCGGCTCTCCCGGCACCGGCAAGACGACCGTGGCGCGGCTCTACGGCGAGATCCTGGCCTCGCTCGGCGTCCTGGAGAGCGGGCATCTCGTCGAGGTGTCGCGGGTCGACCTGGTGGGCGAGCACATCGGGTCGACGGCGATCCGCACCCAGGAGGCGTTCGACCGGGCGCGCGGCGGTGTGCTGTTCATCGACGAGGCGTACGCGCTCTCGCCCGAGGACTCCGGGCGTGACTTCGGCCGGGAGGCCATCGACACCCTGGTGAAGCTGATGGAGGACCACCGCGAGGCCGTGGTAGTGATCGTCGCGGGCTACACGGCCGAGATGCAGCGCTTCCTTTCGGTCAACCCCGGTGTGGCTTCCCGCTTCTCACGGACCATCACCTTCGGCGACTACGCCCCCGAGGAGCTGCTGCGGATCGTCGAGCAGCAGGCCGAGGAGCATGAGTACCACCTCGACACGGGGACGGGCGAGGCCCTCCTGAAGTACTTCACGGCGCTTCCCAAGGGTCCCGCGTTCGGCAACGGCCGTACCGCGCGCCAGACGTTCGAGGCGATGGTGGAGCGGCACGCGGGCCGCGTCGCCCAGTTCGAGGAACCGAGCAAGGACGACCTCACCCTGCTGTATCCGGAGGATCTGCCGGAGCTGCCGTGACCGCGGCCACGGGCTCGGCTGCGGGTTCGAGGGCGCGCGGGGCCGGCACGGCGGGCTTGAGCCGGGCGAGCAGTTTCGCCCGCTCCTCGGCGAAGGCGGGATCGGCCCGGTAGTCGCCGTGGCCCAGGATCGGTGCGGGCAGCGGGTGTTCCTCCGTGCGTCCGTAGACCAGGGGGTCCTTGAGCGCGTCGTGGTCGACCTTCGGTCCGTCGTCCTCGGCCTGGACCCGTACGGGACCGCCGATCGGGTCGGTGCTGCGGTACAGGTTGCGCCAGCAGTCGACCTCGCGGTGCAGGGAGTCGAGGGCGGCCGGGCCGAAGTGGGCGGGGAACCAGCGGCCGTAGAGGCGCTCCAGGGGTGAGCCGTAGGTGAGCAGGGCGACCCTCTTGCGGACCGAGGGCCACAGTTGCCAGGCGGCAGCGGCGGCGAGAACACTGCCCTGCGAGTGGCCTGAGATGACGAGCCTGCCCCCGGTGGCGCGCGTCGCGCGGGTCCAGGTGTGCATACGCCAGGTGAGGTCGGGGACGGCACGCTCGGCGTAGCAGGGCGGGGCGAAGGGGTGGGCGGCGCGCGGCCAGAAGGTGCCGACGTCCCACAGGATGCCGATGGTGCGCCGTGCGGAGGCGTCGCGGTAGGCGCGGCGGCCCCACGTCACGAACAGTATGAAACCGAAGCCGATCAGCCAGGAGCCAAGCGCCTGCGAGGTCTCGGCCGCGCCCTCGAAGAAGAGCGGCAGCCCTTGCGCGGCCTTGCTCGGGACCTCCTCGCTCACCCAGGCGCCGACCAGGGCGCCCGCGCCGAGCAGCAGCGTCACCGCCGAGGTGATGCCCACCAGAAGGGGGGCACGGTCGGTGAGGGCGGCACGCGCGCGCGTGCCCGCGATGCGGCGGCTGCGGGCCGCGTCCTTCGGCTCGCCGGGGTATTCGAGCGGGATGGTCTCCCGGTCGCGGCGTGCCCGTCGCCAGGTGCGGACGCCGAGCCAGCCGCAGAGTGCGGCGACGACCACGAGGAGGGGCGGGATGACCGATGCCTGCCAGGTCAGGAGCACGGGTGGGCCGTCGATGGTGCCGCCGGAGCCCGGCTCTCCCGCGCCGTCGAGCCAGTCGGCGACGCGCTGGGCGCCGCCTCCGGACATCACGCCGCCGAGCGCGCAGGCGAGCATGGCCACGGAGGGGCCCGCGAAGCCCCGCAGGGCGGTGCGCGGGTCGGGGGCCGTGCGGTAGAGCGCGCGGGCGGCCACCGCGAGCGCGATGACCAGGAGCCCTTGGACCAGGGCGATGCCGCCGAAGGTCGCGTTGCCCGGGAGCCTGCCGTCGGAGGTCCAGCCGGGGCGTGACCATCCCGCGTACACAAGCGTCAGGACGAGCAGGGTGAGCGCGCCGAGGGGCAGCGCGCGGATCAGTTTCGCGTCCAGGTGCCGGTCGAGCCTGCTCTCGCTGCGGCCCCTGCGCCAGACGACCAGGGCGACGAAGCCGCCGCCGAGGAGCAGCGTCACGACGAGGAGCCAGCCGAGGGCGTCGAACAGCGCGGGGCCACCGGGCTTCCGGTCGTGGCGTGCGGCCGCGGCGCCGACCGCGGCGGCCACCGTGAGGAACCCGGCGGCCGTGTGCGCGGCGCGCAGGCGGGCCACGAGGCGGCGCCCGTACCAGAAGCCGGGCTTGCCGAGCGCGGTGCGGCCGGGCTCCTCCTCCGGGTCGTCCTGGTGGGGCAGCGGCGTCTGGGACTCGTACGCGCTCCAGGTGCGCTGGGACAGGTACCAGAGCAGCCCGGTGAGCGCGGCCGGCAGCAGGGCGGCGAAGGCGAGACGGCGTCCCGGCTGGCTCCACCAGCCGCCGTGCCCGGAGGCGTCGGTCGCGAGGAAGCCGAGCCAGGAGCGTTCGGCGGCGCACTCCGGAGTGCCCGCGCACTGCCAGGCGATCAGGTCGACGGCGACCTCACAGGCGGCGGCGACCAGCAGGACGGTGAGGGTGAGCCCGGTCAGGCGCACCAGGAGACCGTACGTCCGCACGGTCTTGCGCATGCGTCGTGACGTGGGGCGCATCCAGTGCGCGAGGTTGACCACCATGAACGGAAGGAGCAGGAGCCACAGGGCCCGCGAGCCGTTGCCTGAGGTCAGATTGCACCAGACGTACGCCTCCGGGACCGGCTTGCCCCGGTAGTCGTCCGGGCGTTTCTCGGCGTCGGCGTCCTCGGCGCGGCGGAACACGGCCGCCGTCTCGTCGCCGGAGATCCGCACGGTCCGCGGATCGCCGAGCATCTCTTCGGGTGTCGTGCCCCCCACCCCATGGACGAGGAGTTCGAGAGCCGTCTCTTCTCTGTGGTCAGCTGCCACTGTTCGCTTCCCCCGATGTGCGCGTGGTCAGGGGAGAAGGATCTCCACTCCTGACCTCGTCCACACCAGCCATCACGTAATCTCCCCGTTCTGGGTGACCGCGCGGAATCGGGCGGTGGACCGCCTGTCGGCGGCACATGCGAGGATGAGGCAGCGTGATGGACGGGCGCGACGGGTGTGACGAGGCAGAAGGGCCGGGACGGACGTGAGTGAGAATCAGAACCTCCTCGCGGAGCAGCGCCGCGCCTTGATCCTCGATGAGGTACGCCGCCGGGGCGGGGTCCGTGTCAATGAACTGACCCGCAAGCTGGGTGTGTCGGACATGACGGTCCGCCGCGATCTCGACGCCCTCGCCCGCCAGGGTGTCCTGGAGAAGGTGCACGGCGGCGCCGTCCCGGTGGTGGAGGCGAGCACCCACGAGCCGGGCTTCGAGGCAAAGTCGGGCCTCGAGCTGAACGCCAAGGAGGACATCGCGCGCACCGCGGCCTCCCTGGTGGCGCCGGGCACGGCGATCGCGCTCTCCGGCGGCACGACGACGTACGCACTGGCCCATCATCTGCTCGACGTGCCGGACCTGACGGTGGTGACGAACTCGGTGCGGGTCGCGGACGTCTTCCACTCCGCGCAGCGCACCTCGGGCCAGCGCCAGGGAGCGGCGACCGTCGTCCTCACGGGCGGTGTGCGCACCCCGTCGGACTCGCTGGTCGGCCCGGTCGCCGACCAGGCGATCGGCGCGCTGCACTTCGATGTGCTCTTCCTGGGTGTGCACGGCATATCGGCGGAGGCCGGTCTGTCCACGCCCAATCTCGCGGAGGCGGAGACCAACCGGCGCCTGGTGCAGTCGGCGCGCCGCGTCATCGTGGTCGCCGACCACACCAAGTGGGGGACGGTGGGCCTCAGTTCGTTCGCCGGCCTGGATCAGGTCGACACGCTGGTGACGGACGCGGGGCTGCCCGCGGAGGCGCGTACGGAGATCTCCGAGCGTCTGCGGCGTCTGGTGATCACGGGCGAGCCCGAGGAGCCGGGGTCCGACGAGCGGCTCGGAAACGGCGTGGACGCGGGGCGGGCGGAGAACGCCGGGAGCACCGCAGACATCTGACGAGCCGCCAGCTATGGTGTCGGTGCCCGGTCAACGACCCGATTCCGCCTGGGGGCTTGAGTTCGATGGCACGCCGACTGAAGCCCGTGGGACTGCGGTTCGTCGAGTCCGCTCCGTTGCGTCTGGTCTTCGCGCGTGAGGTGAGCGCGCCCCTGGAGGCGGTGTACCGCGCGCTCGCCGACGACATGACCGCCTGGCCCGAGTGGTTCACGGCGGTCACGCTGTGCCGGCCCATCGACTGCGCGGACGGCGCCAAGGGCCGCGAGGTCCAGCTCAAGGGCGGCACGCGCTTCTGGGAGACGATCGTCGCGGCCGAGGCCTCCCGGCGGTACGCCTACCGCGTCGACGAGACGAACGCCCCCGGCCTGCGCGCCCTCCTTGAGGAGTGGCGGCTCACCCCGGCCGGGACCGGCACCCGCGTGCAGTGGACGTTCGCCGCGGACGGCGTCGCGCCGTTCCGCCTCGCCCTGAAGCTCGGCAGGCCGGGCATGGGCCGCGCCTTCCGCGACGCCGTCACCGCCCTGGACCGCCGCCTGACCGCGGCCAACGCCTGAGTCCCGTACCGGAGTTGCGGCCTTCTAGGTCCAGGTCCCGTTCGCCAGGAGCGACTTGATCGCGGCGGAGTACGGCGTGATGTCCATCCCCTGTTCGGCCAGCCACGCGTCCGAGTAGTACTTGTCCAGGTAGCGGTCGCCCGGGTCGCAGATGAGGGTGACGACGCTGCCGGTGCGGCCCTCGGCCACCATCTCAGCGACGATCTTCAAGGAGCTCCACAGGCCGGTGCCGGTCGAGCCGCCCGCCTTGCGGCCGATCGCCTGCTCCAGGGCGCGCACGGCGGCGACGCTCGCCGCGTCCGGCACCTTCATCATGCGGTCGATCGCGCCGGGCACGAAGCTGGGCTCCATGCGCGGCCTGCCGATGCCCTCGATGCGGGAGCCGCAGTCGCTGGTGGCGTCCGGGTCGTGGTGGGTCCAGCCGTCGAAGAAGCAGGAGTTCTCGGGGTCGGCGACACAGAGCCGGGTGTCGTGCTGCATGTAGTGGACGTAGCGGGCGATGGTCGCCGACGTACCGCCCGTGCCCGCCGTGGCGACGATCCACGCGGGCTCGGGGTAGCGCTCCAGCCTCATCTGCTGGTAGATCGACTCGGCGATGTTGTTGTTGCCCCGCCAGTCCGTGGCCCGTTCCGCGTAGGTGAACTGGTCCATGTAGTGACCGCCGGTCTCGACGGCGAGGGCGGCCGACTCGGCGTACATCGTGCGTGAGTCGTCCACGAAGTGACATCGGCCGCCGTGGAATTCGATCAGGCGGCACTTCTCGGCGCTGGTCGTGCGGGGCATCACCGCGATGAAGGGCACCCCGATCAGCTTGGCGAAGTACGCCTCGGAGACGGCCGTCGAGCCGCTGGACGCCTCGATGACCGGCCGTCCCGGCCGGATCCAGCCGTTGCAGAGTCCGTAGAGGAAGAGCGAGCGGGCGAGGCGGTGCTTGAGGCTGCCGGTCGGGTGGGTCGATTCGTCCTTGAGATACAGGTCGATGCCCCATTGTTCCGGCAGCGGGAAGCGCAGCAGGTGCGTGTCGGCGGAACGGTTCGCGTCCGCCTGCACCTTGCGCACGGCTTCTTTGAGCCAGGCCCGGTACTCCGCGTCGCTGCGGTCCACGTCGAGCGTGGTCATCGGCTCGTCGGCTTGATCCTGCTGTGTGGTGCTCACCGCGCGGCTCCTTGGCGTCAACCTGGCCGCGCTCGGAGCGGGCCGGACACCTCGATCATAGGCACCTTCCGCACGCTTCTCACCTGCATAAACACACCTTTGAGACCCTCAAAGGCACACCTGGCACAACCGACTGGCACCGGGGCACCGCACACTGGGGAGAGGATGTGGTCCGGTTATGACCACGTCTTCATACGCACTGGTGCTCGACGTCAGGTGCGTGCAGACTGCACCGCACGGGAAGGCGGTCCCGTACGGAACGACATACCGAAGCGCTCAAGGGGGCGGAACGTCATGGCGGAGCCGGAGTTCACGGCCACAGGCGTGCGGATCGGACGACGGCTGCGCTCCCTCACCCGGGCGGGTCAAATCCGTATCACCGACGGCAGGTTCGAGCTGCTGACCAGTTATGGCAGGGAGATCGACAGCGCGCCCGTACAGACGGTGCGAGCCGGCAAGCCATGGTTCGCCGCCGACGACCGGGCCCTTGCCGAACTGAACGGCACGCGCTATCGCCTCACCCTCGCCGACCATGATCCGGCGCCCGGCAAGGCAGGGCCGCCCACGGTCCGCAAGTTCATCGACGCGGTGCGCAGGGCCAAGGGTCACAGGGCGACCGCCTGACCGCAGGACACGCGCCGCAGGGGCCCACGCGCTCCCGGCCGGGACGGTGCGAGTTGCACGCCCGCACCCCCTGAGTCACTCTGGTCTCACATCACTCTGGGTTCATCGGCGATGACGCTGCGAACCAGCCCGCCGGTCACATACAGCGACCGGCAGACCCCGCGGCCGCTGCTGGATCCGATCGTCGTCTTCTTCCGGACCACAATTCGGGGAGCCGCAGTCGTGATCAGCCAGCCAAGCAGATATTGCACGGTGGAGCTTCAGGCTCTGCCGTCGCGGATCGGCCAGGTCCGCAGAATCGTATCGGCGCAGTTGCGCTACTGGCATCTCGATCCGTTGATAGACCAGGCCGCGCTCGGTGTGACCGAGCTCCTGACCAACGTGCACCGGCACGCACAGCCGGACAAGGTGTGCACCGTGGAGATCGAGCTCCTGCTCGACCGCCTCACGGTCTCCGTGCACGACCACGATCCCCGCCTCCCCGAGGTGAACGACGCGGAGCCGTTCGCGACCTGTGGCCGCGGGCTCGCCATGGTCGCCGCCGTCAGCGAGAGCTGGGGGGTGCGCCCGCACGGCGACACGGGCAAGGTCGTCTGGTTCACCCTCCCGGCCCCTACGCCGGCCGTCGCACTGCCGTCCACCCACCCGGTGTACGGCGCGGCCACCGCGGGTCCCTTCGCGGACCTGGGTGCGGGGCCGCGGTCCCTCGCCGACGGGCACGCGCCCGGACATGCTCCCGCCCGGTCGGCCGTTGTCGGCTGACCGGGCGGTGACAGCCCCCATGGAGCGCGCGTCCTACGTCACTCGGTGGCGATGGCACGCAGCACGTCCAGGCGTGCGGCCCGCCGTGCCGGACGCAGACCCGCGAGGGCTCCCGCCGTCAGGCCCACCAGGACGACCACCGTCAACTGCACGGGTGGCACCGCGAACGCGAAGGCACTGCTCGTCGCGCCGTCCGAAGCCTTGACGAGCACCCAGCCGAGGAAGCCGCCGAGCACCAGGCCACCGGCCGTGCCGAAGGCGGCGACGAGCACCGACTCCCAGCGGACCATGGCCCGCAGCTGCGCCCTGGTCTGCCCGACGGCACGCAACAGGCCCAGCTCACGGGTCCGTTCGTGGACGGCGAGGGTGAGCGTGTTGGCGATGCCGAGCAGGGCGATCAGGACGGCGAGCGCGAGCAGGGCGTAGACCAGCGTGAGCATCATGTCGATGCCGCCCGCCGCGGACTGCGCGTACTCACCACGTGTCTGCACATCCGGATTCCCGTACTCCTGGGCGACCTCGGAGACCACGGCCTTGCCCTCGTCCGCGCTCACTCCTGCCTTGAAGCTCACGGAGACGAGGCTGTCGGCGTCCTGCATGCGGTGCGGCGCCCAGGCCTCGCGGGTGATGACGTAGTCCCCCGCGAGCTCCGACCGGCCGTACAGCGCGCGGACGGTGAAGGTGGCCTTCTTGCCGTCGGCGAAGGCGAGCTCGGTCCTGGAGCCGACCTTCAGGTCCTGCTTCTCGGCCTCCTCCCGGGTGATCGCGATGCCGTCGGTGCCGAGGCCGTCCAGCGTGCCGTCGACCTTGCCGAGGTCGAAGGACTTGGCGAAGGGGCCCGGGTCGGTCACCGTCAGGGCGCGGCCTTTCCCGTCGACCTCCGCCGCGCCCTTGCCGAGGCCGACCGCGGTCGCCACCTCCGGCCGCTCGGCGAGCGCGGGGGCGAGCTTGGGGCTGAGTCCGCTGCCGCCCGCGCCGAAGCCGGGGGTGCTGATGGCGAGGTCACCGGCGAAGGAGCGGTTCACCGTCTGGTCCATGGTCGCTTTCAGCGAGGCGCCGAAGACCGTGAAGAGCGAGACGACGGCGACACCGATCATCAGGGCGCTCGCGGTGGCGGCGGTGCGCTTGGGGCTGCGCAGGGCGTTGCGCCGGGCGAGTCCGCCCGTGACACCGCGCAGCCGGTCCAGGGGCCCGCCGAGAACACGTACCGCCCGCGAGGACGCCACCGGCCCCAGCACCACGAACGCGACGAGCGCGAGGACGGCCCCGGCCCCGGCCAGCCACACGGACGGGCTGACGAGGACGCCGATCAGCGAGAGACCCACGGCGGTGAGCGCGAGGAGCGTGCCGAAGACCGCACGTCCCCGCGAGGCCCCGGAGTGGTCCACCGCCGTCTCGCGCAGCGCGGCCAGGGGTGCGGTGCGCCCGGCGCGCACGGCGGGCAGCAGGGCGGAGCCGAGGCACACCACGATGCCGACGGCGAGCGGCAGCAGCATCGACAGGCCGCTGATCACCAAGTCGCCCTCGGGGAAGGGGAATCCGATGGCCGGGAAGAGCGCCTGGAGCCCGGCCGCGATCCCGATGCCACCGGCGAGGCCCGCGGCGGACGCGATCACGGCGACCACGCTCGCCTCGACCAGGGTGGCCGCCGTGACCTGCCGGCGGGAGGCACCGAGCGCGCGCAGGAGCGCGTTCTCGCGGGTGCGCTGGGCGACGACGATCGCGAAGGTGTTGTGGATGCTGAAGGTGGCGACGAGCAGGGCGACCCCGGAGAAGACCAGCAGGAAACTGGTGAAGAGCGTCAGGAACTGGCCGGAGATGTCGTCCGTGTTCTCCGCGGCCGACGCCTCACCGGTGATCGCCTCAACTCCCTTGGGCAGTACGGGACTCAGCGCGTCGACGAGTTCCTGCTCGCTCACGCCGGGCCCGGCCCGCACCTGGATGGTCGCGGCCTCGCCGGGCTTCGGCGTCAGGTACTTCTCGGCGTCGGCCTGCGTCATGCCGGTGAAGGTGGTCTGCGCCATGCCGTCCTCGCCGCCGAAGGTGGCGAGGCCCACGATCGTCACCTGGACGGGGTCGGGGGTGCGCAGCGTGGTCGTGTCGCCGATCTTCAGGTCGCCGGATTTCGCGGCGCCTCGGTTGATGACGACCTCGCCGGACTTGGCGGGGGCGCGGCCCTCGGCCAGTTGGTAGGCGTTCAGCTCCTTGTCGTCGATCCAGTTGCCGGCGAGCGTGGGCGGGCCCTCACCGCCGATGGGTTCGCGGTCCTTGCCCAGGAGTTGGCCGGCGCCCTGGATGGCGGGCGCGGCGGCGGCGACGCCGTCGGTCCGCTCGATTCTCTCGACGAGCGAGGTCTTGACGGGCTGCCGGGTGCCCTGGCTGTCGTCGGGGGTGGTGATGGTGTCGGCGCTGCGCACGACGGCATCGGTGCCACGCGTCGCGTTGCCGAACATCGTGTCGAAGCTGCCGCGCAGGGTGTCGCCCATGACGAGCGTGCCCGCCAGGAAGGCGACACCGAGCATGACCGCGAGGAACGTACCCGCGAAGCGCCGCTTGTGGCCGCGCAGCGAGGCCAGGCTGATGCGCGTGGAGGCGCTGAGGGAACTCATGACGGGGCTCCCTCGGCGTGAGATGCGGATGCGGTACGGGGGTTTTGGGGACCGGCGGCCTTCGCGTCGAAGGCCTTGAGCCGGTCGAGGACCTTGTCGGCGGTCGGGTCCGCCATCCGGTCCACGAGGCGGCCGTCGGCCAGGAAGACGACCTCGTCGGCGTGGGCCGCGGCCACCGGGTCATGGGTGACCATGACGACGGTGCGGTCCATCTGCCGTACGGCGCGGCCGAGGAGGCGCAGCACCTCCTCACCGGAGCGCGAGTCGAGGTTGCCGGTCGGCTCGTCGGCGAAGACCACGTCGGGCCGGCCCGCGAACGCCCTTGCCACGGCGACGCGTTGCTGCTGTCCGCCGGAGAGTTCGGCGGGCCGGTGGTGGAGCCGGTCACGCAGCCCCACCACGTCGATGAGAGCGTCGGTCCACTCGTCTGACGCACCGTCATGGCGCTTGCCCGCGAGGTCCATCGGGAGCGTGATGTTCTCGGCCACGGTCAGCGTCGGCACCAGGTTGAAGGCCTGGAAGACGAAGCCGATGCGGTCGCGGCGCAGGAGGGTCAGCCGCCGGTCGTCGAGCGAGCCCAGCTCGGTGTCGCCGATTAGGGCAGCCCCCGAGGTGAGGGTGTCGAGGCCCGCGGCACAGTGCATCAGGGTGGACTTGCCGGAGCCCGACGGACCCATGATCGCGGTGAAGCGCCCGGCGGGAAAGCCGACGCTCACCCCATCCAGGGCCCGTACGGCGGTGTCGCCGCGGCCGTAGACCTTGACGGCGTCGGTAACGCGGGCGGCGTTGTCGGTGGTGGTGCTGATGGTGGTGCTGGTGGTGGTCGCGCCTGGGCCTCCGGTTCCGGCCGGGGTGGTCATGCCGCACCGCCCTTGGAGGTGCGTCCGAACTCCTCGTTCAGGACGGAGAGGCGCCGCCAGTACTCGTCCTCGTCGATCTCGCCGGAGGCGAAGCGGCGGCCGAGCACGGCGATGGGCGAATGCTCGTCGATGCGTACGTTCCGCTCGCCGCCGCCCCGCTGCCACGGCGCGCGGCGGCCCCGCCAGACGGTGCGGCGAAGGAGGGTGACGCCGCCGATCACGACGGCCGCCCAGATGAGCGGGAAGAACAGGATCCACGGGCCGGGCCCGCCGTCGAAGTGCGCCAGGGTGTTCATGGTGTCCATCTCCTCGGGAGCGAGCGATGCCTGCGGTGGGAGCGAGTGCCTGCGGTGTACTGGCCGGCGTCTTGCGGTGTCTTCGGTGTCTTGAGACTCGCGCGCCGAGGGGGTCCGAGTCGTCGTACGGCCAGCGGCAGTGCGCGTACCACTGCGGGAGTACGCGGGGCCTGCGGGGCTGCTCCCGGGGTGGGCTGAGCCCGCCACCTAGACCTCTGTACCTACTAGTATGTACAGTGATTTCATGAGCACCCCGGAGCGTCTGATCGAGTCCACTCGCGAACTGCTGTGGGAGCGCGGCTACGTCGGCACGAGCCCCAAGGCCATCCAGCAGCACGCGGGCGCCGGGCAAGGCAGCATGTACCACCACTTCGCCGGGAAGCCCGACCTGGCGCTCGCCGCGATCAGGCGTACGGCGGACGAGATGCGCGCCACGGCCGAGGGCGTACTCGGCGGCACGGGATCGGCGTACGAACGCATCGAGGCGTACCTGTTGCGCGAGCGCGACGTCCTGCGCGGTTGCCCGATCGGGCGGCTGACCATGGACCCGGACGTCATCGCGAGCGCCGAACTGCGCGCACCCGTCACCGAGACACTCGATTGGCTGCGGGACCGCATCGCGGGGATCGTCGAAGAAGGCAAGGGCCGGGGCGAGTTCGCGGCAACGCTCGACGCGCAGGCGATCGCGGCGACGGTCGTCGCGACGGTCCAGGGCGGTTACGTGCTGGCCCGCGCCTCGGGGTCACCTGCGGCGTTCGACGCCGGGGTGCGGGGCTTGCTCGCGCTGCTGTTCGCCGCCACCAGCCCTACTCCGTAGCGGAGTTGAAGAGCAGTGCACATCACACGCAGCCGGCCCGACAGCCAGGCAGGCCCCGCCGAGCACTGGGACGCCCATGTGGGCGCCGACGAGTACCCGACGGCCTGAGCGCGAGGAGCTACCAACCACCATGCACGCGATGCAATACGAGATCACGCTTCCGGCCGACTACGACATGACCGTCATCCGCAACAGGGTCGCATCCAAAGGGCATTTGCTGGACAACTACCCGGGCCTCGGCACCAAGGCGTACCTGATCCGCGAACGCGGCGTCGACGGCTCCCCCGTCAACCAGTACGCGCCGTTCTACCTCTGGAACACCCCGGCGGGCATGAACTCCTTCCTCTGGGGCCCCGGATTCCAGGGCATCGTCGATGACTTCGGGCGCCCGGAGGTACAGCACTGGACGGGTCTGGCGTTCGTGGAGGGGGTCGCCTCAAATGCCGGGTCGTCCGCGAAAGCGGCGATACGTCGTCGCACGCGCATCCCCGCAGGCACGCACGTCGGCGACCTGGCCGTCGAACTCGTCCGCGAGACCGGGCGGTTGGCGCGCCAGGACGGAGCTGTCTACGCGGCCGCGGCCATCGATCCGCGGACGTGGGAGGCCGTGCACTTCTCCGTCTGGGACCACGCGTCACCCGAGGGCAAGCGCCATGGCCAGGGCCAAGGCGATGTGTTCCAGGTGCTGCACCTGTCCGCGCCGGAGCGGCACGTACTCCCCCGGGGGCAGCAGTGGTGAGCGCGGCGGGTGTGGCGGTTGCGTCGGGTGTGGCCCGAACGGTCCGCACGGTCCGCACCGTCCTCGGGGACGTCGATCCGGTGGTCCTCGGCACCTGCGACGCCCACGACCACCTGTTCCTGTCGAGTCCTCAGCTACCGGGACAGGAGTTGGACTCGCCGGCCGCGGCAGCCCAGGAGCTCGCGGCCTTCCGGGAGGCCGGTGGCGAGAGCCTGATCCAGTGGACACCGCATGGCATGGGGCGCCGCGCGGACGAGCTGCCCGAGCTGTCTCGGACGTCGGGCGTACGACTTGTCGCGGCGACGGGTCTGCACCAAGCGGAGCACTACACCCCGGAGTTGCTCGAGCGTCTCCGCACAGTCGGGCTTGCGGACCTCTTCGCACGGGAGATCAGCAAGGGCATCGCCGACACCGGCGTGCGGGCCGGGCTGATCAAGGTCGCGGGCGGGTTCCACGGTCTGGACGCGCACGCCCGCTGGACGATGAAAGCGGCGGCCGAGGCCCACCACGCGACCGGCGCGCCCATCGCCGTCCACCTGGAGCTCGGCACCGGCGCACTGGACGTACTCGACTTGCTGTGCGGCGAGTTGAGCGTCCCGCCCGACCGCCTGATCCTCGGCCACCTGAACCGCTCCCCCGACCTCGCGGTCCACCGCCAGGCGGCCGAAGCCGGCGTGTACCTCGCCTTCGACGGACCCTCCCGTGCCCACCACGCCACGGACTGGCGCATGCCGGAAGCGGTACAGGCCCTGACCGAGGCGGGCTTCGTCGACCAGCTGCTCCTAGGCGGCGACACGACGACGGCCGGAGCCCGCGCGGTGAACGGCGGGCCAGGGCTGCCGTATCTGCTGCGCAGGGTGCGCCCACGGCTCGAACTCGCCGTGGGGGAAGAGCTGGTCGAAAGAATTCTGCGGGACAACCCGGCTCGCGCGTTCGCGGTGGAGTGGGCGTAGGGATCGCGCGGCACGCCAGGGTGGACGAGACCCACCTGCTCGCATATTGCACTGAGCGTTCCAAAACTTGTACGGTACGGACATGGCCCGACCGAGAACCTTCGACGAGGAACGGGCCCTGGACGCGGCGATGCACGCCTTCTGGGCGAATGGCTACGAGGCCACCTCGACCCAGGACCTGTGCGAAGCCACCGGCCTGGGCCGCAGCAGCATCTACAACACCTTCAGCAGCAAGCACGAACTGTTCCGGCGAGCCCTGGCCCGCTACATCGACTCGATGACGTCCGTCCAGGTCGAGATCCTGGAGGACGCGGAACGCCCCCCGATGGCGCGCCTTCGCGCCCTCTTCGAGCACATCATCGACACCGAGTTCGCGTGCCGCGAGGACGGACACAGCATCGGCTGCCTGACCGTCAACACGACGGTGGAGCTGGCCGGGCGCGACCCCGAGGCCGCCGAGATGCTCGCCGGCGACCTCGCGGTCCGGCTGGCCGCCATCAGCGCCGTGATCCGTACAGGGCAGGTCGGCGGCGACATCACCTCCACGCGGGACGCGGGCGAGCTGGCCCATTTCCTGAACGCCGTCATCGGCGGTATGCGGATCTCCGCACAGGGCGGCGTCGACCGCGCGGCCTTGACGGCCATCGCCGAGACCGCCTTGGACGCGTTGAAGGTTTGACGCTTTGACGTTCTGACTGCTTGACAGGTTGGCGGCTTGGCAGCTTGGCGGCTTGACTCGTTCGACCCGCCGGACCACCCCCTCAGCCCCCTCCCCCTTCGCCCCTGAGCCACCCCCCGCATGCGCACACCCTCGTTTTGCACCGACCAGTCCATAAGTTTTGTACTGAGCAATTCATAACTACCCGCCACCCCATCCCCGACAGGAGCCCCCATGCCCCGCGCCGTCTATCTACTGGCCCTCGGCATCTTCGCCATGGTGACCAGTGAGTTCGTGGTCGCCGGTCTGATGCCGCAGATGGCCGACGGACTCGACGCCACGATTCCGGAGATCGGATACTTGATCACCGCCTTCGCCACGGCGATGGCTCTCGGCGGGCCCTTCCTGACGATCGCCTTGCTGAAGGTGCGTCACAAGTCGGCCCTGATGGTCCTGTTCGGGGTCTTCCTGGCAGGCAACGTCCTCGCCGCTCTGGCCCCGGACTATCGCACCATGCTGGTTGCCCGCATCATCACCGGCATCGCGTCACAGGCCTTCTTCGGCGTGGCCATCTCGATGTGCTCGGAACTCACCCGCCCCGAAGTGCGGGGCAGGGCCATCTCGGTGGCCCTCAACGGGCTGATGCTCGGCACCCTTCTCGGGCTGCCGCTGGCCACCGTCATCGGTGAACACCTGGGCTGGCGCGCCGCGTTCTGGGCCATCACCGGCCTGACCGTCATCGCCGCGCTCGCCACCCTCGCCGGAGTGCCCCGCACGGAACGCGCCGGCACCGAGGGCGCCGGCGGCGGGGCAAGCCCCGGTCTGCGCCAGGAACTGGGCGCCCTGCGCAGCCCCCGGCTCTGGCTCACGCTCACCACCAGCACCTTCGTCATCGGCGCCACGTTCTCCGCTTTCAGCTACTTCAACCCGATCCTCACCGAGGTCACCGGGTTCTCCACGGGCACCGTCCCGCTCCTGCTCATCGCGTACGGAGCGGCCACCCTCATCGGCAACACCGTCGTCGGTCGGTTCGCCGACAAGCACACCGTGCCGGTCCTGCTCACCGGACTGCTGCTCAACCTCGCGTTCCTCGCCGGCTTCGCCATATTCGCCCAACTGAGCGTGGCGGCAGTGGTGTTGATGATGGGCATCGGCCTTGTCGGGGTCACCATGAACCCGGCCCTGGTGACCCGCGTACAGCGCACGGGCAACGCCCGGCCGCTGGTGAACACCGTCCACACCTCGTTCATCACCCTCGGCATCATCATCGCGACGTCCGTGGGCGGGCCCGCCATCGATACGTTCGGCCTGCGGGCGCCGCTCTGGATCGGCGCCGGTCTCGCGGCGCTCGGCCTCCTCACGCTGCTGCCCGACCTGCGGCGGCTGCGTGAGGAGCGAACCTCAGCCGCCACGACCGGAGTTGGGGCCCAGGAGCCGGCCACCGGACCCCGGGGCGCGGCTCCCGCGAAGGCGAAGGAAACCGCCGCTCGCACCTGAGACCTTCTGAAGGCCCTAGCCCAACGCCGCGAGGGGGTCGTCGAGCACCGGCTGCCAGGCCAGCTCGGCGGCCCCCACCAGGCTGTTGTGGTCCAGCGTGCAGGCGAGGATCGGTACGCCGCCACTGCGTCCCCACAGGCTCCGGTCGGCGACGACGGCGCGCAGCCGCTCGGGGTCGGCCTCGAGGAGTGCGCGGTGCAGGCCGCCCAGGATGATGCGGTCCGGGTTGAGGATGTTCACCAGGCCCGCGAGCCCGAGGCCGAGGCGGTCGATGAGCTCCTCGGCCGCCGCGCGGACCGCGGGGTCCCCGCCCCCGTCACGCAGCAGCTCGCGCGCCTGCAGCAACAGCCCCTCGGGGCCCGGCTCGCGGCCCGCCGCCGTGAGGAAGGCCAGCGGGTCCGTCTCGACGTCCAGGCAGCCCCGGCTGCCGCAGTGGCACGGGCGGCCCTCCGGATTGACGGTGAGGTGGCCGACTTCGAGCGCAAGGCCCGAACTGCCGGTGTGCAGGCGCCCGTCGAGCACGAGCGCGCCGCCGACCCCGCGGTGTCCGGTCGCCACGCACAGCAGATCGCGCGCGCCACGCCCGGCGCCGTGCCGATGCTCGGCGAGCGCGGCGAGGTTGACGTCGTTGGCGGCGAACGCGGGTCCGGCGATCCCCGCCTCCCGTACGCAATCGGCGAAGATCTGGCGCACCTGCGAGCCCGCGGGCCACGCCAGGTGCAGCGGGTTGAGCGCGGTGCCCTCCGGCTCGGCGACGGCCGACGGCACCGCGAGGCCCGCGCCCACGCACCGCCTGCCGGTCTCCCGCAGCAGTTGCGCACCCGCGTCGATGACCGAGCCGAGCACCTGCGCGGGGTCGGCGTCGATCGTCTCGCAGCCGGGCGCGGTGGCGACGATCCGGCCGCCGAGCCCCACGAGCGCAGCCCGGAAACCGTCGGAGTGCACCTGCGCGGCGAGCGCGACAGGACCGTCCTCCGCGATGGAGAGGCCGTGCGAGGGGCGGCCCTGGGACCCCGCGGGCGCGCTCGGCCTCGCGTCGATCCTGATCAGGCCGAGCGCCTCCAGCTCGGCGGCGACGGCGCCCGCCGTGGCACGGGTGACGCCGAGTTCGGCGGTGAGTACGGCACGGGTCGGGGCGCGCCCGGTGTGGACGAGCTCGAGAGCGGGCCCGAGCGCTCCGCGCCCTCGCTCCAGGCGCGTACGCGTGGACAGATCCCCGTCGACGCGGGGGGCAGCCTTGCCGTTCATGAGGGCGAGTCTCCCATGATCCGTACGTCGCCTCGCCGTTCAGCCGTCATCTGCCCGTACACCGCCCGCCCACTTCCCTTCCCCTGCCGCGACGAAATCCCACCCGACACCGGTCCGCCGAGCTGCGAACCGGGAATCTTCTGCATGTCGACCTCCGGACAGCATCGACTCACCCGCAAGCCTCCCGCCGCTGGCGGCCCACCGGCACTCCGCACTCCGCACTCCGCACTCCGCACCCATCAGACCCCTCCACCCACAGGTGACCGCCACCTCACGCGAACCGTCTTGTACGCCACGGGGGCACACCTCTACTCTGACTTTGTGCCGCTAGTAAACAAAACCACGTCCGCAGCGTCGCGGGCCACTCCCCCGGGCCTGGTCCGGCTCCGTGTCGCGCTCACCGTCTTCTTCGCGCTCGACGGCTTCATCTTCGCCGGATGGGTCGTCCGCATCCCCGCCATCAAGGAACAGACCGGCGCGTCGGCCAGCGACCTCGGGCTCGCGCTGCTCGGGGTGTCCGCCGGCGCCGTCATCACGATGACGCTCACCGGACGGCTCTGCCGCCGCTTCGGCAGCCACCCGGTAACGGTGGTCTGCGGTGTACTGCTCTCACTCAGCGTGGCACTGCCGCCGCTGACCCACTCGGCGCTAGCGCTGGGTGCCGTGCTGTTGATCTTTGGGGCCGGCTACGGCGGCATCAACGTCGCCATGAACAGCGCCGCCGTCGACCTGGTGGCCGCCATGCGGCGCCCGATCATGCCCAGCTTTCATGCCGCGTTCAGCCTGGGCGGCATGGTCGGCGCCGGGCTCGGCGGGCTGATCGCCGGGTCCCTCTCCCCCACGCGCCACCTCCTCGGCCTCACCGTGATCGGCCTGGTCGTCACCGCCGTCGCGGGCCGCACCCTCCTGCGCCTCGAACCGCCGACCCCAGCGACTCCGGCGACTCCGGCGACTCCGGCGACTCCAGCGGCTTCACCGAGCGGCGCCCACCCCGAGGCCAGTGCACCGCGGCGCCCGGACACCCGTACCCGACGCCTGGTGATCGTCTTCGGCTTCATCGCCCTCTGCACCGCCTTCGGCGAAGGAGCGCTCGCCGACTGGGGCGCCCTTCACCTCGAACAGGACCTCGCCGCCCACCCCGGCATCGCCGCCGCCGGCTACTCCTGCTTCGCCCTCGCCATGACCATCGGCCGCCTCAGCGGAACCACCCTGCTCGAACGCCTCGGCCAGACCCCGATACTCGTCGGCGGTGGCACCACGGCCGCCGCCGGCATGCTCTTGGGCGCGCTCGCCCCCACCGTCTGGCTCGCCCTCGTCGGCTTCGCCATCACCGGCCTCGGCCTCGCCAACATCTTCCCCGTCGCCGTCGAACGCGCGGGCACCCTGGCAGGACCCAACGGCGTCGCCACCGCCTCCACCCTCGGCTACGGCGGCATGCTCCTCGGCCCGCCCGCCATCGGCTTCATGGCCGACTGGTTCACCCTGCCGATCGCCCTCACCAGCGTCGCCGTCCTCGCGGGTCTCGCCGCCGCCATCGGGTACACGACCCGCCGCTGACCCTCCCCTCGATCCCACTCCATCGGGCAGAATCCCGCCCATGGAGATCTCCGAGCACCTTGAAGTTCTTGATGCGGAAGGCAAGTTGCTGGCCCGCGCCGCCGAGGCGGCCGGGACGGACGCCAAGGTGGCCACCTGTCCCGACTGGGCGGTGCGCGATCTGCTGTCGCACACGGGCACGGTGCACCGTTGGGCCGCGGCGTTCGTCGCCGATGAGCATGCCTCGCCGCGCCCCATGGGCGAACCGCCGGAGCTCGACGGCGCCGCCCTGCTCGACTGGTACCGGCAGGCGCACGCCGACCTGGTCACGACGCTCCGTGCCGCCGCGCCCGAGCTGCGGTGCTGGGCCTTCCTGCCCGCACCGTCGCCGCTCGCCTTCTGGGCGCGGCGACAGGCGAACGAGACGACGATCCATCGCGTGGACGCCGAGTCCGCGCGCGGGGGTGCGCCGTCGCCGATCGGCACGGAGTTCGCCGCGGACGGGATCGACGAGTTGCTGTGCGGGTTCCACGCGCGTGAACGCAGCCGGGTGCGTACGGAGGAACCGCGGGTTCTGCGGGTGCGGGCAACGGACGCGGGAGCGGGCGCGGTGTGGACCGTACGCCTCTCGCAGGAGCCGCCCGTCACGGAGCGGGGTGAGGACGGGCGGGCCGACTGCGAGGTGTCGGGGACCGCGGAGCGCCTCTATCTGGCGCTGTGGAATCGCGCAGCGTTCCCGCTTGTCACCGGTGACACCGCGCTGAGCGCTCTGTGGAGCGAGAAGTCGGGCGTGTAGGGCAGGAGGGGATCAGCGGGCTTCGGGCCGTGCCAGCATCCGCTCGAGGACCGCACGCTGCAGCGGCCGTACCTCCGCGTGCAGGTCGCGCCCCTTGTCGGTGAGCACGACCCGCACCCCGCGCCGGTCCTCGCTGCACATCGCGCGCTCCACCAGGCCGTCCTTCTCCAGGCGGCCGATGAGGCGGGACAGCGCGCTCTGGCTCAGATGGATCCGGCCCGCGATGTCCTGCACGCGGTAGGCGCAGTCGCCGTCCGCCGCGGCGCCCTCGGACAGCACGTCGAGGACCTCGAAGTCGCTCGCCCCGAGGCCGTGCTCACGCAGGGCGCCGTCGAGTTCGCACAGGGTGCGCGCGTGCACCGCGAGGATGTCGCGCCACTGGTCCACGAGCCCTTGCTCGGCCGTCCCGAGCCCTTGCTCGGCCGTCCTGAGCTCCTGCTCGGCCTTTTTCGCCGCCATGACATCGCACGGTAGCAGAGAATCCGCCCTTTGTTGCATCGGAATTAAATGCACTTGCAGTCAATGCACGCGCATGTACTGTGCTCCGCATGAATTCTCCGCTCACAGCTGCCTCCGCGTCCCCGGAGCGCTGGTCCCCACGTCTGTGGGGCACTCTTCTCGTGCTCTGCGCCGCGATGTTCCTCGACGCACTCGACGTATCGATGGTCGGCGTCGCGCTGCCCTCCATCGGCTCCGAACTGAACCTCTCCACCGCGACCCTCCAGTGGGTCGTCAGCGGCTACATCCTCGGCTACGGCGGCCTCCTGCTCCTGGGCGGCCGAGCGGCCGACCTGCTCGGGCGGCGCCGCGTCTTTCTGATCGCGCTCGCCGTGTTCGCGCTCGCCTCACTGCTCGGCGGGTTCGTCGACTCGGGGCCGCTGCTGATCGCCAGCCGCTTCATCAAGGGCCTGAGCGCCGCGTTCACCGCGCCCGCCGGCCTTTCCATCATCACCACGACGTTCGCCGAGGGCCCGGTCCGCAACCGCGCGCTCACCATCTACACCACCTGCGCCGCCACCGGCTTCTCCATGGGCCTTGTCCTCTCCGGGCTGCTCACCGAGGCCAGTTGGCGCCTGACGATGCTGCTGCCGGCGCCCATCGCCGTCATCGCGCTGATCGCCGGACTCAAGCTGATCCCGCGCAGCGCACGCGAGAAGAACGTCGGCGGCTACGACGTGCCGGGCGCCGTCACCGGCACGGCGGCGATGCTGCTGCTCGTCTTCACCGTCGTCGAGGCACCGGAGGCCGGCTGGGCATCGGCCCGCACCCTCCTGTCGTTCCTGGCCACGGCCGTGCTGCTCACCGTCTTCGTACGCATCGAACTGCGCTCCGCGAGCCCGTTGATCCGCCTCGGCGTCCTGCGCTCGGGGCCTCAACTCCGGGCGCAGATCGGCGCGATGACCTTCTTCGGCGGCTACGTCTCCTTCCAGTTCCTGGCCACGCAGTACTTCCAGACGCTGCTCGGCTGGTCCGCCCTGGAGACCGCGCTCGCCTTCCTGCCCGCGGGCGCCCTGGTCGCCCTGTCGTCCACGAAGGTCGGCTCGGTGATCGACCGGTTCGGCACACCGCGGGTCATCGTGGCGGGCTTCGTCCTGCTCGTCGCCTCGTACGTGCTGTTCCTGCACGTCAGCCTCACCCCGTCGTACGCGTCCATGGTGCTGCCGTCCATGATCCTGCTCGGCTTCGCGTGCGCCCTCGTCTTCCCCTCGCTCAACATCCAGGCCACCAACGGTGTGGACGACGACGAGCAGGGCATGGTGTCGGGCCTCCTGAACACCTCGATCCAGGTGGGCGGCGCGATCTTCCTCGCCGTCGTCACCGCAGTGATCACCGCGTCCTCGCACGGCGCCGACGCCTCACCGCAGGCGGTGCTCGACAGCTACCGGCCCGGCCTGATCGTGGTGACGGCCATCGCGGTCGCGGGCCTGCTCATCACCCTCACCGGGGTGCGGACGCGGCGGGCCGGGCCGGCAGGGCGGGCGCAGAAGACCGTCGTCGTCACGAAGTCGGCTCCCCAGAAGGTGGCGGAGGAGTCGGTCCAGAAGGAGGCGGAGAAGGAGGCGGTCGCCGTCATCGACTGACCGGACGGGCCATCAACGGATCGCTCCCGGCGCGCAGTTGCTTGCTCGCCGGGAGCCCGCCCCGCACACTTCGAAGATGGGGCGAAGGACACAGGCCGAGCGCGACGCGAACACTGTGGAGATCGGTTTC
Organism: Streptomyces sp. NPDC051214; assembly: GCF_040682375.1. Lineage (NCBI taxonomy): Bacteria > Bacillati > Actinomycetota > Actinomycetes > Kitasatosporales > Streptomycetaceae > Streptomyces > Streptomyces sp. NPDC051214. The sequence goes on from NZ_JBFBAT010000008.1 coordinate 181,245, forward strand.
GCGCTCTTCGCCGCGACGTCCCTGGCGGGTGCCACGATGCTGGCCGTGGCCTCACCGGCGTTCTTCTTCGGGGTGACGTCCCCCAGCCAGGGCACGCTGGTCCTGGCCGGCAAGATCGTGGGGATCGTCGTCTTCGTCGCGGTCCTGGTGACGATTCTCGTACGTCACCGGCGCGCGCTGCGTCAGCCGAGCCATCCGGGGCGGACCAGACCCGACTCATAGGCCAGGACGACCAGTTGGGCGCGGTCGCGGGCGCCGAGCTTCACCATCGTGCGGCTGACGTGCGTCTTCGCGGTGAGCGGGCTGACCACGAGGCGGCGGGCGATCTCCTCGTTCGACAGGCCGATGCCGACCAGCGCCATCACCTCCCTTTCGCGCTCGGTGAGCTCGCCCAGCGGCTCTGCGCTCGCGGGCTCCTTGGAGCGGGCGGCGAACTCGGCGATGAGGCGGCGCGTGACACCGGGTGAGAGCAGCGCGTCACCACCGACCACCGCGCGCACCGCACGCAGCAGCTCCTCGGGCTCGGTGTCCTTGACGAGGAAGCCCGAGGCCCCGGAGCGGATCGCCTCGAAGACGTACTCGTCGAGCTCGAAGGTGGTCAGCATGACCACCTTGACGTCGTTCAGGTCCGGCTCCTCGGTGATCTTCCGGGTCGCGGCGAGACCGTCGAGCAGCGGCATGCGGATGTCCATCAGGACGACGTCAGGGCGCAGTTCACGCACCTTGCGCACGGCTTCCTCGCCGTCCGCCGCCTCTCCAGCGACCTCGATGTCCCGCTGGGCGTCGAGCAGCGCCTTGAACCCGGCTCTGACCAGCGACTGGTCGTCGGCGAGCAGTACACGGATCACTGGTCCTCCTGAGGTGCCGTGCGCGTGGGCAGTACGGCGGTGACCCGGAAGCCCCCGTCCGGGCGCGAGCCCGCGTCGATCGTGCCATTGAGGGCGGCGGCGCGCTCGCGCATTCCGGCGAGTCCGTTGCCGCTGCCGCCCGCGTCGGCGCCGGTGGCCGGGCCGTCGTCGTCGACCCGCAGGGTGAGCGTCGCGGTCTCGTACCGCACCAGCACGCGCGCGTGGCGTGAGCCGGAGTGGCGCACGACGTTCGTGAGGGCCTCCTGGACGATGCGGAAGGCGGCGAGATCGACGCCGGGCGCCAGTCTCCTGCCGGACCCCTGGGTGTCGACCTCGACGGTGAGCCCTGTGCTCGCGGCCTGCTGCACGAGTTCGGGCAGCCTGTCGAGCCCGGGGGCCGGGGCGCGTGGCGCGTCGCCGGGCGTGCGGAGGGTGTCGAGGACCTGGCGGACCTCCCCCAGGGCTTCCTTGCTCGCGGCCTTGATGGTGGTCAGGGCGGTGCGGGCCTGCTCGGGATCGGAGTCGAGCAACGCGAGGCCGACGCCCGCCTGGACGTTGATGACCGAGATGCTGTGCGCGAGGACGTCGTGCAGCTCGCGGGCCATGCGCAGCCGCTCCTCGTCGGCCCGCCGCCTGGCGGCCTGCGCGCGCTCCGCACGCTCCTTCATCCACTGCTCACGTCGTACGCGGGCCAGCTCGGACACGGCGATGATGGCGACGACCCAGACGGCGACGACGGTTTCCTCGCCCCAGGTCCGTGCGTTGTCGCCGTCCGGCGGCAACCACGCGTAGAGCCAGTGGGCGACCAGCAGATGCCCCGCCCACAGCATGCCGACGGCGCCCCACGCGGCACGCCGGTGCCCCGAGACGACCGCGGCGAAGCAGCCGACGGCGACGGTGATCAGGACGGGCCCGTACGCATACCCCGCCCCGAGATAGACCAGCGCGGTCCCGGCCGTGACGTACGCGACCGGGACCGGGTGGCGGTGACGCAGCAGGAGCGAGGCCGTGCCGACGAGCAGGATCAGCCTGGCGTAGACATCGAGCGGCTCCCGGTCGAGCTGGCCCTCTGCCGCGTACTTCGAGCCGACCTGCACGAACACGGTGATCGCGAGCGTCGTCAGCCACGGCAGCCTGCCGGCGCCCTCGGCGTCCTCCCGCCGGTTCCACCAGGGCGGCCCCTGCCGCCACATCGCCGGTCCGCCCCAGGCCGGGGCCGGACCGCCGCGCCCGCGTTCGCGCTGCTCATCCATGGCGGCAACGCTAGACCGAGAGGGGGCCGCCGGTCGTCACCCCGGCGTGGCGATCACGCGTACTCCCGCGGGAGTAGCTCCCTGAGGGGAACCCTGATCGCGAAGGCTCATCTCTGCTGCAACAGCCCGACCCCGCGGGCGAGTTGCGTAGCCGCGTAGGAGAAGAACTCCGTACGGTCCTCGACGACGCGGTTGAACTGCCCGAACACCTCGAAGCCGACGAGTCCGAAGAGCTGGGCCCAGGCCGCGACCATGGCCGTGATCACCGCCGGCGGCAGGTCGGGCGCGAGGTCGGCGGCCATGCGCTCGGCCTCCGTGCGCAGCCCTTTTGGCAGCGGCTGCGCGGCGATCCCGCGCCCCTGGTGGGCGTCGCGCACGATCCCGATGAGCAGCAGCCCGACACGGGCGGCGGCTTCGATCGTGGAGGCGGGCGCACTGTACCCGGGGACGGGCGAGCCGTAGATGAGGGCGTACTCGTGGGGATGCGCGAGCGCCCAGGTCCGCACGGCTTCGCACACGACCGTCCAGCGCCGCACGGGCTCGGCCGACGCGACCTCGGCGTGCGCCGTCTCGGCGGCGGCGCCGAGTGAGTCGTACGCGTCGATGATGAGCGCGGTCAGGAGGTCGTCACGGCTGGGGAAGTAGCGGTAGAGGGCGGAGGAGACCATGCCGAGCTCGCGGGCGACGGCGCGCAGCGAGAGCTTGGCCGCCCCGTCGGCCGCGAGCTGTCTGCGGGCCTCGTCCTTGATGGCGGCGGTGACTTCGACTCGGGCGCGGGCCCTGGCCCCGCTGGTGGCGCTGCTCATACGGGCAGTGTGCCACGAGTTCGGAGCAGTGCACCAAAACGTGAGCAGCGCACCGTGAAGTGAGCCCCGCACAAATTAGAGAGCACTGCTCTTGAAATGGAGCACCTGTCTCGTGCACACTGCTCTTAAGCGAGAGCAGTGCTCTCGGAAACTCTCCCGACTCTGGCGGTCACCATGTCTCCCTCCGCTTCCTCCTCCGCTTCCTCTCCCTCGGGCTCCACCCCCTACTACCTCAAGGGCAGTCCGCTCGCCGTGCGGCTGAACAGCGTGATCGGCTGGCTGGCGCGGCACGGGATCAGCCTGGCGGGATCGGCCGAGCTCAACGTGCGGGGCCGCAAGAGCGGCCAGATGCAGCGCATCCCGGTCAACCCGTTCACGTACGAAGGCACCCAGTACCTGGTCTCGGCGCGCGGTCACTCGCAGTGGGTGCGCAACATGCGCGCGGCGGGCGGGGGCGAGCTGCGCGTGGGCCGCAAGGTGCGCGCGTTCACGGTCGCGGAGGTCCCGGACGCGCAGAAGCTGCCGCTGCTGCGCGGCTACCTGGAGAAGTGGGGCTGGGAGGTCAACCAGTACTTCAAGGGCGTCACCGCGAAGTCCACGGACGCGGAGATCGAGGCGGCCGCGGGCGACCACCCCGTCTTCCGCGTCACCCTCACGAAGTGAGGCCGGGCGCACACGGGCGGGCGGGCCGCGACTACCGGTCGAAGGCGCTCAGCGCCCGCCCCGCCAGCGGGTGGTTGCGCACCAGTTCGCCGAGCGTCGTCGAACCGCGGGTGATCCTCGCGAACGCGTTCCACGCGGGCCGGAACCCGGTGATCGCCGCGTGCAGCGCGCCCGGACGGCGCTCGAAGACGGCGAGCATGCGCTTGCCCACGCTCATCTCGACGCCGAGGCCGGCCTTGACGGCGAAGGCGTAGTTCAGGGCCTGCCGACGGGCGTCGACCGCGTCGTGCGCCTCACCGATCCGCACCGCCCACTCCCCCGCGAGGCGCCCCGAACGCAGCGCGAAGGAGATGCCCTCGCGGGTCCACGGTTCGAGCAGGCCGGCCGCGTCGCCGCACACCAGGACCCGGCCGCGCGAGAGCGGCGAGTCGTCGCTGCGGCAGCGCGTCAGATGGCCGGAGGAGATGCTCGGCTCGAAACCCGCCAGCCCGAGGCGGGCGATGAAGTCCTCCAGATACCGCTTGGTGGCCGAGCCTTCGCCGCGTGCGGAGATGACACCGACGGTGAGGGTGTCGCCCTTGGGGAACACCCAGCCGTAACTGCCCGGCATGGGGCCCCAGTCGATGAGGACGCGGCCCGCCCAGTCCTCGGCGACGCTCTGCGGCACCGGGATCTCGGCCTCGAGGCCCAGGTCCACCTGGTCGAGCTTCACGCCGACATGTGCTCCTATGCGGCTCGCACTGCCGTCGGCCCCGACGACCGCGCGCGCCAGCACCGTCTCGCCGCCCTGCAGGACCACCGCGACCGTCCGCCGGTCGGGCACCACGGAGCCGTGCTGCTCCACGCGCGCGACGGTGACGCCGGTGCGCACCTCGGCGCCCGCCTTCTGCGCGTGCTCGACCAGTTGCTGGTCGAACTCGGGGCGGTTGATCAGCCCGAAGAGCATCTGCTTCGAGCGGCGCGTACGTGCGAACTTGCCGTCCAGGGAGAACGTCACCGCGTGCACCCGGTCCCTGAAGGGGAGCTCGAACCCCGGCGGGAGCGCGTCACGCGAGGGGCCGATGATGCCGCCGCCACACGTCTTGTACCGGGGCAGTTCGGCTTTCTCCAGGACGAGGACGCTGCGTCCCGCGACGGCCGCCGCGTAGGCCGCCGACGCCCCCGCGGGCCCTGCTCCCACCACGACGACGTCCCATACGTACTGCGCGTCGTCCGCTGAGTTCTCGCTGCTCACGTTGGTCTACCGCTCCCGATCCAGCTGTTGGCCGCGCTTTCCAGGGCATCCTACGGCGGGCACCTCGGGCACCCTGCTGTGGGAGGATCACCACACCCACGTACGTACAACGTCGCACCCACGAGGAGCGTGCCCATGTCGCCGGATCCGATCACCGAGACCATCGCCTCACTCATGCCGAGGGCGAAGGCGGAGCTCGCCGAACTGGTGGCCTTCAAGTCGGTGGCGGACTTCGACCAGTTCCCCAGGAGCGAGAGCGAGGCCGCCGCGAACTGGGTGGCGGACGCGCTGCGCGCCGAGGGCTTCCAGGACGTGGCGCTGCTCGACACCCCGGACGGCACGCAGTCGGTGTACGGCCTGCTGCCGGGCCCCGAGGGCGCGCCCACCGTGCTGCTCTACGCGCACTACGACGTGCAGCCGCCGCTCGACGAGGCGGCCTGGACCAGCCCGCCCTTCGAGCTGACGGAGCGCGACGGCCGCTGGTACGGACGCGGCAGCGCCGACTGCAAGGGCGGCGTCCTGATGCACCTGCTCGCGCTGCGCGCCCTGAAGGCGAACGGCGGTGTCCCGGTGACCGTCAAGGTGATCGCCGAGGGCTCCGAGGAGCAGGGCACGGGCGGTCTCGAGCGGTACGCCGAGCAGCACCCCGACCTGCTGGCCGCGGACACCATCGTCATCGGCGACGCGGGCAACTTCCGTGTCGGCCTGCCGACGGTGACCGCCACGCTCCGCGGCATGACCCTGGTGCGCGTCCGCATCGACACCCTTGCGGGCAATCTGCACTCGGGACAGTTCGGCGGCGCCGCGCCCGACGCGCTCGCGGCGCTGGTGCGGGTGCTCGACTCGCTGCGTGCCGAGGACGGTTCGACGACGGTCGACGGGCTCACCGGCGACGAGGTGTGGGACGGTCTTCAGTACGAAGAGGACGACTTCCGCAAGGACGCCAAGGTCCTCGACGGCGTACGTCTGGTCGGCAAGGGCACGGTCGCCGACCGCATCTGGGCGCGCCCCGCGGTCACCGTGCTCGGCATCGACTGCCCGCCGGTGGTCGGCGCGACCCCGTCCGTGCAGGCGGCCGCACGTGCGTTGATCAGCCTGCGGGTGCCGCCGGGCGTGGACGCGGCCGAGGCCACCAAGCTGCTTCAGGCGCACCTGGAGACGCACACCCCCTGGGGCGCGCAGGTGACCACCGAGCAGATCGGGCAGGGCCAGCCGTTCCGCGCGGACACCACGAGCCCGGCGTACGCGGCGATGGCTCAGGCGATGGGCGAGGCGTACCCCGGCGAGGAGATGCAGTACGCGGGGCAGGGCGGCTCTATCCCGCTGTGCAACACCCTCGCCGCGCTGTACCCCCGTGCGGAGATCCTGCTGATCGGCCTGAGCGAGCCGGAGGCGCAGATCCACGCGGTCGACGAGAGCGTGTCACCCCAGGAGTTGGAGCGCCTCTCGGTCGCGGAGGCGCTGTTCCTCCGGAAGTACGCGGCGACGGCAGGCTGAGCCCGTAGATCATTCGGGGCCGACCGGGACCCCCGCCTCCAGGTACAGGGTGACCCCGCGCTCCCGCGCGCGCAGGGCCCAGCGCAGCCGCTCGTAGCGCACGGAGGGCAGCAGCCGGGCCGCCTCCTCCTCGGTGACGAAGCGGCAGTCGCGCAGCTCGGGTCCCGGCAGCAGCATCTGGCGCGCCTCGGCGCTGTCGAGGCGCCCGCCGTCGAAGAGGAACCGCATGCCTCCGTAGCCGGGCGGCCGTGGCGGCTCCCAGTCGGCGACGAGGAGCCGGGGGGCTTGGGCGAGTTGGATGCCCGTCTCCTCGGCGACCTCGCGCATGCCCGCGCGCGCGGGCGCCTCGCCCGGTTCGACGACACCGCCGGGGAACTCCCAGCCGGCCTTGTACGTCGGGTCGACGAGCAGCACCCGGTCCCGCTCGTCGAAGAGCAGCACGCCGGCCGCGAGGGTTTCCGCGGTGGGCTCGGGGGTCTGCACGATGTCGCAGACGGACGCCGCTCCGGTGCGTACGGCGTCGGCGATGCGCTCGGCGGTCTCGCAGGGGGTGAGGGCGCCGGTGTCGATGCGGTGGGCGTCGGCGCCGAGCCAGCCCGCGAGCGCGGCGCGGTACGGCTCGATGTGGTCGAACGACCATTGCCGTACGCGCGTGTCGCCCTCCGGCAGGTCCGGCAGAGGGCGTCCCGATATCCGCTCGCGCAGGATCGTTTCATCCGGGGTCAGGACGACATGGCGTACGGCGATCCTGCGCGAGGCGAGGCCGCCGAAGATCTCGTCGCGGTAGTCCTGCCGGAGCAGGGTCATCGGCACCACGAGGACGCCGCCGACCTCGGCGAGCAGGGCTGCCGCCGTGTCCACGACGAGCCGGCGCCAGAGCGGCAGGTCCTGGTAGTCGCTCACCTCGGCGAGGCGCTTGGCGGGCAGCAGTTCGTGCAGTCCGCCGCCGATGACCTCGGGGTCGAAGAGTGTGCTGTTCGGGATCAGCTCGATCAGTTCCCGTGCGGCGCTGGTCTTGCCCGCACCGAACGCGCCGTTGACCCAGACGATCACGGTTCCCCCTCTTCTGTTGGCCCCCTGTGGCTTGCCCGCAACACCCTGCCACGGAAACCAGGCCCTGATGAGGCCGCCATTTCTTGGACCGAAAGGCGCCCTCAACTGTCAAGCGATTCGCACGCACTTCACCCCATCGGGTGGCAGTCACCCTGCATGAATCGTTCCCTCACTGCGGGGCAGGCCCACCCCCGCTAGCGTGATCCGCCAGGCGCCCCAGCCCCTGGTGACCTCCTGAATCCGGCTCTTCCGATGCGCCCCGCTCACGCGAGGATCCGGCCGATGCTCGACACTGGGGGACACGTGCAACTCGATGCACTGAACGAATTCGCCTACGAGGGCTCCGATCACCAGCCCCGCGTGTACGGCCACAACGGCGCCGTCGTCGTCGAACTGCACGGCGAGGTCGACCTGTTGGCCTATCAGCAGATCGTTCCGCTCCTCGACCCCATCACCGGCGGCACGGCGAGCACCGTGGTCATCGACCTCACCCAGACCACGTTCTTCGACTGCTCCGGCCTCGGTCTGCTGGTCCGTGCGCGCCGCCGCACGAAGGCCAGAGACGCCCGCCTCGCCGTCGTCTGCACCGACGCCCTGACGCTCCGCGTCCTGCGTCTGACGGGCCTCACTTCGATGCTGTCGCCGGTCTCCACGCTGGAAGAGGCACTGCGCCAGGAGTGAGTGGGTGCTGCGGGGTCCGGGCAGCACCAAAAGCCTGCCTCGCGGACGCCGTTGCCGGGAGCAGGCGCGCACGGTGCATATATGCGTTCCGTTCACACCCCGTGTGAACGGGGCACTCACCGTGGCTTCGCGGCGGGCCGGGACGCGCGGGCACGGTTGGGCCACCTGGTCCGGGTGTAGGCGTGGAAGTGGTCGCCGGCGTGGTCCTGCCCGAGGGTGCAGTGCAGGACATCACCGGGCCTCTCGTCCCAGCACAGGCCGGGGATGACGCGGGCGTACTTCGGGGCTTTCATGTGGAGCGCTCCGTCTGCCGAGTGTTGTCGGTGGCCACGCACCGACACTCTCAATCCCGCTGGTCAGCGCGGGACATGACAGCCCATGACACGGGCCGGATCATGCGGACGGCTCACCCCTTGCCGGACCCCAGCGTCAGCCCCGCGATGAAGTGCCGTTGCAGGAGCAGGAAGACCAGGACCGTGGGGAGCGCCACCAGGACCGAGCCCGCCGCCAGGAGGTTGTAGTCGGTGAAGAACTGGCCCCTCAGATTGTTCAGGGATGACGTGATCGGGAGTTTGTCGGGGTTGGAGATGAAGATGAGAGCCCAGAGGAAGTCGTTGTAGATCCAGGTGAATTCCAGGGTGCCCAGCGCTGCCAGCGCGGGGCGGCACAGGGGCAGCGTGATACGCCAGAACTGCGTCCACACTCCCGCGCCGTCCACGATCGCCGCCTCCAGGATTTCCTTCGGCAGCGTCCGCATGAAATTCGACAGCACGAAGACACAGAAACCGACCTGGAACCCCACATTGACGATGATGATCGCCCAGTACGAGTCGTACAGGGTGAGCGAATCGGACATCCACCAAGGGAGGGGGATCTTGAGGAAGAGGACGTACAGGGGGGTGACCAGGACCTGGGGCGGCAGCAGGTTTCCCGCCGTGAAGAGCATCAGCAGGACCATTGAGCCGCGGGTTCTCAGGCGGGACACGGCGAAGGCCACGAACGCCGCGAAGAAGAGCGTGATCAGGACCGCGGGCACGGCGATGAGCAGCGTGTTGGTGAAGTACTTGCCCATCCCGGAATCGCTGTAGGCCTGGCGGTAGTAGTCGAACGACAGGCTCTTGGGGAACGAGAAATAGCCGTGCTCCGCCGTCTCCCCGTACGGGCGCAAGGAGGCGTAGACGGCGAGGAGCAGGGGCGCGAGAAAGCCGAGGGTCACCGCCATGAGGAAGATGTGCACCCCGAAACGGCCGGGGCGGCGGCTGCGGCGTGCGGTCTTTTCGGCGAGGGGCGCGGGGTCTTCGTCGAGCGGCGTGGTGGTGTGGGTGTCGGCTGTCATCGGTCGCGCGCACCTCGCAGCTCTTGGACCAGGAACGTCACGATGAATCCGAGCGAGACGGTCAGGAGTACGACCGCGATGGCGGAGCCGAATCCGATGCGGCTCGCCTCGCCGATGATGTTGTCGGTGATGAGGACGGAGAGCAGCTCCAGGCCGTTGCGGCCCTTGTTGACCGCGTAGACGATGTCGAAGGCGCGCAGTGCCTCGATGACGGTGATGACGCCGACGATGACATTCACGGGCCGGAGTGTCGGGAAGACGACGCGGAAGAACGTCTGGCGGGCGTTCGCGCCGTCTATCTGCGCGGCCTCTTTCAGGGCGGGGTCGACGGATTTCAGCCCGGCCAGGTAAAGGATCATGACGTATCCCGTGTGCCGCCAGCTCGCGGCCAGCATCATCATCCAGATGTTGATGTCGGAGTTCCCGAGCCAGTCGATCGGGTCGTTCTGATTGTTCAGGATGGTGTTGACCACGCCTTGGTCGGTGCCGAGTATCAGCTGGGCCATGAATCCGACGACGGCGAGCGAGAGCACCACCGGCATGTAGAGCACGGACTGGTAGAAGCGGCTGAAGCGGACCCCGCGGTCGATGACGACCGCGAGGAGCAGCCCGAAAGGCGTGGCCACCAGGCCGAGGAAGGCGATCCACAGCAGGTTGTGGCGGACGGCGGGCCAGAACGCCGGGTAGTTGTCGACGAGGTTCTCGTAATTCTTTCCGCCCACCCACCGGACGTCGCCTATGCCGTCCCAGGACGTGAAGGACAGGCCGACGGAGGCCAGGGTCGGGCCCCAGATGATGAAGATGTCAAGGAGGACGGGAATTCCCAGAAGGACGCCGAGCACGGCGATGTCACGGCGTGTGAAACGCCGTGGTCCCCGCCGTCCGGCGCGCCGAGCGGTCTTCTGCGGCACGGTTTTTCGCGGCACGGTTTTCTGCGGCACGAGCGCGGTCCCCGCTACTCAGCTGACGTCCGAGGAGAAGATGTCCTTCTTCTGGCGCTCGATGCTGTTGACCAGACCGTCGACGTCCTTGGGATTGTCGATGAAGTCCTGCAGCGCCTTGATCATGACGGTCTGTGCGAAGTCGGGGCGGGTGTCCCGGTCGAGGAACTGTGAGATCTGCCGGGCGCCGGAGACGAGTTCGGCCGACTTCTTCTGCAGCGGGCTGTACTTGCTGGTGTCGGCACCCTCGTTGACCGCGACGTTGTTGGGGTCGCCGGCCAGGTAGACGTCCTCGGCCTTCGGTGTTCCGAGCCACTTCAGGAGTTCCTTGGCGCCGTCGACGTTCTTCGACTTCTTCGCCACCAGGAATCCGTCGATGGGCGCCTCCACGGCGTCCTGGCCGTGCGCCGGGTCGATCTCGGGGAAGGCGAAGAAGTCGATGTCGTCGCGCTCGTCCGCCGGGAACTGCTGGCCGGGGTGCGGCATTCCGAAGACGGCCATGGAGGTCTTGCGCTGCTGCAGTCCCTGGCCCGCCTCTTCCCAGGTACGGCCGAGCGCGCCCTTTTGGTAGTACGGCATGAGTTCACGCCACAAGTCGAAGACCTTCTTCACCTTCGGGTCGGTCCAGGCTTCCTCGCCGGCCATCAGGCTCTTGTGGAACTCGTATCCGTTGAGGCGCATGTTGATGTAGTCGAAGGTGCCCATGGCGGGCCAGCCGTCCTTGTCGCAGAAGGCGACCGGTATGCCGTCCTTGCTCGTCTTCTTGGCCAGCGCGATGAACTGGTCCCACGTCTTGGCCTGTTCGTAGCCGTGCTTCTCGAAGAGGCTCTTGCGGTGGAAGACGGCCCATGGGTAGTAGTAATACGGCACGAAGTACTGCTTGCCCTCGTGCGTGGACTGCTCCCGCAGCGCGTCCGAGAAGCCCTTGAATCCCTTCCAGACATCGCTGATCTCGGTCAGCAGGCCCTTCTCGGCGAAGTACTGCATGCGGTAGCCGGCGAACCACATGAAGACATCGTCCGGCGTCCCCTGGAGATAGCGCGTGATGTTCTGCTGGAACTCGTTGTGCTCTGTCGTGTTGACCTCGACGGTCTTCCCCGACTTCTTCTCATAGGCGTCGAAGGCGGCGGCGAACGCCTTCTTGGGCACCGCGTCCGAGGAATTGGACCCCATCGAGACTTCGTCCTTGTTGCCGCCCGGACCGTCACCACACGCCGTGAGCGGGGCCGGAAGGGTGACCGCTCCGGCTCCGGCAGCGGCACCACGCAGGACATTCCGTCGTGACATCCGATGTCCTGACATGCTGCGAGGCGTGGCAGGACCCATGAACGATGACTGTGCCATGTCCCCCTCCTCGGGGTGCAAACGAACACAACCGAACGCAAGGGTTGCGATCCCACTCCCAAGCGTCACCGCAGTCAAGGGTTTCGGCGTCCGGGTGCTCGAACCGTTACGGCACCTCTTCCAACAGAGTCCAACACGCCCTACCGTAAGCGCGCACCTCTGACACGTACATGCAGCCCCCAACTTCTGCGAGTACGGAGGAATGTAACGATGCGTCAACGCACCCCCCGCATCTCATCCCGCACCACGCGTCGAAGAGTCGTCGGATCGCTGGCCGCCGCACTGCTGTGCGCCGCGGGCCTCGCGGCACCGGCCGCGGGAGCCGAGACCGCCGGAGCGAAGCTTCCCGAGGCCGCCGGAGCGAAGCCTCCCGGCGCCACTGGGGCGAAGCTCCCCGGCAACCTCGCCCTCACCCCGCCCATGGGCTTCAACAACTGGAACTCCACGCACTGCAGGGCCGAGTTCGACGAGTCGATGGTCAAAGGGATCGCGGACATCTTCGTCGAGAAGGGCCTCAAGGACGCCGGCTACCAGTACGTCAACCTCGACGACTGCTGGGCGCTTCCCGACCGGGACGCGAACGGCAAGCTGGTGCCCGACCCCAAGCGATTCCCCAACGGAATCAAGGCAGTTGCCGACTACGTGCACTCCAAAGGACTGAAGCTCGGCATCTACACCAGCGCGGGCACCAAGACCTGCAGCGACATCGGCTTCCCCGGCGCGCTCGGCCATGAGGTCAGCGACGCCCGGCAGTTCGCCGACTGGGGCGTGGACTACCTCAAGTACGACAACTGCAACAACCAAGGCGTCGACGCCAAGAAGCGGTACATCGCCATGCGCGACGCGCTGCGGGCCACCGGCCGCCCCATCGTCTACAGCATCTGCGAATGGGGCGAGAACAAGCCCTGGGAGTGGGCCGCCGACGTCGGTCATCTGTGGCGCACCACCGGCGACATCAGCGACAACTGGTCGTCGATGCTGTCGATCATGAAGCAGAACCTGCCGCTCGCCGAGCACGCGGGTCCGGGCCACTGGAACGACCCGGACATGCTCGAGGTCGGCAACGGCGGCATGACGGACACCGAGTACCGCACGCACTTCTCGATGTGGTCCATCATGGCCGCGCCGCTGCTCATCGGCTCCGACCTGCGCAAGGCCACACCCGAGACCTTCGAGATCATCGGCAACAAGGAAGTCATCGCCGTCGACCAGGACCCCCTGGGCAAACAGGGCGAGGTCCTGTCCTCGGAGGACGGCCGCTGGGTCGTCGCCAAGGAGATGAAGGACGGCAGCCGGGCGGTGGCGCTCTTCAACGAGACGGGCACCGCCCAGTCGATCGCCACGTCGGCGCAGGCCGTGGGGCTCCCCGACGCCGACGGGTACACGCTGCGGGACCTGTGGAAGCACAAGAGCTACAACACCGCGGGCAAGATCGCGGCGACCGTCCCCGCGCACGGCACCGTACTGCTGCGCGTCGCGGCGGACGGCAAGTGGGCCAAGAACCCGCCCGCCGTCGAACTCGGCCTGAGCGGTGACCCGTTGGTGGAGGCCGGCAAGTCCGCGAAGCTGACGTCGAAGGTCACCAACCTCGGCCGCACCCCCGCGCGGAAGGTGTCCACCTCCTTCACCGGCCCCTCCGGCTGGCGGATCGAGGCCGCGTCCCCCTCGACCGCGAGCTCCCTGCGTACGGACCAGACGCTGAGCACGTCGTGGTCGGTGACCGCGCCGCAGGGCACGGCCCCGGGAGCGTACGACCTGACGCTCAGGACCACCTACCGCTCCCCCGCGGGCACCCGTGCCGACAGCGTGCTGCCGCTGACGGCGCATGTCGTCGTGGCGCCGCCCGCGGGCAACTCGGCGGTCAGTGACCTGCCCTGGATGTCGACGGTCAACGGCTGGGGCCCCGTCGAGAAGGACACCAGCAACGGCGAGAGCGCGGCGGGCGACGGCAATCCGCTCACCATCGGCGGGGTCGTCCACGCCAAGGGGCTCGGGGTGCACGCCGCGAGCGCCGTCGAGTACTACACCGGCGCGTCCTGCGAGAGGTTCACCGCGCAGGTGGGCGTGGACGACGAGAAGGACCCGAAGGGCTCCGTGACCTTCGAGATCTGGGCGGACGGAAAGAAGGCCGCGTCCACCGGCGTCCTCACCAACGCCGATGCCGCACAGGGGATTTCGGCCGATGTCACCGGCGCCCAGGTCGTACGCCTCGTCGTCACGGACGCCGGCGACGGCAGGGACTCCGACCACGCCGACTGGGCGGAGCCGGTTCTCAGCTGCTGAACCGACCAGCGGGCGTGAGCGGCAACTGCGGGCCGGGCTGCAGCACTTCAGCCCGGCCCGCAGCGGCAGGGGCGTAAGTCCCGACCGTGGTCACGAGAACGTACCCCCTCGGCCCCAAGCCGTCAGCTGCCCACCGCGGGCCGCAGGTCCGCGGCCCTCTCCTCCTGGCTGAGCGCGGCGGCCGCGGCCCCCACAAGGCCCGCGTCCGTGCCCATCAAGGCCGGGGCCACGGTCAGTTGGCGCACGAACGAGAGCGTGGCGTAGTCCTTCAGGGAGCGCCGCAGCGGGTCGAAGAGCACGTCCCCCGCCTTGCCCACCCCGCCGCCGATGACCGCGACGTCGATCTCGACGAGCGTCGCCGTCGCGGCGATCCCCGCGGCGAGCGCCTGCGCCGCCCGCTCGAAGGAGGCGACGGCGACCGGGTCACCGGCGCGCGCGGCGAGGGCCACCGCTGCGGCGGACGTGTCGCCGTCGGGCCCCGGCCGCCAGCCGCCCTCCAGCGCACGCCGGGCGATGTTGGGCCCACTGGCTATGCGCTCCACGCACCCGCGCGCCCCGCACGGGCAGGCGTCACCGTCCAGGTCGACGCTGATGTGACCGATGTGCCCCGCGTTCCCGGTGGGGCCCGGGTGCAGCTTGCCCCCGAGGATCAGTCCGCCCCCGACGCCCGTGGACACCACCAGGCACAGGGCGTTGTCGTGCCCGCGGGCCGCACCCTGCCAGTGCTCGGCCGCCGTCATCGCGACGCCGTCCCCGACCAGCTCGACCGGGAGGCCGCCCGTCGCCGCGCGCACCCGCTGGACCAGTGGGTAGCCGCGCCAGCCGGGGACGTTCACGGGACTGACCGTCCCCGCCGACGCGTCCACGGGGCCCGCGCTGCCGATGCCCACCGCGCGCGCCCTGCCCCACATCGGGGAACGCGTGAGCTCGCCGATGACCTCTTCGACCGCCCGCATCACGGTGTCGCCGTCCTCGCGCGCGGGCGTGGGCCGCTGCGCGCGCAGCAGGATCCGGCCGCGCCCGTCCACCAGGGCGCCGGCGATCTTGGTGCCGCCGATGTCGAGCGCGGCGACGAGGTCCGTGTGCATCAGTGTCAGATCTCCTGGTGAATGGGCAGGCCGCTCATCTGGTGAAAGGGCAGGCCGGAGAATGTGATGGACAGTCTCTCTTGCATCTGACAACGTTGTCCAGGTTCTATGCTCGACGCCACATCACTTAAGCACCACTTTCAGCTCACCTTCGTCGACGACAGGACAGCGCACCGTGGCCGAGACCGCCAGCCGACCCGAGCGACCCGAACCCCGCTACGGCAACCGTCCGACCATGAAGGACGTCGCCGCCCGCGCCGGAGTCGGCCTCAAGACGGTCTCCCGTGTCGTGAACGGCGAGCCGGGCGTCACCCCGGACACCGAGCGCCGCGTGCAGGAGGCCATCGACGCCCTCGGCTTCCGGCGCAACGACAGCGCGCGCGTCCTGCGCAAGGGCCGCACGGCCAGCATCGGCCTCGTACTCGAAGACCTCGCCGACCCCTTCTACGGCCCGCTCAGCCGCGCCGTGGAGGAGGTGGCCCGCGCCCACGGCGCGCTCCTCATCAACGGTTCGAGCGCCGAAGACCCGGACCGCGAACAGGAGTTGGTGCTCGCGCTGTGCGCGCGCCGGGTCGACGGTCTCGTCGTCATTCCGGCCGGTGACGACCACCGCTATCTGGAGCCGGAGATCGCCGCGGGTGTCGCGACCGTCTTCGTCGACCGGCCCGCGGGGAAGATCGACGCGGATGTCGTGCTCTCCGACAGCTTCGGCGGCGCGCGCGACGGCGTCGCCCACCTCATCGCCCACGGCCACCGCCGCATCGGCTTCATCGGCGACCAGCCACGCATCCACACCGCCATAGAACGCCTGCGCGGGTACCGCGCCGCCATGGAGGACGCGGGCATCCCCGTCGAGGACGAGTGGATGTCGCTCGGCCCCACCGCCCCCGACCGGGTCGAGCAGGCCACCAGGACGATGCTGGGCGGCTCCGACCCCGTCACGGCGATCTTCGCGGGCAACAACCGCGTGACGGTGACCGTCGTCCGCGTCCTCGCCGGGCTCGCCCGCCCCGTCGCCCTGGTCGGCTTCGACGACATCGAGCTCGCGGACCTGCTGCAGCCGGGCGTGACCGTCGTCGCCCAGGACGCCGCGCAGCTGGGCAGGACCGCCGCGGAGCGCCTGTTCCGTCAGCTGGACGGCGCGTCCGACGCCCCGGAGCGCATCGAACTCCCGACGCGGCTCATCAAGCGCGGATCGGGCGAACTGCCGCCCGCGGGCTGACGGCCGGCGGGCGGAGTGCGGGCGCGGTCAGCAGACGGGAAGGCCCGGCAGCGGCTTGTCGTTGTCGCCGCCCTTGATGTAGACGTCGCTGATGAAGACGCCGGTGTTGCCGCTGTCGTCGTCCGTCTTGGCCCACCAGACGTTCGTCCACTCGCCGTGCGTCTCGCGGCGGCCCAGGTTCTGCTGGCAGTAGAAGTAGTTCGTGCCCGCGTTCAGGACGCCCGCCTCGGCGCCCGACGCGGTGTACGACGTCGCCGTACGCCAGACCGAGCAGTCGTACTTGCCGCCGCCCGCGGCGTGGCAGGCGGCTTCGGGGGCCGGATCGTCGCCGCCGCCCGTCGTGCCTCCGGAGCCGTCGGATCCGCCGCCTCTCGTGCCGCCGTCCCCCGTGGGCTCGGTGGAGGGCTTGGGAGGACGGGTCGTCGGTCTGTCCGTGGACTTGGGGTCGTCGTCCTTGCCCGCGGAGGGCTTCGCCTCCGGCTTGCGGGACTTCTCGTCGCCCTGCTTCGAGGGCCTGGGCCCGCCCGCGCCCTCCAGCGCGCCCCGGCTGCTGTCCGCTTCCGGCTCGGCGGCTCCTCCGGAGGCGGTGGCTCGCCCGGCCTGGTTTCCGCTGTCCTCCCGGCCGTTGAGGAGGGCGACGGTGACGCCGGTCGCCGCGAGGACGACGGCCACGGCGACCGCGGCGAGCAGCGCCCGGCCGCGGCGCGGTCGACGCTCGGGGGATGTGGCGGTGGGCGGCGGCACGGCCCCGGAGGGCGCCGCCCCGGCGGCGAGCGGTGGTCCGAAGCCCGGCGGTGGGCCGCTGGGGATGCTGCGCTCGGTGGCCTCCCTCGGCCGCGGCGCGGGCTCGCCCGGCGGGGCCGTGAGAGCGCCGTCGGCCGCGTCGGCGAGGATCAGGGCCGCCTGCCCCGCGTCCGGGCGTGCCTGCGGGTCCTTGTGCATCAGCTGTCGCAGCGCGGGGATCAGGGGACCGGCCCGCTGCGGCTCGGGAAGCGGGTCGGTGACGATCGCGGTGAGCGTGGACCAGGTCGACGTACGACGGAACGGGGACGCGCCTTCCACCGCCGCGTAGAGAGTGGCGCCCAGGGCCCACACGTCGGACGCGGGGCCCGGGTCCTGGCCTTGGGCGCGCTCGGGCGCCAAGTAGTCCAGGGAGCCGACGAGTTCGCCGCTGCGGGTGAGGTGGGTGGCGGAGCCGTCGCCCGGGTCGTCCATCGTGGCGATGCCGAAGTCGGTCAGGACGACGCGGCCACCGGTCTCCAAAAGGATGTTGCCGGGCTTCACGTCGCGGTGCAGGACCCCGGCGCGGTGGGCGGCGGCGAGCGCCTCCATGACCTTGGCGCCGATGGTCGCCGCTTCACGGGGGTCGAGGGTGCCACGCTCCCGCAGCACGTCGTCAAGGGAGGGTCCTTCGACCAGCTCCATGACGATCAGGGGCCGCCCGTCGACCTCCGCCACGTCGTGCACGGCGACGACTCCGGGGTGGCGCACCCGGGCGGCCGCGCGGGCCTCGCGCTGCATCCGCACGCGCAGGTCGGCCAGTTCGGGCCCGGCCGCGTCCGTGTACGTGCGCAGTTCCTTGACGGCGACCTCGCGGCCGAGCACCTCGTCGACGGCGCGCCAGACGACGCCCATGCCGCCGCGTCCGAGCTGCGCGGTCACGCGATAGCGCCCGGCGAGCAGGCGCCCCACACCGCCGGTCTGTTCCTGATCCCCCGAAGTCACCGCTGCCCCGTTCCTGTGACACCACTGTGCGTGGCTCACAGACTACGGGGCAGGGGTGACAGCGCGTGCCGGGAGTTACTTGCCGTGGGGCGTGAGGTCCCCGCGGCGCGGGCCCGAGAAGTGCTGCAGGCGGGCCAGCGTCAGGCCGGTGAGCCGGGTGACCTCGCCGACGTCGAGGGCGCCGCAGTCCAGGCCGCGCAGGAGGTATCCGGCGAGCGCCTTGGCCGACGCCGGCTCGTCCGCCACGTCGCCGCCCTCGCGGTGTGCGGCGTACGCGGACAGGCGCGCGGCGGCCTGCTCGAAGCCCTCGCGGTAGAAGGCGAACACGGCGGCGTAGCGCGTGGGGATGTGGCCGGGGTGCATGTCCCAGCCCTGGTAGTAGGCGCGGGCCAGGGCGCGGCGCGTGAGGCCGTAGTGCAGCCGCCAGGCGTCGTGGACCTTCTCGGTGCTGCCGACGGGCAGGACGTTGGTGGAGCCGTCCGACACGCGTACGCCGGTGCCGGCCGCCGCGACCTGCATGATCGCCTTGGCGTGGTCGGCGGCCGGGTGGTCGCTGGTCTGGTAGGCGGCGCTGACACCGAGGCAGGCGCTGTAGTCGAAGGTGCCGTAGTGCAGGCCGGTGGCGCGGCCCTCGGCGGCGCCGATCATGCGGGCCACGGTGGCGGTGCCGTCGGTGGCCAGGATGGACTGGCTGGTCTCGATCTGGATCTCGAAGCCGATGCGGCCCGGCTCGAGGCCGCGTACCTTCTCGAATTCCTCCAGGAGGCGCACCATCGCGGTGACCTGCTCGGGGTAGGTGACCTTGGGCAGCGTCAGGACGAGGCCGTCGGGCAGGCCACCGGCCTCCATGAGGCCGGACAGGAAGATGTCGAGGGTGCGGATGGCGCGGTCGCGCACGTTCTCCTCGAAGCACTTCATGCGGATGCCCATGTACGGGGCCGCGGTGCCGTTCTTGTAGGCCTCGGAGATCAGGCGGGCCGCGCGGGCTGCGTCCTGGTCCTCGTCCGCGCCCTTGTAGCCGTCCTCGAAGTCGATGCGCAGGTCCTCGATCGGCTCGCGCTCCAGCTTGGCGCGCACGCGGTCGTAGACCGGTGCGGCCAGGTCGTCGCCGAGGCCGAGGACGGACGCGAAGGAGGCGGCGTCCGGAGCGTGCTCGTCGAGGGCCTTCAGGGCCTGGTCACCCCACGTACGGATGGTGTCGGCGCCGAAGAGCTCACCGGGGACGTACACGGTGTGGACCGGCTGGCGGGTGCCCGGGTCGCCGGGGTAGCGGCGCTCGAGCTCCGCGTCCACCGGGGCGAGGGAAGCGCTGATGCCCTCGCTGACCGCGCCCGCGAGGCTCGTTGCCACCTTCTCTTGCTGACCCATTCCTGCACCCTCCACACGATCGGGTCCTCACACTCAGGACCACTCGATGTTTCCGCTCCACGGAATCAACAATCCGTATGGCGAAGTTATCCGGCGACCTTCCCGCTGGTCAACACCCTCTCGTCTGCCGGACCGCGTCCGTTCACCCCTGTCTCAGATCCTGCTTCCGCACTCGCGTGCCCGCACCTCATCCTGACCGACACCCACTGAAGGAGACCGCGTGCCGAACGACACCCGCGTAACGCGCCGCCTCGGCCTGCAGACCGCGCTCGCCGCGGTGGCCGTGCCCCTGTTCACCACCGCGCTGGCCGCATCGCCCGCCCAGGGCGTGGAACGCTCGGGGCGCCGCCTGGAGGTCATGTCGTTCAACCTCCGCTACGCGAGCACCACGCCGCCCAACACCTGGGCCGACCGCCGCCCGGTGACCCGGGAACTCCTTCGCCGCGCGCGCCCTCATGTCATCGGCACTCAGGAAGGCCTCTACCAGCAGGTCCAGGACATCGCCGAGGATCTGGGCCGGCACTACGACTGGATCGGCACCGGCCGTGCGGGCGGCAGCCGCGACGAGTTCATGAGCGTCTTCTACGACACCCGCAGACTCGCGCCCATCGAGTACGACCACTACTGGCTCTCCGACACCCCGGACGTCATCGGCTCGAACACCTGGGGCGGCGGCTCCATCCGCATGGTCACCTGGGTCCGCTTCCACGACCTGCGCACGGACACCGAGCTGTACGTTCTCAACACCCACCTGGACAACGCGAGTCAGTACGCACGCGCGCGTGCCGCGAGTCTGATCACCGAACGGATCACCCGTCTCGACCCGTCCCTGCCGCTCCTGGTCACGGGTGACTTCAATGTCGCGGCACACAAGAACGCGGTCTACGACACGATGCTGGGCTCCGGTCTCGTCGACACATGGGACGCGGCGGACGAGCGCAGCAAGGCGTACGCCACCTTCCACGGCTACCGGCCGCTGGTGCCGGACGGCGACCGGATCGACTGGATCCTGGCGACGCCCGGTGTGCGGGTCCACTCGGCGGTGATCAACACGTTCTCGCAGGGCGGGCAGTTCCCGAGCGACCATCTGCCGGTGCAGGCCTCACTGACCCTGTGACGCGGCGAGGCCCTCGCCCCCGCTCGGTGCGGGGTGAGGGCCTCGTACGTTCGAACAGGCTCAGCCCTTGCGGGTGTTGACCTCTTCGGTGAGGGCGGGGACGACGTCGAAGAGGTCGCCGACCACGCCGTAGTCGACCAGGTCGAAGATCGGGGCCTCGGCGTCCTTGTTGATCGCCACGATCGTCTTGGAGGTCTGCATGCCCGCCCGGTGCTGGATCGCACCCGAGATACCCGAGGCGATGTACAGCTGCGGCGAGACGCTCTTGCCGGTCTGGCCGACCTGGTTGGAGTGCGGATACCAGCCCGCGTCCACCGCCGCACGCGAGGCCCCCACGGCCGCCCCCAGGGAGTCGGCGAGCGACTCGATGAGGTGGAAATTCTCGGCGCCGTTCACGCCACGGCCACCGGAGACCACGATGGCGGCCTCGGTCAGCTCCGGACGCCCGGTCGACTCCCGCGGCGTGCGCGCGGTCACCTTGGTGCCGGTGGCCTGCGCCGAGAACGACACGGAGAGGGCTTCGACCGCACCGGCGGCCGGGGCGGCCTCCACCGCGGCGCTGTTGGGCTTGACCGTGATGACCGGAGTGCCGGTCGAGACACGCGACTTGGTGCTGTAGGAGGCGGCGAACGCCGACTGCGTGGCGACCGGGCCCTCATCGGAGGCCTCCAGGTCCACGGCGTCGGTGATGATGCCGCCCTTGATGCGCAGCGCGAGACGCGCCGCGATCTCCTTGCCCTCCGCCGAGGAGGGCACCAGCACGGCGGCCGGGGACACCGTCTCGTAGGCGGCCTGCAGCGCGTCCACCTTCGGCACCACCAGATAGTCGGCGAGCTCGGCGGCGTCGTTGGTCAGCACCCTGACCGCGCCGTGCTCGGCCAGCGCGGCAGCGGTGTCCGCCGCGCCGTTGCCCAGCGCGACGGCGACGGGCTCACCGAGGCGGCGGGCCAGCGTCAACAGCTCCAGGGTGGGCTTGCGGACGGCACCGTCCACGTGGTCGACATAGACGAGAACTTCAGCCATGGGATTGCAATCCTTTACGAAGACGAGGAAGCGGAAGGGGGACGGCCGGGCTCAGATGAACTTCTGGCCCGCGAGGAACTCAGCCAGCTGCTTGCCGCCCTCGCCCTCGTCCTTGACGATCGTGCCCGCGGTACGCGCGGGACGCTCGGTGGCCGACTCGACCTTCGTCCAGGCACCCTCCAGGCCCACCTGCTCGGCCTCCAGGTCCAGATCGGAGAGGTCCCAGGCCTCAACCGGCTTCTTCTTCGCCGCCATGATCCCCTTGAAGGACGGGTAGCGCGCCTCACCCGACTGGTCGGTCACCGACACCACCGCCGGCAGCGAAGCCTCCAGCTGCTCGGAAGCCGCATCCCCGTCCCGGCGGCCCTTGACGAGCCCGTCCTCGACCGACACCTCGGACAGCAGGGTCACCTGCGGCACACCCAGACGCTCGGCCAGCAGCGCCGGCACCACACCCATCGTCCCGTCGGTGGACGCCATGCCCGAGATCACCAGGTCATAGCCGGCCTTCTCGATCGCCTTGGCCAGCACCAGCGACGTACCCAGCGCGTCCGTGCCGTGCAGGTCGTCGTCCTCGACATGGATGGCCTTGTCCGCACCCATCGACAACGCCTTGCGCAACGCGTCCTTGGCATCCTCCGGACCCACCGTCAGCACGGTGATCTCCGCGTCGTCCGCCTCGTCCGCGATCTGCAACGCCTGCTCGACCGCATACTCGTCCAGCTCCGACAGCAGGCCGTCCACGTCGTCCCGGTCGACGGTCAGGTCATCGGCGAAGTGCCGGTCGCCGGTGGCGTCAGGCACGTACTTCACGGTGACAACGATCCTCAAGCTCACGCCGGCTCTCCTACTGCATCGTCTTTACTGGGCTGCTGCCTTGCTCTGGCCACTGCCTTCTTGCAGGCAGCATAGGCGCCTGAAGGGGCGGATCCCGGTCGGGGCGGCCCGCGCTCCCACCAGAATATTACTCGCCAGTACACCTATTGCATTCCCACTAAGCAAGCGCTTTGAACTGTGACCTTCCCAACGCTCTGTAATCGGGCGCCGGGAAGGCCCGCCGGGAACTTTCAGTCACGCAGAGCGTTGAAGCGCCCCTGGTGGTAGAGCAGCGGCCGACCGGCCCCTGCGGGGTCGCCCACCACCGCTTCCGCGAGGACGATCCGGTGGTCTCCGGCGGGCACCCGCGCCGCCACCCTGCAGACCAGCCAGGCCAGCGTGCCGTCGAGCACGGGCACTCCCTCGGGCCCCTCGTACCAGCGCGTGTCCCCGCCGAAGCGGTCGGCGCCGCTGCGCGCGAAGGTCGTGGCGAGGTCCAGTTGGTGCTCGCCGAGTATGTGGACGCCGACGTGTTCGGCCTCGGAGACCGCGGGCCAGCTGGAGGCCCCCGTACCGATGCCGAACGAGAGCATCGGGGGCTCGGCGGAGACCGAGACGAGCGAGGTGGCGGTGAAGCCGACGGGCCCGGAGGGGCCCTGGGCGGTGATCACCGCGACCCCGGCCGCGTGCTGCCGGAAGACCGAGCGCAGGAGGTCGGGGGAGGCGAGCTGAGGGGTGCGGAGATCGGGCGTGGCCGTCATGGAATTGTCCTTCTGCAGGAGGTACGAGCGGTTCCGTGGCTGCTCAGCAGCCCGGACAGCGCGCACTTGCATGACGGGCGAGGTCCACGTGGACGCGCTCGTAGAGAAGGAGCTCCGGAGGCATGGGAGCAGGCTGGCGATAGGTGCGGGGTGCAGTCAAGTCCGTTCCGCGATGTGAAAGACGTCCTCGGGTCATGGCCCTCCTCCCCCGTCCCCGCCGTCTCACACGGCCTTGCCGAGGCCGGCGATCACATCGGCCCTGCGCGGCTGCCCGGTCGCGCGCAGCACGACCTGTCCGTCCGCGTCGAGCACCAGCACGGTCGGCGTCTTGGTGATGCGCAGTTCCCGTACGAGATCGAGTTCGGCTTCGGCGTCGATCTCCACGTGGGCGACGCCGGGCACCATGTCGGCCACCTCGGAGAGGACACGGCGGGTCGCCCGGCAGGGCTGGCAGAAGGCGCTGGAGAACTGCACGAGCGTGGCGCGCTCCCCCAGTTGGTGACCCGCCCACGCGCCCGGTCCCGACGGGGCGATCCGGTCTCCCGCGTCGCGTATCCGCACGTCAGCCTCCCGCCCCTGCGTCATGATCCAACCGTCCCCGACTTCAGCGTCCCGGCGCACGGAAACATTCCCGACGTGACGAGAATCTCGCGCCTGCCGGGCACGATGGGTGGTCAGCCGTCCGTTCTTGGGGCACGATCTGCGCAACGCCGAAAAACCTACGGCTGCGTAACTTCCCGCCGGGAACCCCCTCCCCAGGCAGAAACGAAGGGTCATCCCCTCCCATGGCAGAGCTTGTCTACCGTCCGGTCATCGGTGCCGCGAAAACGCTGTTCAAGGCGTGGGACCTGAAGATCGACTGCAAGGGGTCGGAGAACATCCCTCGCACCGGCGGCGCGGTGCTGGTCAGCAATCACATCAGCTATCTCGACTTCATCTTCGACGGCCTTGCGGCCCTGCCGCAGAAGCGTCTCGTGCGTTTCATGGCCAAGGAGTCGGTGTTCCGGCACAAGGTGTCCGGTCCGCTGATGCGCGGGATGAAGCACATCCCCGTCGACCGCAAGCAGGGGGAGACGGCCTACCAGCACGCGCTCGACTCGCTGCGCGCCGGGGAGATCATCGGCGTCTTCCCGGAGGCGACGATCTCGCCTTCGTTCACGCTGAAGACCTTCAAGTCCGGTGCCGCGCGCCTGGCCCAGGAGGCGGGCGTGCCCCTGATCCCGATGGCGCTGTGGGGCACGCAGCGGCTGTGGACCAAGGGCCAGCCGCGCAACTTCCGGCGCAGCCACATCCCGATCACGATCCGCGTCGGTGAGCCGGTCGAGGCACCGAAGGACCAGTTCGCGGGCGCGATCACCCGGCGCCTTCGCGAGCGCTGCCAGGAGCTCCTCGAAGCCGCGCAGCGTGCCTATCCCGTGCGCCCCAAGGGCCCGGACGACACGTGGTGGATGCCGGCGCACCTCGGCGGCACCGCGCCGACTCCGGCCGAGGTGAAGGCCGCCGAGGCGAGCTGAATCGATTACTCCGGGCGCTGTGACGCCCGCTCCGGCGCGTGGACGGTGAGCCGCGCGCCGGGACTGAACTTGGCCAGCAGCTCGGCGAGTTCGGCGCCCGCCTCCTCGACGCCGGAGTCCGGCCCCATCCCCTCGAGCAGGAAGATGGCGTTGACCGACTCCTCCGTGAGGCGGGTGCGCGGCCCCTGGCGCCAGTTCCAGCGGCGGCAGGTGACGCCCTCGTCGTCGCACCAGACGACCTCGCCCGCGTCCGGGTGCTCGACGGCCTGCTCCCCCGCGGCCATGGTGACGAAGTCCTCGGTGCCGTCGGCCCGCAGCAGGCGCATGCCGCCCTTGATGTGGTCCAGGTCCTCACCGCCGACCGGGATCAGATGGGCGACGCTGATCGCGTTGTAGACGTCGACGAGGGCGTTGATCCGCGGCAGGCCGCCGTCGGCGAGTGCGCGCTTGGCGAGCGCCTCGGCGGAGTTGCGCGTACGGGACGGCTTCGCGCCGAAGGCGGTGTAGGTCGCGCGCCAGGCCACCATGTGCGGGTCCTCGTGCGGGGCGCGGTCGCCGAGCCGCTCGGCCAGGCGCCGCGCGGACTCGTCGAGCAGGGCCGAGGTCGCGTCGGTGCTGGGCCCGTTGACGAGGCCGTGGGCCTCGACGGCGACGTGGGTGAAGCCGGGCGCGAGGGCGCGGACCTCGTCGGAGACGGTCAGGTCGATGGTCATGGTCCGTCGTGCCTCACAGTTCGTGCGTCACAGTTCTGAGGGGTAGATCTGCCAGAGGTGCGGCCGGTCGCGGGCTTGCTTGAGCGCGCCGAGCGCCACTGGACTCGGTTCAGCGTACAGGACCGGATAGTCCACTTCATTGGACTGTGGGTGCACGGGCCAGGCCAGCCGTTCCTCGCCGAGACGGAACTGCGCGTCGACCCCGGCCGGAATGTTCCCGCGCGGGTCCTGTCGGTGCCACCCGCCGTCGAGGCGTACGGCGACGAGGCCGTGCAGGGAGTATCCGCTGGTGTTGTCGTCCCGCAGCCGCTGGTAGCAGAACGCCGTGGGGATGTCCTCGGCGCGCAGCAGGGCGGCCAGGGCGTGGGACTTCGCCGTACAGATGCCGGTGCGCTCACGAAGGACGTCGGAGGCGCGCCAGGTGACCTCCATGCGGCCGGAGTCCTGCGAGTGCGGGATCGCGTCGCGCACGAACTCGAAGGCGGCGCGGGCGTACTCGTACGTATCGGCGGATGACTTTGCAAGGACCGTCGCCGTCTCGCGGACCAGCGGGTGGTGGTGGTCGACCACGTCGTCGGCGGCCAAGTACGCCGACAGGTCAGGGTTTTCCTGGATCAGCTGCATGCCACGGGAGCATAGGAATACGACCGACCGCACGTCAATGCAATTGCGGTCGGTCGTATATCTATGCAGCCACCGAGTGGCGCCGATCAGCGCGCCATCTCCTCCTTGAGGGCCGCGACGAAACCGTCCACGTCCTCCTCGCGCGTGTCGAACGCGCACATCCAGCGGACGTCGCCCGCCGCCTCGTCCCAGAAGTAGAAGCGGTACTGCTTCTGCAGCCGCTCGCTCACGTCGTGTGGGAGGCGTGCGAAGACCGCGTTGGCCTGCACCGGGTAGAGGATCTCCACGCCGTGGACGGCGCGGACCCCTTCGGCAAGGCGCTGCGCCATCTCGTTCGCGTGCCGGGCGTTGCGCAGCCAGAGGTCCTTGGCGAGCAGCGCCTCCAACTGCACCGAGACGAAGCGCATCTTGGAGGCCAACTGCATGGACAGCTTGCGCAGGTGCTTCATGTGGCTGACGGCGTCCTGGTTGAGGACGACGACGGCCTCCCCGAAGAGCGCGCCGTTCTTCGTGCCGCCCAGGGACAGGATGTCCACGCCGACCGCGTTCGTGAACGTCCGCATGGGGACGTCCAGGGACGCGGCGGCGTTGGATATGCGCGAGCCGTCGAGGTGCACCTTCATGCCGAGCCCGTGCGCGTGGTCGCAGATGGCGCGGATCTCGTCGGGCGTGTAGAGCGTGCCCAGTTCGGTGTTCTGCGCGATCGAGACGACCTGCGGCATCGCCCGGTGCTCGTCGTCCCAGCCGAACGCCTGCTGGTCGATCAGCTCCGGCGTGAGCTTGCCGTCGGGCGTCGGCACCGTGAGCAGCTTCAGGCCGCCCATGCGCTCGGGGGCACCGCCCTCGTCCACGTGGATGTGCGCGGACTCGGCGCAGATCACCGCGCCCCAGCGGTCGGTGATCGCCTGGAGCGCGACGACGTTGGCCCCGGTGCCGTTGAAGACCGGGAACGCCTCGGCGGTGGGGCCGAAGTGACCGCGGATGACCTGCTGGAGGTTGGCCGTGTAGTCGTCCTCGCCGTACGCGATCTGGTGACCGCCGTTGGCGAGGGCGAGGGCGGCGAGCACCTCCGGGTGGGCGCCCGCGTAGTTGTCGCTCGCGAATCCCCGTACGTCCGGGTCGTGGTGGCGGCGTGCGTCGGTCTTCGGAGGGTTCACGGCTTCTCTGTCACGGGTGTCGCGAGCGGTCACGGCGTCTCGGTCAGCCACAGGCGTTTTCCGTTCACATCTCCGGCGGGCTGCTCCCAGACCTTGGCGATGGCCTCGGCCAGCTCCGTGACGTCCGTGAAGCCCGCGAACTTCGCGTTGGGCCGCTCTTCGCGCATCGCGTCGTGCACCAACGCCTTGACCACCAGGATCGCAGCCGCCGATGACGGGCCCTGCTCACCCCCCGCCTTGCGGAAGGCGTCGCCGAGGGCGAGGGTCCACGCCTCCGCGGCGGCCTTCGACGCGGAGTACGCCGCGTTGCCCGCCGTGGGCTTGGAGGCGCCGGCCGCGCTGATCAGGAGGTAGCGGCCGCGGTCGCTGCGCTGCAGGCCGTCCTGGAAGGCGAGCGAGGTGTGCTGCACGGTGCGGATCAGGAGCTTTTCGAGCAGCTCCCAGTCGGCGAGGTCGGTCTCGGCGAAGTTCTTGCTGCCGCGCCAGCCGCCCACGAGGTGGACCAGGCCGTCGATCCGCCCGAACTCCTTCTCGGTGCGGACGGCCCACTCCCGGGTCGCGCCGAGATCCAGCAGGTCGACGGTGTCGCCTATGACGGTGGCCCCGCCGTGCGCGTACCGAGCGGCGTCCACGGCTTCCGCGAGGCGGGCCGCGTCGGCGTCGGACGCCACGACCGTGGCACCGGCCTCGGCTAGCCTGAGCAGGGTGGCACGGCCTGCCGGGCCGGCTGCCCCCGCGACCGCGACCACGGCTCCATCGAGTGCGGACATCGTCCTCGCCTCCTTGGTGCGGTTGCTCACGCGGCGACCTGCTCGACGCTCGCGGCGGTGATGCCCTTGGTTTCGGCGATCACGTGCTTGAGCTTCTTGGAGAGCGCCTCATAGAACATGCTGAGCGGAAACTCGTCAGGAAGCACGTCGTCGACGAGTTTTCTCGGCGGAAGCTGCACATCCAGCGCGTCGGGGCCCTTGGCCCAGCGCGATCCGGGGTGCGGCGCGAGGTACTGGGACACCAGGTCGTACGCGGCGAACCAGTGCACGAGCTTGGGGCGGTCGATGCCCGCGCGGTAGAGCTCCTCGATCTCGGCGCACAGCTGGTTGGTGACCTGCGGCGCGCGCTCCCAGTCGATCTTGAGCTTGTTGTCGGTCCAGCGGACGACGTCGTGCTTGTGCAGGTACGCGAAGAGCAGCTGGCCGCCGAGACCGTCGTAGTTCTTGACGCGGTCTCCGGTGACCGGGAAGCGGAACATCCGGTCGAACAGGACGGCGTACTGCACGTCGCGCGCCTGCGGGATGCCTTCGGCCTCCAGCTTCACGGCCTCCTTGAAGGCGGTGAGGTCGCAACGCAGCTCTTCGAGGCCGTACATCCAGAACGGCTGCCGCTGCTTGATCATGAAGGGGTCGAAGGGCAGGTCGCCGTGGCTGTGGGTGCGGTCGTGGACCATGTCCCACAGGACGAACGCCTGCTGGCAGCGGTCCTGGTCGCCGATCATCTCGCGGATGTCGGCGGGCAGGTCGAGCCCGAGGATGTCGACGGAGGCCTCGGTGACGCGGCGGAAGCGGGCCGCCTCGCGGTCACAGAAGATGCCGCCCCAGCTGAAGCGCTCGGGGGCCTCGCGCACGGCGATGGTCTCCGGGAAGAGCACGGCCGAGTTCGTGTCGTACCCGGCGGTGAAGTCCTCGAAGGTGATCCCGCAGAACAGCGGGTTGTCATAGCGCGTGCGCTCCAGCTCGGCCAGCCACTCCGGCCAGACCATGCGCAGCACGACCGCTTCGAAATTGCGGTCCGGGTTGCCGTTCTGCGTGTACATGGGGAAGACCACGAGGTGCTGCAGGCCGTCCTCGCGGTGGGCCGCGGGCTGGAAGGCGAGCAGCGAGTCGAGGAAGTCCGGCACCTGGAAACCGCCGTCGGCCCAGCGCCGCAGGTCGGCGCCGAGCGCCCGGTGGTACGCGGCGTCGTGCGGAAGGAGCGGGGCGAGCTGTTCGATCCCGGATATCACGCGGTCGACGGTGAGTTCGGCCACGGAACGCGCCGGGGCGCCCTCCGCGTCGAAGTCGATCGAGCCGTCCGCGGACTGCCACGGGCGGATCTCTTCCACGGCTTCCTTGAGCATCGGCCAAGCCGGGTGCTCCACGACCCTTCCCATGGGGGCACCCCCACTCACGGGAGGAACCGCACCTTCCGTAACCCTCTGCACAAGAATTTCCGTCACTTGTCAACCTCCACGGGAGAACCTCGCGTCAGAACACCGTATGTGTGCGAGGTTCTCCACCACAAGAGGAGGCTCGGGAAATTATCCTGTGACACCCCCAACATCACCGCTGATTTTCCTGCCGGACATCGTTGAGGCGACTGCTTCTGCCACTTCCGCCACCGCGGTCCGCGCATCGTCCAGGAGCCGCGGGAAACCCAGGAACCCGTGGAACATCGCCGGACGGTGCCCCCGTGTCACCGGAACCCCCGCCCGACGCAGCCTGACCGCGTACGCGGCACCCTCGTCGCACAGCGGATCGCAGCCCGCCGTGACGATGTGCGCGGGCGGCAGCGCGCTGACGTCCGCACCCAGAGGCGAGGCGTAGGGGTGGGTGCCGTCACCGTCCGGGCCGAGGTACTGCTCCCAGAACCAGCGCATGTGCGCGGCGGTGAGGAAGTAGCCGGTGGCGTTCGTCGTATACGAACCGCTGCCCTGCCCCGCGTCGAGCATGGGGTAGATCAGCACCTGGAGCGCCACGGCGGGGCCTCCCCGGTCCCGCGCCATCAGGGCCGCCACGGTGGCGAGACCGCCCCCGCTGCTGTCCCCGGCCGTCACCACGGCGCCCGGATCACTGCCGAGCCCGCCCGCCGCGGCCTGGGCCGCCGCCCAGCACAGGGCCGCGTACGCGTCCTCGGTGGCCGCGGGGAAGGGATGCTCGGGGGCGAGACGGTAGGCGACGGAGACCACGACGGCTCCTGACCGCGCGCAGAGGGTGCGGGCCGTGGCGTCGTGGGTGTCCAGGTCGCACAGGGTGTAACCACCGCCGTGGAAGAAGACGACGGTGGGCCGGGGGTTGGCCCGCCCAGGAGGGCGGTAGACGCGTACGGGCAGGTCAGGGGCGCCCGCGGGGCCGGGGATGCTCCGGTCTTCGACAGCACCCACGCTCGGCGACGCCTTCCCGGTGGGAGGCGTCGCGGCGAGGACGCGGCGGGCCTCGGCGGCCTCGGTGACGGTGCCGCCGAGGTCGGGGAAGGCGGCGCTCAGCGCGTCCACGAGGGGCCGAGCGGCCGGGTCGAGGCGGTCGCCGTCCGTTCTCGCGGGATGCGGACGCGTGCCAGGTGCGAGGGGGTCGCCGTCGGTGCGCGCCGCCATCACCCGGCCTCCTGGGCCCGGAAGTAGGGGATGACCTTCTCGCCCCACTGCCGCAGGGTCTCCATGCAGGCCTCCTGCGGGACGGTACCCATCTGGATGAGGCACATGATCTCGTCGGCGCCCGCGTCGCGGAGCCGTTCCACGTACGCGATGGCGTCGTCGGCCGTTCCATAGGCGTGCTCGGCGTTGAAGGTGGCCGTGGAGGTGGGCCGCACCGGGATGTCGTGCTCGTGCAGCCGCGCGACGACCTGCTCGGCGGCCTCCCGCATCGCGGCCGCCTCGTCAGCGCCCTCGACCACGGCTTCGTCGGGGATGCCGGCGCCGCCGTACCAGTGTCCGATGGACTGCGCGAAGAACCGCTGGCCACGGATGCCGACGCTCCGGGCGCTCTCGCGGTCGTCGAGCACGATGGTCGGACAGAGCACGGAGAAGTGGTCGTTGACGACGCGGGACACGAAGCGCGCGTCGCTGCGGCCCGCGATCGCCGTGTCGTACGCGGCCCGCATCTCGGCGATCGCATCGGGCCCGGCGAAGCCCATCACCAGGGCACCGATGCCGAGTTCGGCGGCCTGCGTCAGGGTCTCGGTCCTGCTGCAGGCGAGGAACAGCGGGGGGTGCGGGGTCTGGCGCGGCCGGGGCAGGATGGGGTGCGGATCGATGTCGAGCAGCGCGCCGTGGTGCTCGAGCTCCTCGCTATCCCACGCCTTGCCGATGATCTGCAGCGCCTCCTCGACCTCCTGGGTCGTGCGTTCCTTGTCGACGCCGCAGAGCGAGGTCTCCTGGAGCGTTCCGCCGCGCCCCGCCCCGAGGTCGAGCCGCCCGCCGGACAGCAGGTCGAGCATGGCGGCGCGCTCGGCGACCCGCGCCGGATGGTTGAAGGCGAACGGCATGCAGACCACGCCGTGGCCGATGCGGATGGTGCTGGTGCGGGCGGCGACCCAGGTCAGGAAGATCTCCGGGGCGCTCATGTGGGCGTACCACTTGAGGGAGTGGTGCTCGACGGCCCAGACGCGGTCGAACCCCATCTCCTCGGCCAGTACTGCCTGTTCGACGCTGTCGCGGATGAGTTGGTGCTCTCGCTCGACGGTGGGGTCGGCGAGCTGTGCTTCGAAGATGACGGAGAACTTCACGTGCCCTCCAGGGGGTTGAGCCGCTGTGTGCCGCCACGGGTGGCACCCTTGTTTCAAACAGTCATATGACTAGTCGTCAGATCTCGAACTTGCAAGAGAACGCGGCAGCGCGCAGAAGAAATCCCCGGGAGAGCCGTGACGGCTCTCCCGGGGATGCGTGATCCTCAGGCGCAGGAGGTCAGTTCGTGTTGAGCGTCAGGCCGTAGTACCGCAGCGTGTCGTCCAGGGGCTGGAAGTACGAGGAGCCCTGGTCGTTCACCCCGCCGCACGACTGGTTCGTCGGGCCGCCCGAGGTCATGCCCTGGGCCTGGTTGCCCGCGATGTACGCGCCGCCGCTGTCGCCGCCCTCCACGCACACCGTGGACCGGCCGAGCCCGCTGACCACGGTGTCCGGACCGCCGTTGCGGTCGGTGTAGGTGACGCTGACGTTGTAAGCGCCGACCCGTCCGCACGTCCAGCCCGTCGTCGAGCCCGACTTGCACAGGTTCGCGCCGACCGCCGCGCGCTGGCTGCCGCGCACCGGGACCGAGGCGCCGTTGCCCCAGGTGCCGACCGCCGTGGTGATCGAGGAGCCCGACTGGATCGTCGCCAGGCCCATGTCCACGCTGTTCTGGCCGAGCGCGAAGCGCGTCGTGGAGCCGGTCGCGAACTTCGAGCCGTTGAAGTAGAGACCCGGGTTCCCGACCACGCAGTGGCCGGCCGTGACGAGGTACTGCCGGCCTGAGCCGTTGCGTGCGCCGAAGCCGACCGAACACCACGAACCGGGCTGGTTGTTGATGTTCATCCGGCTGCCCGGAGCGACGGCCGCCTTCGCCTCGAGGTCCTGCGCGCCCTTGACCACCCGGACGGTGTCCCCGAACGCGCGGGCCTCCTTGAGGAAGGCGCGCGCCGCCGGGGTGGTGGAGTCGGCCACGGTGACCTTGACCGTGTCGGAGGCCAGGTCCGCCTCCCAGGAGGCTATGCCGGTCGGGACCCGCTCGGCCGCCGCCTCGTCGAGGGCGGCGGTGACGCGCGTCAGCTCCGCCTCCCCGCGGCTCGGTATGCGGGCGGTCAGGCCGGTGGCCTTCACCTGGGCCGCCGCGCGGGACGCGCCGACGTTGACGGTCAGTTCGCCCTTCGCGTCGAAGAATGCTCCGTCCGTCCGGACGCCGTCCCGCTTCAGCCGGTCCAGTCTCCGCTGCTGGTCCGCCTGTTCGTCGAGGCGTCGTACGGCGGCGGCCTCGCTGACACCGAGCGTGTCCGCCAGGGCCTCGATCATCTGCGGCTCGTAGCGCGGCGTCGGGGTGGCGTCGGCCTGTGCGCCGGGGGCACCCGTCGTGACCACCAGGGCCCCGGCTGCCGCGGCAGCGAGGAGGTAATGCCGAACATGCGCCATGGGAATGCCTTCCAAGGGTAAGTGGGGGGTGGCATATGGAGGTTCGGTGCACCGGGGTGGGGTCAATTGGTGCACCGAACATCCATCGGCGCCGTACGCGGGATTTCCCGGACCGCGCCGTTGGGCGAAACCATCCCGTCCCTTCGGGTGGCCGCACAAGGCATGGCGAGGCACCGGCCCTTAAGGCGAAAGGGGTAAACACTTAATGCGCGTCCACGGGCGTGGAGCGTGGGAAGCGGAACCCCCTTCGCGTGCGCAGCGGAGCGCTCGGGAGCGGGAGTTGACCGTCTCTGAGCTGCCGATCGCCCGATGCCGATACGTGACGACGCCGATACGTGATGCGGAATCGGCGTGACGGATATTGACGTACGCGGTCCGGCGATGTTTGGTAGGCGAGGCGTCAGGCCGCGCATTCTTTATGTCCGTCGCCGCCCGTGTCCGGCCATGCCCAGGCGTGACGCACAACGGCATTCATCGGGCAGATGCATCTGCTCCGGGAGTGCGGCTCGTCATCTGTCATGCCGGGAGGCGAAATTCGTGACGGTCTCATCCGAGCTGACGTCGGACGACGCGGAATCCGGTACGGGGGCGGCCTTTTCGACGGATTCGCCCGCTCCGTTCGCCGTGGCCCTGCGCGAGGCGGTGCGCCGCCGCGGGCTCCCCCTCGACCGGATCTGCGAGCGGCTGACCGCCCGCGGCATCCGGCTCACGCCCGCGACCCTCAGCTACTGGCAGCGCGACCGCACCCGCCCCGAGCGCTCGGACTCACTGCGCGCCGTGGTCGCGCTGGAGAGCATCCTCGACCTGGCGCCCGGAGAACTCTCCGGTCTGCTGCGATCCCAGCGTCCGCGCGGGCGCCGTCCGGCCGTACGTGTCGACGAGCACGCGACGCGCCGTCTCTACGGGCGCGCGTCCCGGCAGGAGCAGGCGCTCGGTGACGCGTTCCCGCGCTTCAACCAGGGGATCGCCATACTCCTCACCCGCGAGGTCCTGCACCTGGACCGGCAGGGCTGCGTCAGCCGACTCACCATCAACCACCTGGTCCGCGCCGTCTGCGACGGTCCCGACCGGCTGATCAATCTGCACTTCCTGGACGATCCCGACGCCGGGCCGCCCGAAGCGATCGTCCACTGCGGCCAGTTGGAATCGATGCGGCAGGACGCGGTCTCGGGCGGAGTGATGCTGCAGATCGGCTTCGGCCGTCCGCTGTCGTTCGGCGAGACCACGACCGTCGACTACGAGATCCACACCGCGCCGCAGGGGCACCCGACGACGCTGCACGAGCGGGGCATACGCGGCAACCAGGACGCCTATCTGCTCCAGGTCCATTTCCCCCACGAGCGGCCGCCGGCGATCTGCCACTCCTACTACCGGGAGAACGCCTCCGCCCAGCAGCGCAAGGTGCGCCCCCTGACCGTGGACGCCTCCGGGGCGGCTCACCTGTACGCGGCGCAGTGCCGGCAGGGCATCTACGGCATGAGCTGGCAGTGGCCGGACGAGGTCTCGTAGGACCTCTTCTGTGTCCTCCGCGCGCGCCTTTCGGGCCTTTCGCAGGCCGGGGTCCACACCACGGTGGGTGCGGACCCCGGGTCACGTCACGCACTGCGCGTGCGGCCTGTGGATCAGAGGCCGAACTCCTGCGGGGAGAGGCCGAGCGCCGCGCACGCCTCGCGCAGGACCTGCTCCTCGGCCGGGGCGATGTACCCGTCCGCGCCGGCGACGACGAAGCCGGTCTGCACGACCGCCTTGGCCTCCGTCGGCTTCTTCGCCGCCTTGGCGATCTCCTGCATGACCTCCGTCTTGCCCTGCTGGAAGTTGAACGACAGCTGGTCGACGTGCTTGTTGAACCGCTGCTGCAGCTGCTCCGGCGGGAAGTTCTTCAAGACGTCGTTCTGCAGGATCAGCGACTCCACGTGGCGGCGCTCGGCCGGGTCGACCGAGCCGTCAGCGGCGGCGACGAGGGCGCACATGGCCATGCTCGCGTCGCGGTAGGAACCGCTCTTGAGCTCCGTCTTGAGGGAGGCGAGCTGGGACTTGAGCACGCCCACGAGCTGCGCCTTGGAGCCGCCCGACCCCGACCCCGAACCCGGGCGTCCGTGACCGCCGGAGCTGCTGCGTCCCCCCTGCGACTGCTGCTGCAGACCCTTGGCCTGGTCCTTGATCCGGTCCCACATCGCCATCCGTGCCACCTCGGCTACCTGTTAGCTCGTCCGCGCGCGTTCCACGCGTCACCCTGCCAACGCCTCCCCACCCCACGAAGTTCCGTCACGGACACCGGGGTGAGGCGACTCGAACACGAGGGCGAAGGAGCCTGTTGTCGTTCCCGGCGCGGTCGCGGGCCGCGGTCAGCTTCAGAAGCGCCGCGGGCGAGAGGGCTACCGGACCGCCCACGCTCACGCGTCGAGGCCACCTCGTTGGATCAACTGGCTCGCGATCACGTTGCGTTGGATCTCGTTCGTGCCCTCGCCGACGATCATCAGTGGGGCATCGCGGAAGTAGCGCTCCACGTCGAACTCGGTGGAGTAGCCGTAACCGCCGTGGATGCGTACGGCGTTGAGCGTGATCTGCATGGCCGTCTCGGAGGCGAAGAGCTTGGCCATGCCTGCCTCCATGTCCACGCGGCGGCCCGCCTCCGCCTCCCGGGCGGCGTACAGGGTGAGCTGGCGGGCGGCGGTGAGTGACGTGGCCATGTCGGCCAGGTAGTTGCCGATCGACTGGTGTCTCCAGATCGGCTCGCCGAAGGCCTCGCGCTCCTGGGCGTAGGCGAGGGAGTCCTCGAACGCGGCCCGGCCCACCCCCAGTGCGCGCGCCGCGACCTGGAGCCGCCCGGTCTCCAGGCCCTTCATCATCTGGGCGAAGCCCTTGCCCTCGACCCCGCCGAGCACGGCGTCGGACGGCGCCCGGTAGTCGTCGAACGACAACTCGCAGCTCTCCACGCCCTTGTAGCCGAGCTTGGGCAGGTCACGCGCGACCGTCAGGCCGGGACCGTGCTCGACGAGCAGGATCGAGATCCCCTTGTGGGCGGGTTCGGCGGCCGGATCGGTCTTGCACATCAGGGCGATGAGCCCGGACCGGCGGGCGTTGGTGATCCAGGTCTTCGACCCGTTGATGACGTATCCACCACCGTCGGGACCGGTGCACGCCTCCCCGCGGGCGGAGGTACGCATGGCCTGCAGGTCCGAGCCGCCCCCCGGCTCGGTGAGCGCCATCGTCGCCCGGATCTCCCCGGTGGCCATCTTCGGCAGGTATCGGCGCCGCTGTTCCTCCGTGCCGAAGTGGAGCAGCAGTTTCGCGACCACGGTGTGGCCGCCCATCGCACCGGCCAGGCTCATCCAGCCCCGGGCGAGTTCCTCGGTGACAAGGACGTAGCAGGGCATGGAGACCGGTGTGCCGCCGAATTCCTCGGGGACGGCGAGGCCGAAGATGCCGAGGCGCTTCATCTGCTCGATCAGGGCTTCGGGGTAGGTGTCGGAGTGCTCCCATTCCCGTACGACCGGGCGCACTTCGCGTTCGACGAATTCCCGCACCGTTGTGACGACGCATCGCTCGTCCTCGGAAAGGATGTCGAGCGTACTCATGCAGGGACGCTCCTCGTCGACAAGCCAAGCCCGTACCGGAACGCGCGCGCCGCACGACAGAGGCAACGACAAAGGCAAGGAGTGTGCGAACTCCTTGCCATGCTCAACATATAGCGCATGGGGGGCCTTGCGGCAAGGCCCCGGTCGTACCGCAGAATCATCGATCTCAGCCGGAACTCAGCGAAATGAGAACAATGATTGACGTGATCGTGGTCGGCGGCGGACCGACCGGATTGATGCTGGCGAGCGAGCTTCGGCTGCACGGTGTACACACGGTCGTCCTGGAGAAGACGGCGCAGCCCACCCAGCAGTCCCGCGGGCAGGGCCTGCACGCGCGCAGTGTCGAGGTGATGGACCAGCGTGGCCTCCTTGACCGGTTCCTCGCGGTCAATGAGAAGTTCCAGGTCGGTGGATTGTTCGGCGGCATCATCAAGCCGTGGCCGGAGAAGCTGGACACGGCGCACCCGTTCGGGGTGGCCACTCCGCAGCCCGTCACCGAGCGGCTGCTCCACGAGCGCGCGGTCGAACTCGGCACCGACATCCGGCGCGGCTGCGAGGTGGTCGGGCTCAGCCAGGACGAGGAGGGGGTGCGTGCCGAGCTCGCGGACGGCACCCACCTGCGCTCGCGCTACCTCGTCGGGTGCGACGGCGGCCGCAGTGCCGTGCGCAAGCTGCTCGGCGTCGATTTCCCCGGCGTGCCCGCCTCGGTCGAGACCCTCCTCGGCGAGATGGAGGTGACCGCGGATCAGGCGACCATCGACGCCGCCGTCGCCGAAGTCCACAAGACGCAGCTGCGGTTCGGCCTGAGCCCCGGCGAGAACGGGGTGTACCGCGTCGTCGTCCCGGCCGACGGGGTGACCGAGGACCGCGCGATGGAGCCGACCCTCGACGACTTCAAGCAGCAGCTGCGGGCTCACGCGGGGACCGACTTCGGCGTGCACTCGCCGCGTTGGCTCTCCCGGTTCGGCGACGCCACCCGGCAGGCCGAGCGCTACCGGGTCGGCCGGGTGCTGCTGGCGGGCGACGCGGCACACATCCACCCGCCGACCGGCGGTCAAGGGCTCAACCTCGGGGTGCAGGACGCGTTCAACCTCGGCTGGAAGCTGGCCGCGGCGGTCGACGGCTGGGCGCCGGAGGGGCTCCTCGACACCTACCACGCGGAACGGCACCCGGTGGGCGCCCGCGTCCTTGACAACACCCGGGCGCAGATCGCGATGCTCGGGTCCGATCCGGGTGCGACGGCGCTGCGGGAGCTGTTCGCCAAGCTGATGGACTTCGAGGAGGTGAACCGGTACGTGACCGGGATGATCACCGCGGTCGATGTCAGCTACGACTTCGGCGAGGGCCATGAACTCCTCGGGCGGCGCCTGCGGGACGTGCAGTTGAAGCAAGGGCATCTGTACGGGCTGATGCATGAAGGCCGCGGGGTGCTGCTCGACCAGACCGGCCGGCTCTCGGTCGCCGGGTGGGCCGACCGGGTCGATCATGTCGTCGACGTCACCGAGGAACTGGACGTGCCCGCCGTGCTGTTGCGGCCGGACGGTCATGTGGCGTGGGTCGGTGAGGACCAGCAGGAGCTGCTCGACCTGCTGCCCAAGTGGTTCGGCGCGCCGACAACCGCGTAGGCGTACGCGGTGAACTCGTCCGGTCCTCAGCCGACCTGCGTGTGGAACTGCACGAGGCGTTGCTGGACGAGGTTCACCGTGCCGCGCTGACGGCCCGGCACGCGGCGCCGCAAGGCGACCAGGGCGGGGCCGAGTTCGCGGACGGTGTCCGGGTCGCGGATCTGTTCCCACTGGTGGTGGGCCAGATCCGCGGCGGCCTCGACGTCGGGGGCGTCGGGGGCCTGGCCCGCGGTGAGCCGGGTGGAGACCACGGCGAGCCAGATCTCGCAGCTGCGTCCCGGGTCCTTGGCGAAGATCGCCAGATGCCCGCGGACCTCCATCCAGTGCACCACCTCGGGCGATGAGGGCCCGTGCGTACGCAGCGCCTCCTGCTCCCAGGCGGCTGCCATGGCCGCCGCCTCGCCGTGCCGTCCCGCCTCCACGGCCTTGGTGATCGCCGCGTGCGGGTCCGCGTCGGGCACCTCCGGCACGGCAGCGGGTGCGGAGGCGGGCGCCTGCTGTTGGGCGGGCACCGTCACTTGTTGAGCGGGCGATGGCGCACGGTCGTGCATGCCTCCGTAGGCGCCGACGGGGAAGGCCCGGAGGGCGGGGTCGGCGCTGAGCAGCATGACGTCGGCCGCGCCCTCCTCCGCCGTCTGGGACGCGACGTGCTGATGCAGCTCCGGCAGCGGCGGCCGGTGCCCGCTGCGCAGGACCGTCGCCAGCGCCTTCATGTACGAGGGCACCGCGACGGCACGCCGACCGGGCGGCGGTGCGACGCGCCCGTACAGCGCCACGCCCGCGCCCACGTCCAGGGGGCGCTGCCCTAGTTGCTGCCAACTGTCGGCGTCGGCATGCAGATCGGCGATGACGGTCGTGCTGCCGGGCGGGCGCAGCCGCAGCTCCTGGGCGATCCAGTGCCAGGGGAATCCGGTGTAGCGCACCGTCGCCGCCGTGGTCCGCGCCAGGGCGACATGCTGCTGTCGCTGACGGCGATCGAGATGCAGCTGGCCGACCAGGTACACCGTCAAAGGCCCCGGCGCCATCGCGGCCGCACGCAGCCGGGTCAGCACGGTCTGCGGATCAAGCGGGTCCGCGAGCTCCACGACACTCGCGGTCGCGGTACCGGCGAGCACCGCCGGAGACACCGCGGCGAGCACGGGCAGCACGGAAGCCGCATCCACCATACGGGCCTTGCCGACCGGCGCCGCCGCAATCAGCAGCGCGGTCCCGGGCACCGTCCCCTCCCCATCAGTCACCAGAGCACCGTATCCGCTGCTCATCTTGGGGGCGGCAGCGGTGTTCCCCCTTTCACCCCGCCGACTCCCCCAAAACGGGCGCGCATTGGACCCGCGATCTGTGGCAGCGGGGGTGTCGGGGCATGCAAGGCGGGTAAGGAGGGGGGTGCTCCGGACAGTGCCGGAGCCTGCGGCCGCCGCCGGTTTCGGCGGCGGCGGCCGCGGCGCTCCTGGGGGCAGGCTCCCCCTGGTACCCCAGGAGCGGGTGTCCGCACCGACCGGCGCCCGGGAACCGCGGGAGTGGCCCCCTGACGCGACGGCCGGCGGGACGAGCCGGTGTCCATGCGTCCGCTGCAAGGAAGTACGGACCCGGCAGCCTGAGTCGCCGAGCGGTCGGGCCGGTCCGGGGGCTGGGGGCTGGCCTCGGCGACAGGGTAGAACGAGCAGGCAGAGCCGGACAACGCCTTTCCACCCTCCGGGATGACCTTGTCCTGACCTTGCCCCCGCCCGGGTTCCGGAGGGTGGCCGATTAGTTTTTGTGGGAGCCGCGGTCAGTACCCCCGTAACCGCGATGATGAAGCGGCGACCACGACCGGACTTTCAGGAGAGCCTCAGATGCGTACGTTGATCAGCACCGCTTTCGTCTCGCTCGACGGTGTCGTGGAGGCGCCGGGCGGCGAGCCCGGATACCGGAACTCCGGGTGGACCTTCAAGGACGTGGAGTTCCTCCCCGAGGCATATGAGATCAAGGGCCGGGAGCAGCAGGAGGCCACGGCGATGCTGTTCGGCCGGGTCAGCTATGAGGCGTTCAGCCCCGTGTGGCCGGGCATGGAGGAGTTCGCCGAGTACAAGGAGATGCCGAAGTACGTCGTCTCCACCAGCCTCGCCGAGGGGGACCTGGTGTCGGGCTGGGGCGGGACCACGATCCTGCGCTCGCTGGACGAGGTGGCCGCCCTGAAGAAGACCGAGGGCGGCCCGATCATCATGCACGGCAGCGCCACCCTGAACCGGAACCTCTCCGACGCCGGTCTGATCGACCGCTACCACCTGCTCGTCTTCCCGCTGCTGCTCGGCGCGGGCAAGCGCCTGTTCAGCGACACGGACAAGGACGCCCAGAAGCTGCGGCTCGTGGAGCACGAGGCCTACGCCAACGGTCTGCAGAAGAACGT
The DNA here is from genome assembly GCF_040682375.1 of Streptomyces sp. NPDC051214. Classification (NCBI taxonomy): domain Bacteria; kingdom Bacillati; phylum Actinomycetota; class Actinomycetes; order Kitasatosporales; family Streptomycetaceae; genus Streptomyces; species Streptomyces sp. NPDC051214. The sequence continues at coordinate 221,752 of NZ_JBFBAT010000008.1, forward strand.
CTTCGACGTCGTCCGCTGAGGCCGCGAGCCCCGAAGGCCGCCCCCCACGGACTCACTTGGACACGATGTGTCCTATCGCGTCGGGGGCGGCCGCCAGCGCTTCGCGCTCCGTCTGCCAGGCGGTGTCCCCGGGGCGGAGCTCGCTGCGGAGATAGGCGCAGGTGAGGCGCTGGACCGCGGACACGCGCGCGGGGTTCTCGTCCGTCGTCTCGGCGACGTCGTACCCGGAGATCCCGCCCAACCCGTGCTCCGCCCCGAACAGGGTGAGCAGGGCCTTGGGTCCCGGAGCGAGGGCGTACGGATCGGCGTGCCAGTCCGCGCCCGCGACCGTCAGGTGGGCGGAGTCGTCCTTGTCGCCCGCGACCACGAGCGTCGGTGTCGCCATCCCGGAGAAGTCCGTGGTCGAGAAGAACGGGTAGCTCTTGGCCACCTCCTCGGTGAGGGCGTCACCACCCCTGCCGGGCGCGGCGAGCAGGACGCCCGCCTTGACGCGCGGGTCGGACAGGTCCACCTCCGTCCCGTCCTCCGGGTCGGTGAGCCGGGCGCCGAGGAGCAGGCTCGCGGTGTGCCCGCCCATCGAGTGCCCGGCCACCGCGACCTTGTCGCGGTTGACGCGCCCCTGCAGCTGCGGGACGGCGGTCTCGATCACGTCGAGCTGGTCGAGGACGCGCTTCATGTCCTCGGCGCGCGAGCGCCAGAACAGGGGCGCGCCGGGGGTGTCGGGGTCCAGGCTCAGCGTGCGTGAGCTCAGGTGGGTGGGCTGGATGACGACGAAGCCGTGCGCCGCCCAGAAGGTGGCGAGCGGGGCGTAGCCGTTCAGCGAGGAGAGGTGGTTCGAGAAGCCCTGGCCGTGCGAGATGAGGATGACCGGCAGGTCGCTCCCGGTCACGGGGGCGGAGACCCGGACCTCCAGGTCGACGGCCCGGTCGGGCGCCGGAAGGACCACGGGGCTGACGGAGAGGACGGGGCTGGGCGAGCCGAGGATGTCGGCGGTGTCGGCTGCAGCGGCGGTAGCAGTCGTGGCATTCGATGCGCTCATGGTGCGGGTCCCTTCGGTGGCCTTCGCTGCCGGGCCCGTGCGGGACGGCGGTCAGGGAGGCGGGGAGGCGGGGAGGCGGACGGCGAGAAGCGTCCGGCTTCGGATATGCTGCAAGCGGAACGCCGTTCCGATTACAGCTCCGACGATACGGAACAGCGTTCCGCTTTGTCAACGATCCCCCGGACCCCGGGAAGGAGAGCGCGATGCCCGCCGCAAGCAACTCCGGAGAGGTGCCGGCCCGAAGCGCGCCCCGAAGCAAGCGGGCCGACGCACAGCGCAACGAACAGGCGCTGCTTGCCGCCGCCGCCGCGGTGTTCGTGACCTCCGGTGTCGACGCACCGATCCGCGAGATCGCGGCCAGGGCGGGCGTCGGGGTGGGGACGATCTACCGCCACTTCCCCGCCCGGTCCGATCTCGTCGTCGCCGTCTACCGCCACCAGGTCGAGGCGTGCGCCGAGGCGGGCCCGGCCCTGCTGGCGGATGCCGATTCCCCCCTGACCGCGCTCCACCAGTGGGTCGACCTCTTCGTCGACTTCCTGGTCACCAAGCACGGGCTCGCCAACGCCCTGCAGTCGGACAGCAGCGGCTTCGAGGCGCTGCACACGTACTTCCTCGACCGTCTGGTGCCCGTCTGCGAGCAACTGCTCCAAGCTGCGGCCGACGCCGACGAGATCGAGCCGGGCACCCGCGCCTACGAACTCATGCGCGGCATCGGCAACCTCTGCATCGGGCACGACAGCGACCCCGACCGCTACGACTCCCGCCGCCTGATCGCCCTGCTCCTCCGGGGACTTCGACGCACACAGCCTTCCTGACTCCCCCACCCCACGGGGTGGGGCAGGCACCACCCCGCAACCGGTGGCTGTCCGGCTGCTCGCCCGATCTCCCGATCCATACGCTCGTCTACATGTTGAAGCGAACAGCACACGCAGCAATCACCGGCACGCTCGCCATCGGCACCATGGCCGCCCTGACCTGCACGGCGACCGCCGACTCCGGCGGCAGCACCGGGCGTTCGGTGGTGCGGACCGACAAGGGCGCCGTACGCGGCACCGTCACCTCCGACGTGCGCACCTTCCAGGGCATCCCCTACGCGGCCCCGCCCACCGGTGAGCGGCGCTGGGCGCCCACCGCGCCCGCGAAGAAGTGGCAGGGCGTCAAGGACGCGACCGAGCCAGGCTCCGGCTGCCCGCAGACCGGTCTCGTCCCGCCGGCGGGGCCCGCGTCCGACAACGAGGACTGCCTCTTCGTCAACGTCACCACCCCACGCGCCGAACCCACCCGGCCCCGCCCGGTGATGGTCTATCTGCACGGCGGTGACCACACGGACGGCGAGGGTGCCATGCACGGGGCCAAACGGCTGGCCGCGCAAGGAGACGTGGTCGTCGTGACCGTCAACTACCGCCTCGGGGCACTGGGTTACCTCGCCCACCCGGGCCTGGAGAAGAGCACACGGCGCGGCGAGTCCGGCAACTACGGCTTCCTCGACCAGCAGGCGGCCCTGCGCTGGGTGCGGCACAACGCCTCCGCCTTCGGCGGCGACCCCGGCAACGTCACCCTCTTCGGGGAGTCCGCCGGGTCCCACAGCACCTGCGCCCATCTGGTCGCCCCTTCGTCGGCCGGACTCTTCGACCGGGTCATCTCGCAGAGCGGCCCCTGCACGAGCGACGACGGCAAGACCGACCGCGAGGCGGCGTTGCGGCAGGGCAGAGAGACAGCCGCCGCCCTGGAGAAGAAGCCCGGCGTGAAGGGCTGGCGCAAGGCGCCCGTCGAGCACCTGATCCACCCCTTCGGCCAGGGCCCGCGCTACTCCCCCGTCTACGGGGGCGAGTTGCTGCCCCTGACGCCCGAGCAGGCGTTCGCCACGGGCCGGTTCAACAAGGTCCCGGTCCTCCAGGGCACCAACCGTGACGAAATGCGGTCGATGGTCTACGGCATGGAGCTCGCCAAGAAGCAGGCCACCGGCGACCCCGGCGCGACGATCGACACGGCCGACCATCGGGCCCGCCTGGAGGAGGAGTTCGGCAAGAAGAAGGCCGCGACCGTCTTGGAGCGCTACCCCGTCCACGCCTACGACGACTCCCCCGCCCTGGCGCTCGCCGCCCCCCTCACGGACGCCCTCTACGCCAAGCCCGCCATCGAGACCGGCCGCGCACTCGCCCGCCATGTCCCCACGTACTCCTACGAGTTCGCGGACAAGGGGACGCCCTGGTACGCGGACCCGATGTACCCAAAGCCCGGCTTCCCGGCCGGTGCCGGGCACCTCTTCGAGCTGCCCTACCTCTTCGAGCTCGACGACTACGAAGAGCTCGACGTGGCCCAGCGCGGCCTGTCCGACGCGATGATCCGCATCTGGACGGACTTCGCCCGCACCGGCAAGGCCTCCTGGAAACCCACCACTCCCAGCGCCCCGAACACACAGTCCCTGGCCTCGGGACCCGGCGGCATCCACCCGGTGGACTTCGCCGAGGACCATCAGTACGCCTTCTGGAAGTCGCTGGGCTGAGCCTCAGACGTTCCGGCCGTGCTCCCCCACGGCGACCCTGGCCAGCTTCGTCAGCATCATGCCGTTGCGGACCCCGATCACGTAGTCCACGGGGAGCCCGTGCATCCGGGTGCCGGGGCCCCGCAGCGGGTGCCAGTCGAGGATCATGAGGGTGTGTTCGCCCCAGGGGACCAGGTTCATGGCGATGCGGGCCGCGCCGAGGGGGCCCGCCTTCGCCTCCAGCTGCAGGCGGCTCTCCGGTTCGCTGATGCGGACGACGCAGGTGTCGTCCAGGACCAGCGGGCCGACGCCGACCCGGACCTTCAGGCGGGCGCCCACCGCGGGCCAGTGCGGGTCCACGGCGAGAACCTCCTGGGTCCCCGTCACCCACTCCCCGTACCGGCGTCCGTCGGACAGCAGACTCCAGACCTCGGCCGGTGAGGCCAGGATCAGACGGCGGTTCCGGGACACGCTGACCACACTCCTAGTGGGGGTATGGGCCGATTTTTGCACTTTGCGATCTGCCGCACCTTCCGAAGCGGCCGATGCCGGGCGCCGCGCCCTGTGCGAGGGTGACCGAAAGGGTGATTCCGTCCCTCGAATGCTTCGAGCGCAAGGAGCCGCATGCCCACCGCAGCCGCCGCAGCGAGTCTGGCCCTGGACCTCACCTCAGGGCTGAAGACACCAGATCTGGAGAAGCTGTACCAGGACCTGCACCGCCATCCCGAGCTCTCCTTCCAGGAGCACCGCACGGCCGGAATCCTCGCCGGACGGCTGGGCTCCGCCGGGTACGCGGTGACCACCGGGGTCGGCGGGACCGGCGTCGTGGGTGTCCTGGAGAACGGCGAGGGGCCCGTGGTGTGGCTGCGCGGCGACATGGACGCGCTGCCGGTCACCGAGACCACGGGGCTCGCGTACGCCTCCACCGTCGACGGAGTGATGCACGCCTGCGGCCACGACATGCACGTCACCTGGCTGACGTTCGCCGCCGAAGCACTCGCGGCCGCACGGGACACCTGGTCGGGCACCCTCGTGGTGATCGGGCAGCCCGCCGAGGAGGCGGGCGGCGGAGCGCGGGCCATGGTCGCCGACGGGCTCCAGGAACGCTTCCCGCGCCCCGACGCCGTCTTCGGCCAGCATGTCGCCCCCGGTCCCGCGGGTTTCGTCTCCCACACACCGGGGCTGATCATGTCGGCCGCCGACGACGTGCACATCGTGGTGCCGGGGGTCGGCGGACACGGCTCGCGGCCCGAGGCGAGCGTCGATCCGGTGGTGACGGCCGCGTACATCGTCACCCGGCTGCAGACCGTCGTGTCCCGCGAGGTCTCGGCGGCGGACTCGGTGGTGCTGACCACGGGGCAGTTCCACGCCGGCCAGCGACCCAACATCATCCCCGCGGAGGCCCGACTCGGCCTGAATCTCCGGACGCAGGACGTGAAGGTGCGCGAGCGGGTCCTGGCCGCCGTCCGCCGCATCGTCGAGGGGGAATGCCAGGCCGCCGGGTGTCCGACGCCGCCCGAGGTGAACCTGGGCGCCGGCTTCCCCGCCACGGTCAACGACGCGGCACTGGACGCGGAGATCGCGGCCGTGCACCGCGAACTGCTGGGCGCCCAAGGCGTGTTCGACTTCGGGCCCGCGATGGGCAGCGAGGACTTCTCGCTCCTCGTGCCCACCGGGGTGCCCTACGACTTCTGGTTCGTGGCCTCGACACCGCGGGACGCCTGGCACGCGGCACCGGGCGAGGAACTCGGCGAGAAGATCACCGCGGTGCCGGCCAACCACAGTCCCCTGTTCGCCCCGGACCTCTCGGTCCTGCTGCCGGGCGTACAGACGCTGGTGGGCGCCGCGCTGCACAAGCTCAACGGCTGAGGCGGTCGATCTCCGCCTCGTCGTAGCCGAGTTCGGCGAGCACCTCCCTGCTGTGCGCGCCGAGGGTGGGCGGCGCGGTGCGTACGGCGGGGCGCTCGCCGCGGAAGCTGACGGGGAAGGCGACCTGCTGGAGCGGGCCCACGTCGGGGTGGTCGACCTTCTGGACCATCCCGAGCGCCTCGGTCTGGGGGCAGTCGTAGACCTCGTCGAGGGTGCGGATGGGGGCGACGGGTACGCCGCGCTGCTTGAGCAGGCCGCACCAGTGGGCCACCGTGTCGTCGACGAGGACGGCCTCCAGCTTGGCGTTGAGGGCCTTGCGGTGGGTGACGCGGGCGCGGTTGGTGGCGAAGCGCGGGTCGTCGGCCCACTGCGGGTGGCCGAGCGTCTCGCTCAGGCGGCGGAAGAGCCCGTCGCTGCCGACCGCGATCACGAAGTACCCGTCGGAGGCGGCGTAGGCCTGGTACGGGACGAGGCTCGGGTGGCCCGAGCCCAGGCGGGTGGGCCGCTCCCCGGTGGCGAAGTAACCCGTGGCCCAGTTGATGTGCAGGGCGAGCTGGGACTCGTACAGGGAGGTCGTGACGTACTGGCCGCGTCCCGTGCGCTCGCGTTCGACGAGGGCCGAGGTGACGCCGATGAGGCCGAAGAGCGCGGCTCCCAGGTCGCCCATCGCGTAACCGGCCTTGACGGGCGGTCCTTCGGGCTCGCCGGTGAGGGACATCAGTCCGGCGCTCGCCTGGGCGACCATGTCGTAGCCGGGCTCGTCGCGCAGCGGTCCGGTGTCGCCGAACGCCGAGATGTGGAGCAGCACCAGGCGGGGGTAGCGCTCGCTGAGGGTGCGGTAGTCGAAGACGTCGGCCAGTGAGCTGCCGGGGCGGAAGTTCTCGACCATGACGTCCGCGTCGGCGAGCATCCGGTGCACGGCCTCCTGCCCCTCGGGGGACTTGAGGTCCAGGGTCACCGAGCGTTTGTTGCGGTTGGCCGCCAGGTAGTAGGTGGCATCGGGGCCGTTGAAGGGCGGGCCCCAGGCGCGGGTCGGGTCGCCGCCCCGGGGGTGCTCGACCTTGATGACGTCCGCTCCGAGGTCGGCGAGGGACATGGTGACGTAGGGGCCGGCGAGGATCTTGGACAGGTCCACGACCCTCGTGCCGGCCAGGGGGGAAGCGGGGCGGGGCTCGTCGGGCATGTACGGGGACCTCCTTGGCCAGGGCGAGCGGGACCTGACCACCCTCGGTCAGTTAGGCCGGGTGGTCCAGGGCGGTGTGGATCCGGGGCGCCGGTGACCTTACGGTGCCGGTCAGCGACTCGAGGCCGCGCCGCCACCGGCAATTCGTCTGATCGTCTTCCCCTGGCCGCGCCGATATGGGAGAACGCTCGGATGTGCGATGACGAACTGATACCGCCCCGGGCGGACTTGACCGAGCAGCAGTGGCTGCGGGACGACGCGCCGCTCGCCCGGACCCTCGCCGACAGGTGGGGACCAGGGCCCCTCACCCTGCACCGGCGCACCCTGCTCGGCGGTGCCGCCGCAGGGGCCGCGCTCGCCGCGCTGCCCTTCGGCGCGGGGCAGGCCGCCGCGGCGCCGGACGCGTCAGCCCGGGGCGCGGCGAAGTTCCCTCTCCCCGAAGCGCCGAACCACAAGGGGGAGTTCGCCGTCCTGGTGACCGGGGACTCCGGGACCGGTGGCGAGGAACAGCTCGCCGTGACCGAGGCCGCCCGGCGGGTGTGCCGCGATGAGGGGATCTCCCTCGCCGTCGGCCTGGGGGACAACATCTACGAGAACGGGCCCGAGTCCGACCATGACTCCGAGTTCCGGGACAAGTTCGAGACGCCCAACACGGGCATCGACGTCCCCTGGCTCATGGTGCTCGGCAACCACGACTGCTCGGGTCTGATCCCGGGCAGCGGCGGCGACCCCTCGCGCGGGGACCGCGAGGTCTCCTACGCGACCACCTCCCCGCGCTGGTACATGCCGAGCCGCTACTACAACGTCGCCCTGCCGTCGGCTGCGGAGGGCAGCGACCCGGTGGTGGAGTTCTTCGCCCTCGACACCAACCCCGTGGCCTCGACCGTCGCCCAGACCTCGCGCCACTACCAGTGGGACGGCCCCTACATGCGCGCCCAGCGCCAGTGGCTGGACTCCGCCCTCGCCGCGTCCCGGGCCCGCTGGAAAGTGGTGCTCGGCCACCACCCCTACCTGAACAACGGCAAGCACGGCAGCGCCGGTTCGTACGACGGCTTCCTCATCGGCCACTACACGCGGGGGATCCACCTCAAGGAGCTGTACGAGCAGGTGGTGTGCGGCCGCGCCGACCTGATCCTGTCCGGGCACGACCACACCCTGCAGATCCTGGAGCCCACCACCCGCACGGCGGGCACCCGGCAGATCGTCTGCGGGGCCGCCGCCAAGTCCGGCGACGGCAGGGCCCACTTCGACCACCCCGCCGCCTGGCAGAACTTCTCCGACGTGGGGTTCATGGTCCTGAAGGTCTCCGGGCGGGCGATGACCGTGGACACGTACACGGTCGACGTCCCCACCCGCACCGCGCGCCTGGCCCACACCACGACGACCGCCACCCCGGTCGCGGGCCGCGTCGGCGTCGGCGTCGGCTAGGACCCGGCGCGTGCGGCGACGTTCCTCGCCCACAGCACGAGCGGAACCTGGAGCGGCAGGCGGCCGAAGGCCGCCGCCCTCTGGGGCGCGGGACGGTGACGCCAGTCCACCGCCATCTGCACGTTGGCGGGGAACACGCCCACGAAGAACGCCGCCGTGGCCAGCGCGGCGGCGCGCCTGGTGCGGGGCGCCGCCACGCCGGCCGCGAGGGCCAGCTCTACGACGGCGCTCGCGTACGTCCAGGTGCGCGGCGAACCGGGCAGGGCGCGCGGCACGGTGGCGTCGAACGGCTTCGGTGCGACGAAGTGCGCGACTCCGGCCCCGGCCAGCAGACCGGCCAGGAGCAAGGGGGAACGGGACGCCGAGGGCATGCTGCCTCCTGAGGGTGTGCGGGAGGCAGACCTTACTCGACGGTAATCACGGCCTCACAACAGCCGGGCGCCCCGCCGTGCGAGATATTTGACCGGATTGACGTCCGTTCCGTAGCCGCGCTCGGCCCGGATCTCCAGGTGGAGGTGCGGGCCGGTGGCCCGGCCCGTGGACCCGCTGCTGCCGATACGGTCGCCGGTGCCGATGCGGGACCCCTGGCGCACGGAGATGCGCGACAGGTGCGCGTACACGGCGTAATGCCCGTCCCGCAGCCGCACCGTGACCGCCTTGCCGTACGCGCCCGACCAGCGGGCCAGGACCACGGTGCCGCCGCCGACGGCGTGCACCGGGGTTCCCGTGGGGACCGCGAGGTCGATACCGGTGTGGTGTCCGGCGAGCCAGTTGCCGCGCACCCCGTAGCGGGCGGAGACGCGGAAGCGCCGGCGGATCGGCAGAACGAACTTGCGCCGTGGTTTCTCCGGGACGAGCGCCCGGTTCTCGGGGACCGCCTCGTCGGCCTCGGCGAGGGCTTCCTCGAACTCCTCGTCGTAGCCGAGGCCGCAGCCGCCGTCCGTCTCCGCGGCGGCGTGCGGCGCGGGTCCCGCCACCGTGAGGGCGCCGCCGGCCATGAGGACCGCGGCGACGCCGAGTACGTCGCGTCGTGTGCTGCCCGCTTCACGCGGGCTGTCTATGTCGTAGCCCATGAAGGCCAGCACACTGGTGACGGAAGCGGCCCGCACCCCGAGTGCTCCGCTTGGCGTAACGCCTCACGGGCCCGTCCCGCGGTCAGTCGCGGGTCGGCCGGTACACGGTGAGCGCCTCGGGGAGCTTGTCCAGGAGCAGCGCGGCGGGCGCGGGGGCGAGTTCACCGTCGTACGCCATCTGTGTGCCCTCGGGCAGGCCCGAGATGACCAGGCGCTGAGCCTTGGCGGAGGCGTACAGGCGGGTCTTGGTCAGCTGGCCGACGACGGCCGCGGCCAGCAGACGGCTGCGCGCGAAGCGACCGCCGTGCGCGATGCGGACGTCGAGCAGCCCGTCGGCCAGGTCGTGCCTGCGCACCGGGGCGATTCCGGTGCTGCGGTAGGCGCCGTTGCCCGCGAAGAGCATCCACATCGAGCGGGCCTTGCCGTTCACCACCGCGCGCAGCGGCCGTCCCGTGTGCAGGATCTGGGCGACGCCGAGCAGGGCCGCGGGCGGACCGCCGATCTTCGGGGACCATTCCTCCCTGATGCGGACGAGTTCGGGGTAGGAGCCGAGGCTGAAGGTGTTCAGGAAGTACACGGGCTCGGAGTACGTCTTGCCGTCGGGACCGATCCCGGCCAGGGGCTTGACCCGGCCGACGTCGGCCCGCACGGCGCTGCCCTCGGCGAGGGCGATGCAGGCGTCCGCGACCGTGTCGACGCCCAGGTCGGCGGCGAAGTGGTTGAACGTTCCGCCGGGCAGCACCATCAGCGGCACGTCGAAGCGCAGGGCCGGGGTCACGGCGGCGTTCACCGTGCCGTCCCCGCCGCACACGCCGAAGACCCCGCCGCGCCGGGCGGCGTCCCTGGCGGCCTCCTCCAGGACCTTGGGCAGCGGCCCCGCTTCCTCCTCGTAGAGGATCACCTCCGCGCGGGGCAGGGCCATCTTCAACTGCCGCACCGGGTCCATGAGTTGCGGCTGGGCCCCGGACGAGGGGTTCACCACGACGACGAGGCCCTCGCCCTCCGGCAGCGCGGGCGCGTCCGTCCGTGGCCGGGCGGGCGGCGGCAGCTGTGACCGGGAGGGCACCATGCCGCGCACGGCGTAGGCGGCGCCCGCGCCGAGGGCCGCGCCGACCAGGACGTCACTGGGGTAGTGCACGCCCGTGTAGACGCGGGAGAAGGCCACCGACGCCGCGATCGGGGCGACGGCCGCGCCGAGTCCCCGCGACTCCAGGGCCACGCCCGTGGCGAAGGCGGCAGCCGACGCGGAGTGCCCGGAGGGGAAGGAGCTGGTGATCGGCTGGTGCGACAGGTGCCTTATCACCGGCACCGTGTCCAGGACCGGCCGGGAGCGGCGCACCGCGCTCTTGCCCAGCGTGTTGACCGTGGCCGAGGCGAGGGCCAGCGAGGAGACGCCCCGCACCGCCGCGCGCCTGCCGCGTGCGCCGCCGAACACCCACATGCCCGCCGCGATGCCGAACCACAGAAGACCGTGGTCGGCCGCCCGGCTCAGCCGGGGCAGGACGGGCTGAGCCGCCGGCCAGGACCGGGCGGCCACACGGTGGAACGCCAGGCGGTCCGTGGCGCCCAGCAGTCGGCGGAGGTGCGACGTCGGGAGATCACTCATGAACCCCCTATACCCGCGCATGTCCTTCGCACCGCACACATCTTGCGCCGGGACTGTGACGTTCACTTCAATCAGTCATATGGCAGTCGCCCGCTCCACTTCCCCCCAGGGTCCCCTTTCCTCGCGTCGGCCCGCCGAGCTGCCGCCGACCGCGTGGGCCGTCCTCGGCCTGCTCTCCTTCCCCGGGGAGCGCACGGGATACGAACTGAAGAAGTGGGCGGACGCCTCACTGCGCCACTTCTACTGGTCCCCCGCCATCAGCCAGATCTACGCCGAGCTGCGCCGCCTCGAGGCACTCGGGTACGCGACGTCGCGGCGCTCGGGTCCGGAGGAGCCTCGCGCGAAGCGGTCGTACGCCATCACCGCCGAGGGGCGTGCCGCGCTGATCGGCTGGGCGGGGGGCGCCGGGGACGCGGGCCCCGCCGTGCTGAAGCACCCGCTGCTCCTGCGGGTCTGGCTCGGGCACCTTGCGGCGCCGGAGCACCTGCGGGCCCTGGTGGCCGAGCACATCGCGCACACGCGGGGCGAGCTCAAGGAGGTGCACGACGCGCTCGCGGCGGCGGACGGCGAGGCGGCCTGGACGCACCCGCAGATCGCCCTGCGCTGGAGCGGGCGGCGCCTCGAGGCGGAGATCGAGCTGGCCGAGGCGATGCTCGTCGACCTCACGGAGATGGGCGCCTCCGCTCCCCTCGGTCAACCCCCGGAGGACTCGCCCACCCAGGGGTGACGTGGCTCGCGGCGCGGGGGCCCGAGCCGGTAGGACGGGCGGGGTCAGCCGACCCCGCCGTATGGAGCAGTGCACCTGTGACCACCCGCGCCGTCCTTGTCGCCGCCGTCATCACCGGCCTTCTGCTCGGGATCGTGGGGAGCAGAGCGGACGACTCCGATTCGGCCGGGCACCCCCGTAGGGGCGGTTTCTTCGCGGAGGCGGGCCGTTAGGCTGCGACCTTGCCGCGTGGCACCTCCCCGCGGCCACCGAGCCGCCGTCGACGGAAGCGAGTAACCCTTGAACTTCCTCACCATCGGTCACCGCGGGGTCATGGGTGTCGAACCCGAGAACACCCTCCGGTCCTTCATCGCCGCGCAAGCCGCGGGCCTCGATCTCATCGAGCTCGATCTGCATCTGAGCAAGGACGGCGCCCTCGTCGTCATGCACGACGCGGACGTGGCCCGTACGACCGACGGCAAGGGACCGATCGCCGAGAAGACCCTGGCCGAGCTGCGGGAGCTCGACGCGGGGCGCGGGGAGCGCATCCCCGTCTTCGAAGAGGTCCTCGACGCCGTGAAGGCGCCGCTGCAGGCCGAGATCAAGGACGTGGCCGCCGCCCGCGCCCTCGCCGAGGTGATGCACCGGCGCGATCTGGTCGGCCGCGTCGAGGTGATCTCCTTCCATGACGAGGCGATCGCCGAGATCGCCCGCCTCGTCCCCGGCGTGCGCACCGCTCTCGTCGCCAGCCGCTACGGCACCGACGTCGTGGAGCGCGCCACGGCGGTCGGTGCCACCACCCTCGTCCTGAACATCAGGCGGCTGACGCTGGAGATCGTGGAGCGCGCCAAGAAGGCCGACCTGCGCATCATCGGCTGGGTCGTGAACACGCAGGACGATCTGCGGCTCGTACGCGCGCTGCAGCTCGACGGGGCGACCACGGACTACCCGGAGATCAAGCGGACGGGCCGCTTCACGGCGTGAGCCGGCCCCCGCTCAGACCAGCGGCTTGACGAGCAGCTCGAACTGCAGGTCGTCACGCTGTGGAACGCCGAAGCGCTCGTCGCCGTACGGGAAGGGAGTCATCTTTCCCGTACGGCGGTAGCCGCGCCGCTCGTACCAGGCGATGAGCTCGTCGCGTACGGAGATCACGGTCATGTGCATCTCCCGCACCCCCCACGCCTCGCGGACCCGCCGCTCGGCCTCCGCCATGATCACCTTGCCGAGGCCCGCGCCCTGGAGCGCCGGGCTCACCGCGAACATGCCGAAGTAGGCGTACTCCCCGCGGTGTTCGAGCTGGCAGCAGGCGACGATCCCGCCGTCCCGCTCGACCGTGAGCAGCTTGCTCGCGGATGACTTGATGACATCGACGACACCCTGCGGGTCGGTCCGCTGCCCCTGAAGGATGTCCGCCTCCGTGGTCCAGCCGGCCCGGCTCGCGTCACCGCGGTACGCCGACTGGATCAGCGAGACGAGTGCGTCGACGTCCGCGTCGGTGGCGTCCCGGAAGGTGAGGTCGCTCGCGGTGACGGTGAGGTCGCTCGTGCTGGGGCGCGGGGCGGTGTCCATGGGGCGGGTTCTCCGATCTCTCTGGCCCGCCGCTGTCGGACGCGGCGTGGGCGAGGCACGGTCGAGCGTATCCCCCCACTAAGGTGCGGCTGCATGGTGCATGTACTGAGCAGCAGGACCCTTCTCCGGCCCACCGACCCCGAGCGCTCGCGCGCGTTCTACGGCGAGGCGCTCGGCCTCGCCGTCTACCGCGAGTTCGGCACGGGCCCCGACCGCGGCACCGTCTACTTCCTGGGCGGCGGCCACCTGGAGGTCTCCGGGCGCTCGGAGACCCCGCCCGCTCCGGGCCTCCAGTTGTGGCTGCAGGTGGCGGACGCGCGGGCGGCGCACGCGGAACTCGTGGCCCGGGGGGTGGAGGTGGTGCGGGAGCCGCTGAAGGAGCCGTGGGGTCTTGTCGAGATGTGGATCGCGGACCCGGACGGCGTGAAGATCGTCATCGTCGAGGTGCCGGAGGACCATCCGATCCGGTACCGGCCAGGAATCTGACGCAGGGGCCGCCCGTACGCGCTCGGCCATGCGTGCGACCTCTTGTTCTCTCTAGACCAGTCGGTCTATTGTCTCGGGTGTGACCAAGACACGCGGAGAGACCCGCGCCCGCATCCTGCGCACGGCAGCCGAGCTGTTCCAACGGCAGGGCTACGGCGCCACAGGCCTCAATCAGGTGCTCGCGGAGAGCGGCGCCCCCAAGGGGTCGCTGTACTTCCACTTCCCGCAGGGCAAGGAACAGTTGGCCGCCGAGGCCGTGGCGCTCGCCGGGGGCGAGATGGGCGCGCGCATGGCCTCCGTCGTGGGCGGCGCGGGCGGAGCCGAGGACGCCGTCCTCGGGGTCGGGGAGCTCCTCGCGCGCGGGCTGCGCGAGTCCGGCTTCCGGGACGGCTGCCCCGTCGCCACCGTCGCGCTGGAACAGGCAGGTGGCGAGGGGCCCATCAGCGACGTCTGCCAGGTCACCTACGACTCCTGGCTCTCGGGGCTCGCGGAGGCCTTTCGCGGCTGGGGCGCCGCCGATGACGAGGCGGCCGAACTCGCCGAACTCGTGATGTCGTCCTTGCAGGGAGCTCTCCTCCTGGCGCAGGTGCGGCGTGACACCGCGGTCATCACGTCGGTGGCCCGACGCGTCGCCTCCGTCGTGGCGCGAAGCCTGGAAAACCCGAAGGGGACGGTGAGCGGCGCGTGAAGGTCCATCACCTCAACTGCGGTTCCATGCTGAAGATCGAGCCCACCTACGACGGGCCGCCGCCCCTGCACGCCGTGTGTCACTGCCTGCTGGTGGAGACCGACACGGAGGGGCTCGTCCTCGTCGAGAGCGGGCTCGGACGGGACGACGTACGCAGTCCGCTGGCGTCCCTCGACCCCGACTGGACCGAATTCGCCGCGCCGGAACTGGACTTCGCCGAGACGGCCCTCTCGCAGGTCGAACGGCTGGGATACGCGGCGTCCGACGTACGGCACATCGCGCTCACACACCTGGACGTCGATCACAGCGGCGGCCTTCCCGATTTCCCCGAGGCGCGCGTGCACCTCATGGCCGCCGAGCTGACCGCGGCTCTCACCGAGGCGCCGAGCCGCCGCTACCGGCCCGCGCACTGGGCGCACGGCCCGCGCTGGGAGACGTACGAGGAGGGCGTCGGCGAGGACTGGGCCGGCTTCTCCGGGGTCCGGCAACTGACGGGACTCGGCGAGGAGTTCCTCATCGTGCCGCTCGGCGGGCACAGCGCCGGGCACGCCGCCGTCGCCGTGCGCGACCGGGGGCGGTGGCTGGTGCACGCCGGGGACGCGTACTTCTACCACCGCGAGATCGCCGCCGAGGCCCCGCACTCGCATCCCCTGATGGACATCATCCAGCTCGACGCCCAGGTGGACGCCGAGCTGCGGGTCGCCAATCAGGGGCGGCTGCGGGAGATCGCCACCCGGACGGCGGAGTTCACCGTCCTGAACGCGCACGATCCGTGGGACTATCTGCGGCTCGCCGGGGCAGGCGGCTGATTCGACGGTCCGGGGGTATTCGTCCGGCGGTCGCGGGGTACTCGGGCTCCCCGCCCGGCGCACCCGACGTGCGCCGGGCCGCCCCTCGTCGGAGGATTGACCGGACCCCTCGCCCAACCCTGGAGCGATCTCGTATGCAACGTCCCCGGATTCTGATCATCGGCGGTGGCTTCGCCGGTATGGAGTGCGCGCACAAGCTGGAGCGGACGCTCAAGGCGCAGGACGCCGAACTGCGGCTCATCAGCCCCCAGGACCACCAGCTGTATCTGCCCCTGCTCCCCCATGTCGCGTCGGGCGTGCTGACCCCGCAGTCGGTCGCCGTGCCGCTGCGCCGCATGCTGCGCCGTACGGCGATCGTGCCGGGCGGGGCCATCGGCGTGGACCCGAGCGCGAAGGCCGTGATCGTACGCAAGATCAACGGCGAGGAGGTCGTGGAGCGCTACGACTACCTCGTCCTGACCCCGGGCAGCGTGACCCGGCAGTTCGACATCCCCGGAGTCGACCAGCACGCCGTGGGCGTGAAGACGCTGGCCGAGGCCGCCTGGATCCGCGACCACGTGATCTCGCAGCTCGACCTGGCGTCGGCGAGCTCGGACCGGCTCGAGCGCGAGTCCCGGCTGCAGTTCGTGGTCGTCGGCGGCGGGTACGCCGGGACGGAGACGGCGGCGTATCTGCACCGCCTGACGAGCGCGGCGGCCAAGCGGTACCCGGGGCTCGACCCCGCGGAGATCAAGTGGCATCTGGTCGACGTGGCACCGAAGTTGATGCCCGAACTGGGCGACCGGCTCGGCGAGAAGGCGCTCGACATCATGCGGCGGCGTGGCGTCGAGGTGTCCCTCGGGGTGACCGTGGACAAGGCCACCGAGGACACCGTCACCCTCACCGACGGGCGCGCGCTGCCCTGCCGGACGCTGATCTGGACCGCCGGTGTGGCGCCGAGCCCGCTCATCGCCACGCTGGGCGCGGAAACCAACCGCGGACGCCTGGTCGTCGACCCGGAGCTGACGGTTCCGGGCATGGACGGCGTGTTCGCGCTCGGTGACGCGGCGGCCGTGCCGGACCTCGCCAAGGGCGGCGACGCGATCTGCCCGCCGACCGCGCAGCACGCGATGCGCCAGGGGTGGGCGGCGGCCAAGAACGTCACCGCGGCCCTGCGGGGCACGCCCCTGACCCCCTACCGGCACAAGGACATGGGCCTGGTCGTGGACCTCGGCGGCATCCAGGCCGTGTCGAAGCCGCTGGGCGTGCAGCTGACCGGGCTGCCCGCTCAGATCGTCGCGCGCGGCTACCACCTGGGGGCCCTGCGGACCGTCACCGCGCGCTTCCGTACGGCCGCGAACTGGGGGCTCAACGCGCTCGCGGGCGACGACTACGTGCGCACCGGTTTCCAGTCCCAGCGGCCCGCCACACTGGCGGACTTCGAGAAGACGGACGTCTATCTCTCGCCGGACGAGATCCACGCGCGGATGACGTCGGAGGTGGCGGCGCGCTCCATGGCCCCGGAGAAGCCGCTGTTCCCGTAGGGCCACAGACAGGGTGCACACGAAGGCCGGTGCTCGCGAGCTGCGAGCGCCGGCCTTCGCGCGGGAGCACGGCAGGGTGCCGCGCGCACGCCGGGGCAGCGGATTCCTCCCTGGTCGTTCGGGCGGGCGGCGACTACCAGTGGTGGGGTAGGCGCCGCTTCCGCGTGCCGAGATCCTGGACAGGACGGCGAAAGGCCGATGTTCCGGGGTTCCGGAACGACGCGGACGCCGTCTGAAGGTCGATGCAGCCACCAGATGGCCGCGAGACGCCCCGGAGCCCGCCGTCTCGCCGTCTGGTTGATCACGGCGCGCGTCACGTCCGTACTACGCATCACCCGCCCGCCTGTCGCCACACAAAGGACTCCACCACCATGCGTATCGGCATCGATGTCGGTGGGACCAACACCGACGCCGCCCTTCTGGGGCCCGACGACCGCGTGCTCGCGGCCGCCAAGTCCCCGACCACGCCCGACGTCACCTCCGGTGTCACCAGCGCGATCCGGAGCCTCGCACCACCCGTCGAATCCATCACCTCGGTGATGATCGGCACCACGCACTTCCTCAACGCGCTCGTCGAGGGCGCCCGGCTCACCCCGGTCGCCGCCGTACGCCTCGGCCTTCCCGCCACCGCCGCCCTGCCGCCCATGGCGGACTGGCCGGAGCGGCAGCGGGCCGCCGTCGGCGGGCACGGCTATCTCTGCCACGGCGGACGGGAGTTCGACGGGCGGCCGCTGTCGCCCCTCGACCCGGACGAGCTGCGCCGGACGGCCGCCGACATCGCCGCACGCGGTCTCACCTCGGTCGCCGTGTCATCGGTCTTCTCGCCGGTCGCCGAGGCGGACGAGTGGCGCGCCGCCGAGATCCTTCGGGAGGAGCTGGGCGAGGGCGTGCACTTCTCGCTCTCGCACGATCTCGGCCGGGTCGGGCTCCTCGCGCGCGAGAACGCCACGATCATCAACGCGTCGCTGCGGGATCTGGCCACCGTCATCGTCGAGTCGTTCGGCAAGGCACTGGCCGAGATGTCGATCACCGCGCCGTTCTTCCTGTCGCAGAACGACGGGACGCTGATGGACGTCGACTTCGCGCGCGCCTACCCCGTCGCGACGTTCGCGTCCGGGCCGACCAACTCGATGCGGGGTGCGGCGCTCCTCTCCGGGATCGGGGACTGCGCGGTCGTCGACGTGGGCGGCACGACCGCCGACATCGGCGTCCTGAGCGGGGGCTATCCGCGGGAGGCGGGCAGCGAGAGCGAGGCCGCGGGGATCCGCACCAACTTCCGTATCCCTGACGTCCTTTCGCTCGGCATCGGCGGCGGGTCCCTGGTGTCGCGCGACGGCGAGACGGGACCGCGGTCGGTGGGCCATCTGCTCACACGGGAAGCGCTCGTCTTCGGCGGCAGGCGGCTGACGGCCACGGATCTCGCGGTGGCCGCGGGCCGCGCGGACATCGGGCACGGGCGTCATGTCGCCCACCTGGCACGTGAGTTCACCGCACGCGCCCTGGACCGCGTCGACGAACGGCTGGCCGAAGGCGTGGACCGGATGCGGACCTCCGCCGCGATGCTGCCGGTGGTCGTCGTGGGCGGCGGTTCCATCCTCCTGCCCGACGCGCTGCCCGGCTTCACCGATGTGCGCCGGCCGGCCCACTTCGACGTGGCCAACGCGGTGGGCGCGGCGATCGCGCAGGTCGGCGGCGAGGTCGACCGGGTCTTCCGCGTCCCCGACGGCCACCGGGACACGGTGCTCGCCGGGGCCCGGGAAGAGGCCGTCGGGCGTGCGCTGGACGCCGGGGCCCGCGCCGGGAGCGTACGCGTCGTCGACATCGAGGAAGTGCCGCTCGCCTATCTGCCCGGCGGCGCCACCCGCATCCGGGTCAGGGCCGTGGGCGATCTGGACCTGGGGCTTCTCGGTGGGGCCTGCGCGCCCGGCGCCGGGGCGGTCACCCATGCGTGAGATCACCCTCGGCAACCTCGACGACATCGCGCGGGGCGCGGGCATCCTCGGCACGGGCGGGGGCGGCGACCCGTACATCGGCAAGCTGCTCGCCCGTGAGGCGATCCGCGCGCACGGTCCGGTGCGGGTCGTCGCCATCGACGAGGTCGACGCCGACGCGACCGTGGTCCCCATCTCCGGCATGGGCGCGCCCACCGTCCTTCTGGAACGGGTGCCCAACGGGCGGGAACACCTGGACGCGCTGCGTGCCCTGGAAAGACACCTCGGGCGCCGGGCCACGCACCTGACGCCGCTGGAGGTCGGCGGGGTCAACTCGATGCTGCCGATCGCGTGCGCCGCGCGGGCCGGGCTGCCGCTGGTGGACGGGGACGCGATGGGGCGGGCGTTCCCCGAGGCGCAGATGGTGCTGCCCGGCCTCGCCGGGATCTCCAACTCGCCGATGGCGCTCGCCGACGACAAGGGCAACACCATCGTCGTCGAGGCCGTCGACAACCACGCCGCCGAGCGGATCGCCCGCGCGGTGTGCGTGGAGCTCGGCTGCCAGATCAGTTGCGCGGACACGGTGCTGCGCGGCGATCAGCTCGCCGACGGCCTGGTCCCTGCGACGCTGACGCTCGCCGGTCGCCTGGGTGCCGTGGTGCGCGAGGCGCGCGCCGTGCACGGTGATCCGGTGGCGGCCGCCCGGTCGCTCCTGAACGGCATCCCCCTCCTGGCGGGCCGGGTGGCCGACGTGGCGCGCCGCACGGAGGGCGGCTTCGCCCGCGGTCACGCCCGCATCGAGGGAACGCGCGCTGACGCGGGCCGCGTGCTCGAACTCGGCTTCCAGAACGAGCACTTGATGGCCACGCGCGACGGGGTGACCGTGGCGACCACGCCCGACCTGATCTGTGTCCTGGACAGTGAGACCGGCGACCCGGTGACCACGGAGGGCCTGCGGTACGGCCAGCGCGTCAGCGTCGTCGCCGCCCGCTGCGATCCGCGCTGGATCACTCCGGGCGGCCTCGCGCTGACCGGCCCACGCTGTTTCGGATACGAGGAGGACTACCTGCCCTTCGGGTCGGCGGGCCCCTGACCGTCCGCGGCGGACGGTCGCAGGGTGATCGTCCGCCGCGTGTGCTTCTCCACCGCCTCCCGCGAGTAGAGGAGCGGGAAGGAACCGTCGGCGGCCCAGCTCGCGAACAGGTCGTCGTAATGCGGGCTGCCCGGAACGCCGGACTGCCCCGGCGAGTTCATCGCCACGGAGTCGTCCCAGGAGCCGACGTCCACCACGATCCTGAAGGTGGCCCCCGCGGTCTGCCGGAACCCTGGCCCGTAGGCGGCGGCTCCCACGGTGTCCCCGCTGCCGCCACGCGGGGCCGGCCCCACGGCGGCCCACTCCGGGGCGGGCCCGGCGAGCAGCGCGGCGATGGGGTGGTGCGGGTGGGCGTGGTGGAGGGCGCCCCAGGACCAGGCGCCGGGGTCGTCCCCCAGCAGCCCGACGAGCTCGTCCACGGCTGCGGAGAGCGTGCCGAGCAGCAGGCCGGGGTCCGGGTCACCGTCCAGAAGCTCCAGATCGACGCGGGCATCCGCCGCCGCGTCCTCGGCGGGCAGAACGCACGCCAGGGCCCGGTCACGCTGCTCCTCACCCACGACCCCCTCGAGGGCCCGCACCAAAAGCGCGGGCCGCAGATGCCGCCGGTACCAGACCTCGAAAAGGGCGGCGGCAGATGAGTCGGCGGTGAGACGGGTGTCCCAGGCGCGCAGGAGGGAGAGGGCGGTGGCGACATCGGCCCGGCTGTCCTCAAGGCCCATGAGCAGCCCCTGTATCCGCCGTCCCGGCAGGCTCACGTAGTCCGTCTGCAGGCGTACGCAGTCCTCGACCGTCCAGGAGCTGTGCGAGCCGAGTTCTTCCGTGATGCGGTCGTGGCGGGTCGGTGCGTACCAGTCGTACGTCACCGTCTTCTCCGCGTTCGGGTACGTCGGCGGCAGGTTCAGTTGGTTGGCCGTGGCGAACCAGCCCTGGGCCGGGTCGCGGACGGAGGGGAGTTCCTCCACGTCCAGGAAGCCGTCCCATTCGTAGCGACCGTCGCCCGGCACCGGGAGCGTGCCGTCCCAGTTGGGGCGGACGGGGACGCGTCCGGCGGGCCGCCAGCCGATCGTGCCGTCGGGGGCCGCGTAGACCTGGTTCTCGCCGGGAGCGCCCCAGCGTCGCATCGCCGCCACGAACGCGTCGGGGCTCGCCGCCCGCATGTAGTCCATGCTGCCCAGGTAGGGGGCCATGCCGGGACCGAGCCAGGCGGCGCGTACCGCGAACGCCGCGTTCCGCTCCGGAAGTTCGCGGATGACCGGGCCGTGGCGGGTGAACCACAGGTCGGCCGGGACCGCGTCGCCGTCACGCACCGGGATCGACTCCCTGACCTGTGTCATCGGCTCCCAGCGGTCCTGGTACCAGTACTCGTGGGGATTCTCGGGGTTCGTACGGTAGACGTACAGGTCCTCCTGGTCGATCGGGAAGATCGTCAGGCCGAAGGCGACGTGCCCGTTGTGGCCGATGGAGATGCCGGGAAGGGCCGGTTCGCCCGCTCCGACGGCGTCGATGCCCGGTGCCGAGAGATGCGCGAGGTAACGCAGCGCGGGCAGGGCGATCCCGCGGTGCGGGTCGTTGGCCAGGAGGGGGCGTCCGGTGGCGGTGCGCGACGGCGCGATGACCCAGTTGTTGGAGCCGTCAAGGCCCTGGCGGGGTGCGGCGTCCGCCGCCCACGGGGGCGTGGTGGCCATGTCGTACACGCGCAGGACGTCGGCCGGGATGACGGAGAGGTCCAGGCCCTCGGGGACGCGCAGCCGGTGCGGGGCGGGCTCGCGGCGGCGGCGCAGCTCCTCCGCCTCGGGGCCGTGGTCGCGGAGGGTGAGCGCTCGGGCGACCTCGTCGCGGAGGTTGTACTGCAGGCCGTGGCTGCGGATGCGGGCCACGTCGGAGGGCTGCCAGTACGCCGGTTCGTAGTTCAACAGGGCAAATTCGGGCGGGAGTTGTGTCGCATCGGCGCGGCAAAGCGACACGTACGCGTTGATGCCGTCGACGAAGGCCGTCGTCACCCGCTCCGTGTCGTCGCCGTACGCGCGCCATTCCCCGGCCATGTCGCCGCGGTAGAGGAACAGCCGTGCCGCTCGGTCGTGTTCGGCGTACCGCTCCCCCAATACCTCGGCGAGCAGCCCGAGTCCGCGCCGCCGCCACAGGTCGAGCTGGAAGAGGCGGTCGCGGGCCGCGTTGAAGCCCTGGGCCAGGAAGAGGTCGTCCTGGGACGCGGCGTACAGATGCGGGACACCCCACCGGTCGATCCGGATCTCCACGGCCTCCCGGAGCCCCGGCACCTCGAATTCGTCCCTGTCCGCCATGCTTGCCTCACTCATGAGCCGGGTCACGTCCGTCGTCCGACACGAGGATGGCACCCTCCGCGACGGCCCTCAGGAGCAGCTCGGCGAACCCCTCCGCGGCAGGGCTCACCGAACGCGGCATCGCGCGAGGAGCCGCCGCGGAGAGTTAGGGTTCGCGTGTGAGCAGCGAATATCCGCAAGAGCCGCAGGCCCGGCGCGCCACGGTCGTGGTGGCCTCCTCCGCAGGGGGCATCGAGGGGCTGCAGGCGCTGCTGGGCGGCCTCGGCGCCGATTTCCCGGCGCCGGTGCTGGTGGCCCATCACCTCCGGCGTGCCCGTGAGACGCGCATCGTCGCCATCCTCTCCCGCCACACCACACTGACCGTCAAGCTGGCCGAGCAAGGCGAGCTGCCGGAGCCCGGGACGGTGTACGTCGCCCCGCCCGATCACCATCTGTGCGTCCGTGAGGACGGCCGACTGGCGCTGTCCCAGGAAGCCCCGGTCAACATGTCCCGCCCCGCCGCCGACCCCCTCTTCGAGTCGGCGGCCGAGACATTCGGGCCCTTGCTCATCGCCTGTGTCCTCACCGGGGCCGACAGCGACGGCGCCCGTGGGGTGGAAGCGGTGAAGGAGGGCGGCGGCACGGTCATCGTGGAGGACCCGGCCACGGCCAAGTTCCACGGGATGCCCAAGTCCGCGATCGAGACCGGCCGGGTGGACTTCGTGCTGGACGCCGACCACATCCCTTCCCGCCTCCATCTGCTCGTGCGGCAGCACCAGAGCTGAGGGGCCACTCATCGGGCCCCCGCCTGTGTCGCGCTCTCGTCCGGCACAGCGGGGCCGGTGGCGGATGCCTTGGCGGGCCCGGGGCCCGGGGCGAGCCAGACGACCGCGAGCAGCACGAGGAGGTTGGCGGCGAGCGCGATGATGCCGCCGTTCACACCGTGGTACGGGTCGTTGTCGGTGGCCCACAGCGCGGTCATCACCGCGAGCCCGGTGAGCATCCCCGCCACCGCGGCGCGCGCGGTCAACCGCCGCCAGAACAGGGCGAGAAGCACGACCGGCACGAGCTGCGCCAGACCCTCATACGACAGGACGGAAAGCTCCACGAGGGTGTTCGGGTAGAAGAGACTGCCCGCGAGAGCGATCAACCCGGCCACCACGCAGACCAGTTGCGAGAGCCGCTTGGCCCGCATGTCGTTCGCGTCACCGGCCTTGCCGGGCGCTCGGCGGCGCGCCCGCGGGTCGGCGCCGTTGCCTCCACCGAGCACGGTGCGGCCCCACAGCGTGCCGATGGAGAGCATGAAGACACTCATCGGCACGATCGCCGAGAGCGCGCCCGCGACGCCGATGAGCGCGACGACGGGTGAGGGCAGCGAATCGGTGACGAGGCTGAAGAGGGCCAGGTCGGGATTGCCCAGGGTCGGCATCACGAACAGGGCCGTCGCGCCGACCACCATCGGAACGAACAGGAGCAGTTGGTACCAGGGCAGGAGCAGCGCGTTGCGGCGCAGCGCGTTCGGGCTCTTCGCGCTGAGGTAACCGGCGACCGTGGTCGGGAAGATCGTGATGGTCACGGCGTTGAGCACCACGGTGCTCAGGAACCACATGGCGTTGCGCCCGCCCGACTCGTGCCCGGGGAAGGTCAGCCACTCGGGCTTCTCGGTCACCATGCGCTGCATGAAGTCGCCGACCCCGCCGAGGTAGTGCATGGGGATATAGACCGCGAGGAACACGACGGCGACGATCACCAGCATGTCCTTGAGCGCGCTCACCCACGCCGAGCCGCGCAGGCCCGACACGAGGATGAACACCTCCGCCACGACGAAGGAGATGACGGCGGCGACCTTGAGGTCGACGCTGCCGTACGTCATCGCGTTCACGACGACGCCCATGCCCTGAATCTGCACCTGGATGTAGGGGACGATGAAGACCGTCGCGACGACGGCGACGAGAATCCCCACCGGCCGTGAACGGAAGCGGAATTCGGCGATGTCCGCAATGGAGATGAGGCCGTGCCGGCTCGCGTACGTCCACAGGGCGGGCCCCACGACGTACGCGACGGCGAAACCGACGGTCAGATAGGCGACCAGGTAGAGGATCGGCGCGCCGAACGAGTACGACCAGCCCGCGGTGCCGAGGAACGAGAAGCTCGTGTACGTCTCGCCGGCCATGAGCAGCCAGATGAACAGGACGCCGAGCCCGCGGCTGGACACGGACCACTCGGCGAGGCCCTTGGACCGGCCGCGGGCGCTCCACACCCCGATCAGGATCGTGGCGACCATGGCGAGCCCGAAGATGGTCGTGGCGACGGCTGCGGAGCCGTTCATCGGCGGCCTCCTTCGGGGTCGGTGCCGGTGTCGGTGCCCACGAGGCCGTCGGCGAGATCGTCTGCCGGGAGGGGCTCGACGGCATTCGTGCGGTACGCCGGATCGAGCCGGGCGGCGAGCCAGATGACCAGGGGGCTGATCACCGTGGCGGCGATGACCCAGGCCAGGAGGAAGGGGACGCCCAGGACGCGTGGCTCGATGCGGTTGGCGACGAAGGGGGCCGAGCCGTAGAGGAGGACGGGGACGAGGAGCAGCCAGAGGGAGGGGCGGGCCACGCCACGGAGGGTGGGAAGGCCGTCCAGGGGGCCGGCCGGGTCGCCGTCCTGCGCGTCTGGTCGCGCGCCGTCATCAGCTGTGGGGGGCATGGGGGGAACTCCTAGAGGGGCGGCGTACGGACGACGGCACAGATCACACGGACGGGTCGTAACGGCCGTCGACCGCGGTCCAGCCGCCGTCGACACTCAGCACGGTGCCGGTGACGAAGGTGGACGCGTCCGACACGAGATAGGCGACGGCGCCGGCGAGTTCGTCGGCACGGGCCCACCGCTTGAGCGCGGAGGCCTGGGCGTAGGCATCGAACCATGCGGGGTCGGCGGCGATCTGGTCGGTGAGCGGCGTACGGACGACACCGGGCGCGACAGCGTTGAAGCGCACGCCCTGCGGCCCCCATTCAGCGGCCGCCGTCCGTAGCAATTGGATCAGCCCCGCCTTGGACGCGGCATACGGCCCCTGCCCCGGCTCCACCTGGAAGGCCCGCATCGAGGCGAACCCGACCACGCTCCCCCGGCCGCGCTCGGCCATGCCGGGGGCGACCGCCTGGATGAGCGTGAGGTAGGAGCGCAGGTTCAGGGCGATGACCCGGTCGAACTCGTCGAGGCCGTAGTCCACGAGGCGCTTGCGCACGTTGGCCCCGACGGTGACGACGAGCCCGTCGAGCGGCCCCCACGCGGCGACGGCGCTGCGGACGGCGTCGGGGTCGAGGACGTCCAGGGGGTGCGTGACGGCCGTACCGAGGCGCGGGTCCGCCGCATCACCCGGGCGCACCGCGAGCGCCGCCGTCTGTTCCGCGCCCTCCGTGTCCCGGTCGGCGACGATGACGTGCGCGCCTTGGGCGACCAGGGCGCGGGCGGCCTCACGACCGATGCCGCTCGCACCACCCACGACCGCGACGCGCCGGCCGTCGAGCCGGAACAGGTTGCCGTAATCCATGGTGCTGCTGCCTCTCTGGCCGGGCGGCCGGGGTTGGGGGCGGTTGTGGGTGCGGGGCGTTGCGGGTTCAGAGCGTTGCGGGGGGCAGGGACGGTCGACCCGGCTCAAGGCCTGATGACCGCCATCCGGGTCACCGTCATCTCCTCGATCGCGAACCTGGGGCCCTCGCGGCCGATGCCCGAGTCCTTGACGCCGCCGTAGGGGGCGATGTCGCTGCGGTAGCCGGGGACTTCGTTCACCACCACGCCGCCCACCTCCAGGCGTTCCACCGCTTCCAGCGCGGCCCGCAGACCGCTGGTGTAGACGGCGGCGTGCAGGCCGTAGCGGCTCGCGTTGACGAGGTCGTACGCGGTGTCCAGATCCGGCACCGTGCGCAGGCAGACGACCGGACCGAAGATCTCCTCGTCCCAGGCGGGCTCCCCGTCGGGGACGTCGGCGAGCAGCGTCGGGACGATGCACCGGCCCCCCGCGTCGCGGACTCCCCCGGCGATCAGCCGCGCACCCGCCGTCCGCGCGCGTGCGACCCAGTCGAGGACCCGCTCCGTCGCCGTCTCGTCGATGAGCGCCGACACCCGGGTCCCGGCATCCCGGGGGTCGCCGACCACCACGTCCGGCAGCCGCTCGGCGAGCCGCTTCTCGAACTCCTCGGCGACCGCGGCCACCACGACGACCCGCTGTACGGAGATGCAGGCCTGCCCCGAGGCGTAGAACCCGCCCCGCACGACCGCGTCGGCCGCCGCGTCGAGATCGGCGTCCGCGGCCACGACGAGCGCGGCGTTGGAGCCGAGTTCGAGGACCACCTTGCGGGGCGCCGCGTCCCGCGCGATGCGGTGGCCGACCGCCGCCGACCCGGTGAAGGAGACCGCGGCGACTTCCGGATGCGTGGTGAGCGTACGGCCGACCTCCGTGTCCCCCGTGACGAGTTGCACCGCTCCGGCGGGCGCACCCGCCGCCACGAGCTGCTCCCGTACGAGATGGACGAGCCGCAGGGTGGCGAGCGGTGTCGCCGGGGCCGGCTTGACGATCACCGGGCACCCCGCGGCGAGCGCCGGTGCGATCTTGTGGGAGGCCAGCAGCACCGGGTAGTTGAAGCCCGCGATGCCGACCACCACGCCGACGGGCCGCCGCGTCCAGTAGCCGAAGAGGCCCTCACCGGACGGCTGGAGGTCCAACGGCACGGTCTCGCCGTGCAGATGGGCCACCTCGTCGGCGGCGGACTGCCAGGTGGCCACCGCCCGCGCCATCTCGACCTGGCAGTCGACCCGCGGCTTCCCGGTCTCCAGGACGAGGAGGTCCACCAGTTCCGGCACCGCTTCGGCCAGCGTTCCGGCCACCCCGGCGAGCACCTGCCGCCGCACCCCCGCGGGCAGCTCGGCGACTTGCACGCGTACCGTGGCAGCGTGTTCGACGGCCCGTGCCGCGAGGTCCGCGTCGCCGATCGGCGCCTCGGCGATCACACCGCCGTCGTACGGGAAGCGGACGAGGCCGCTGCTGGGCGCGGTCACCCAGCCGTCCCCGACGGGCAGCCCTTCGGGGCAGGTCATCGCGCACCTCCGGTCGCGCCGTTCAGGAACGAGCGCGCCGCCGCGGCGTACACCCGCGTGTACTCGACGATCTCGCGCACCTCGACGAACTCGTCCTTCTGGTGCGCGATCCACTTCCCGCCTGGCCCGTAGACGACGGTCGGCAGGCCGGCGTCGCGGGTGAGGATGGTGCCGTCCGTGGTGCCGGGCACCGCCCCGAACGGCGGTGCGGCGCCGTGCACTTGGCGGTGCCCCTCGACGAGCGCGGTGACCACCGGGTGGTCGTCGGGAATCTCGACGGCGGGCCGGTCGTCGACGACGGTCAGCCCGACGCCCACCCCCACGGTCCCGGCCGCTTCGATCGCGGACTCCCGTACCCGCTCGATGAGTTCGGTGTGGTCGGTGCCGGGAATCGTGCGTACGTCGATGCCCACGAGCCCATGTGCGGGGATGACGTTGAGCTGGTCCGGGTCTCCGCCGTGCAGGACGGTCGGGGTGACCGTCACGCTCCCGGCGTGCGGGTGGGTGCCGTACCGCTGCTGGGCCCAGTCCTGCACGTGGGCGAGCGCCTCGACGATGCGCGCCCCGGCGACGATCGGGCTCTTGGCCTCCTGCGGCATGGCGCCGTGGGCCATGACCCCGTCGAGATCGAGCCGGAGCCGGATGCCGCCACGGGCCGAGGTGCACACCTCGTATCCCTCGGGCTCGCAGACGATGACCCCGTCCACCTCACGCGCGAGCGGGGTGGCGGCGAACGCCTTCGCGCCGAGCATCAGCCCCTCCTCGTCGCACAGCACGCCGATGACGACCCGGCCCGGGAAGGGGCCGGCCAGTTGCAGGGCCCGCACCGCGTAGATCATCGCCGCGACGCCGGACTTCATGTCGGCGGAGCCGCGCCCCCACAGTCTGCCGTCGCGGATCTCCGCTCCGTAGGGGTCCACGCTCCAGTCGCCCGGGTCCCCCTCCGTGACGACGTCGATGTGCCCCTCGAACATCAGGGTCGGCCCGTCGCCCCCTCCGCCCTCGATGACGGCGATGGTGTTGGGGCGTCCCGGCGCGACCTCCACCACGTCGTATGTCCAGCCGAACTCGGTGAAGAGCCCGGCGACGAGGTCGGCTGCGGGCTGCTCCACCACGGTGGCCCCGGCCGCGTTGACGGTACGCAGGCGGACCAGATCCTGGGTGAAGGCGACGACGGCGTCGGAGTCGACGGCCACATCGGGATGGCGTGAGCTGGTGTGACGTGAGCTGGTGTGACGTGAGCTGGTGTGCATGGAACCTCCAAGTCGGCCGACCACGAGGCCAGTCGACTGGTCAGACCAGTTGAGTTCCCGTACTCTGCCTCCACGTTCACGGCCGGGTCAACCACCAGATCTTGGATTTCCCGCGCCGGCACCGCGTGTCAGCTACGTACCGTGGAGGGGGCGGGCCGATGGCCGCCGACGACGCCGACCTGTTCCGGCCGGTCACACCGGTCCGCGCCTATCAACGGGTGGCCGAGCAGATCGAGGAGCGCATCCTGAGCGGCGATCTGCCGCCGGGGTCCCGGCTGCCCGCCGAGCGCGAGCTGGTCAACCGCTTCGGCGTGGGCCGCTCCACCGTCCGCGAGGCGCTGCGTGTCCTGCAGTCGGCGGGCCTGATCCGCTCCCGCCCCGGCGACCCGCTGGGCGCCGAGGTGCTCGGTGTCTCGCCCGACAACCTCAGCCAGGCCCTGGGCCGCCTGACCCGCTCCAGCGTGGCGACGCTCGGTGAACTGGTGCAGTTCCGCATGGTGCTGGACGCGGAGAGCAATCGTCTGGCCGCCCGCCTGCACGGCGAGGAGGATCTCGCCCGGATGCGCGAACAGATCACCCGCATGGAAGCGCTCAGCCGTGGTGGCCCGGCCTCCCTGCACGCGTTCAGCGAGGCGGACGCGCTCTTCCACCGGGCCATTGCCGAGGCGAGCGGCAACTCCCTCCTGGGCCTGTGCGCACGCGCCGTGCACGAGGCGGTGGTGGAGGTCATCGAGAAGAAGATCGCGGGGGTCACGGACACCACGGCCTGGATGGAGCGCTCCATAGCCCACCACCGCGAGGTTTTGGCGGCGATCACCGCGGGGGACGGCCCTCTCGCCGCCCGGCTGGGCCGCACGGCCCTGCACGAGTACTACGCGGACCATGTGGAGCCGGAGGCACGGGAGTTGCTGGCGGCGTCGGTCGAGGACCACTGAGAGGACAGCGGCGCCACCCGATCAGCCGCCCGTCACCCCCGGAACCCCGGAGCCGGCCCGAGCCGGCCCTCGAGCTGTCCGAGCAATTCCCCGAGCAGCGAGCTGAGTTGCGCCTGACCGTCCTCGTCGAGGCCGCCAAGGACCACGGTCTCGTAGGCGAGCTGGTCGGGCAGGATCGAGTCCACCAGGTCGCGGCCCGCGTCGGTCAGGCCGACGTGCGAGACACGGCGGTCACGGGTGTCGGCACGCCGGTCGACCAAATCACGCTCCTGGAGCTGCTTGAGGCGCTTGGTGACGGCGGCCCCCGAGGAGAAGGTCTCGCGGGCCAGTTCACCCGGGGTCAGCTCGTGTCCGGTCCGGCGCAACGCGCCGAGAAGATCGAACTCCGGACGGGTCAGCCCCACGCGACGCAACGGCGCGTCCTCGGCCTGCTGCAGGAGAGCCGCACACCGGTTGATGCGCCCGATGACCTCCATCGGCCCTGTGTCGACATCCGGCCGCACGGCCTGCCACTGCCGCACGACGGCGGCGACGGTGTCGCGGGGGGCGTCGGCGCCGCCCCCTCCCCCCGCAGGGGTCCCCGTCTCGCCCGTCAGGTCCCCTTTGCTGCCGTCCCTCATGTGCCCCGTCCTCGGCCTTCCGTCGTGCCCGGCCTTCACGCCCGTACGTGTGCGCCCTGATCCGTTACGTGTGCGTCCTGCTCCATGCCGCGTACCGTCGCCGCGAGCGTACGGTGTCCGGCCTGCTCGGCGATCATCACCCGCTGGTCCGGCAGGGCGCGCTGCCACCACTCGCCCGCCGCCGCGTCGTGGGCGGTGCGCAGGTCCACCAGCGCGGCGGTCAGGCCGCGGCGCGCCGGGCGCAGGGCGGCCGGGGTGGGGGCCGGAGAGGCCAAGGCCTGTTCGGCGCGGGTACGGGCCCGGTCCGTGGCGTCTATGGCCAGTTCTATGTGGTCGGCGGCGCGCCGGTTGGTGACGAGCATCGCCGCGACGATGCCGAGCAGCGCGCCGACGACCGTGTCCACGACCCGGTCGAGGATCAGCTCGCCGGGCTCCTGGAACCGGGCGAACTCGGTGACCAGCAGCGCCATCGGAGTGACGCACACGCTGCCGAGCCAGTAGTTGCGGCCGATCAGCGCCTCCGCCCCGAAGGCGAGCGCCAGGCAGCAGAAGATCAGCGCGGCGTGGTTGAGGTGGGCCAGCGGGACGATCGCGGCGAACGCGAGCACGCCGACGAGGTTGCCCACCACGCGCTGCACTCCCCGGTTCCAGGTGAGCGTCACGTTGGCCTGATAGAGGGACGCCGCCGTGACCAGCGCCCAGTAGGGGCGTCCGACGCCCAGGGCCAGCGACGCGTACCCGGCGAGCGCGCAGCCGACCGCCGTGCGCAGCGCGATGGGCAGCAGCGGCGATCCGGGGCCCAGCCGCCGCCACAGGGAAGGCCTGGCCGCCTCTGCCGCCAACTCCACGTCCACGCCCAGGAGTTCGTCGTCCTCGTCGGTCCGTACGCCGCCGGGGCGCGGCACGGCGCCGGTGCCGCGCAGGCCCGTCGCCCAGGAGCGCAGCTGGGCCGGGTCCGCCGACGAGGGTGCCGCCAGGGCGTCCTCGGCCCGGATGACCAGGCGCTCCAGGGCGCGGCGCGCCGCCGTGCGGGCTCCGGTGGCGAGCAGCGACTGCCAGGCCGCGTGGACGGCCGCGGCCGCCGCGGGGCGGGCGCGCTCACGGCCGGGGCCCGATGCCTCGGCGTACGCGGCGGCCGCCCGCAGGGCCCGCGCGGTGGCCCGGCGCTCGGGGCCGTGCGGCCGCACCAGGGCGGGAGCCATGCCGACCAGCCAGGCCACGGCGCCCGCGCCGAGCGTCAGGGCGAGGTGACCGGGGACCTGCCCGATGGACTGCGGCGCGAACAGCGTGGCGGAGCTGATGAAGGTGAAGATGAGATGTCCGGGCGGCCCGATGCGGGTCGCGTCGCACAGCGTCTTCTGTGCGGCGGCGAGCAGCGCCCCGACCGCCACGAGCACCGCCGCCGACGTGGTGAGCGAGGCGGCGACCATCGCGATGCCGACACTGGCCAGCATGCCGGCGACGACTCCGGCGAGGGCGCGGGCCCGTGCGGCGTAGGGGAGGTTGTGCGTGTAGAGGGCGCAGAACGATCCGGCCATCGTGTACATGACCAGATCGAGGCGGCCGAGCGCGAGGAGCGTCAGATTCGGTGGCGCGGTGGCGACGACCACGCTCGACGCGGGCTTGAACCAGATGTCGGACGGCTTCCCCGGACGCAGCACACCGGCAAGCGGGAGTCGACGGACACGAGAGGGGCCGGAGAGCCCAGACGCCCCAGAGGGTTCGGAGGGACCGGAGGGTTCGGAGGGGCGGGGCGAAGGGGGTGGTGCACTGCTCATACCCAGAACCTTAGCAAGTGTTTTACTCGAAAACGATTTACCTCGGAAGTCTTGTCCGTCACGCCGCGTCCGCCCCCTCCGCGCTCCCCGCGTACACCCATGCGCTCGCATACGACGCGCCGCGCGAGGGCATCGACCCCAGGGGCGGACACCGTCGATGGGGGAGGTGCGCGGTGCACGGACCGGCGCAGGCCGGCTGGCTGCTCGTCGCGCTGTGCGCGGCGACCGGGTCCTACTGCCTGCTGCGGATGCGCAGCAGGATCGAGGCACAGCGCCGGACGGCCGGCGGCGAGGCCCTGATGGGCTTCGGCATGGCCGTGATGGCGGTGCCCGCGGCCCTCCTGACCCCGCCGCGCTGGGCCTGGCTGGGGTACGCGGCCGTGTTCGGCGCGGCGGCGCTGCGCGCCCTGTGGTCGGCCCGACGCGACCGCCACCACCTGCATCACCTGGTCGGCGCGGGCGCCATGGTCTACATGGCGGTGGCCATGGCCGCGACGCCCACTGCGCACGCGGGCCACGGCGGCGGGGGCGCCCCGGCGCTCACCGGGGCACTGCTGCTCTACTTCGCCGGGTACGTGCTGTGGTCGGGCGCCCGCCTGCTGCCCGTGCCCACGCTCGCGACGGCGGAAGGCGGAGGCGGGGGCGGAGGCGCGGTCATGGGGTGGGGCGACCGCACCGAACTGGCGATGGTGTGCCGCCTGTCCATGGGGATCGCCATGATCGCGATGCTGCTTACGCTGTAGGCCGCCGCGGGCCTTGGGCGAGAGGCGAGCCCGGCCGCCGTAAGGGGGTGATACCCCCGCGAACGGCCGTGGCGTGCGTCACTTGCGGCGATAGGCCATACCCTCCGACGGCGCGGCCCTCATAGTCTTGACACATGTTGCTCCCCGTTGCGCTGTTGCTGCTGGGCGCCCTCGCCGCCGTCGTCGCCCCGCGCCTCATCGCACGCGCCGACTGGCCGGAGCGTGAACCGGTGGTCGCGCTGTGGGCGTGGCAGTGCGTCGTGGCGGGTGTGCTCATGTGCTGCGCCCTGTCGATGACCTTGAGCGCCGCCGCCGCATGGCAGGCCGTGCGCGGTCACGTCTTCGCCCCCGCGCCGCACGACGTGGTCGACGCGTACGCGCTCGGGGCGGGCGGCTCCTGGGCTCCCGCGACGGCCGTGGCGCTGGCCCTCGGCGGCGTGTGGACCGCCGCGATGCTGACCCGCGAGATCGTCCGGGCGCGGGCGAGGCGCCGCAAGGGGCGCACCGAACTCCGCCTGCGCGCACCGCTGTTGCCCGGCGAGGAGCCCGGCGCCGACCGTCTCGTCGTGCTCGAGGGTGAGCGCCCCGACGCCTGGTGGCTGCCGGGGTCCGCCCCGCAACTGGTCATCACCACCGCCGCGTTGCGCCGCCTGAAGGGCCGTCAGCTGGATGCCGTGCTCGCCCATGAGCAGGGGCACGCGCAGGCACGGCACGACTGGCTCCTGCACTGCTCGGGCGCGCTGGCCACGGGGTTCCCGCAGGTGCCGGTCTTCGCCGCGTTCCGGGACGAGATGCACCGCCTCGTCGAGCTGGCCGCCGACGACGTGGCCTCGCGGCGCTTCGGGCGCCTGACGATCGCCCTCGCACTGGTCGAGCTCAACGAGGACCGGGGCGTGTTCGGCCCCTGCCCGACCCCGCAGGCCCACGTGCCGCAGCGGGTGCACCGGCTGCTGTCCGCGCGGCCACGGCTCACCGCGGGGCGGCGGCTGCGCCTGACGGCCGCCGCGGCGCTCGTGCCGGTGGTCCCGCTCCTGGTGACGTTCGTGCCGGGGCTGCGCGCGCTGGGGTGATGGCCTGCCGCCGGAGGCCGAGGAAGCCGGGGCGCACCCCACGGGACACCACCCCGGGATGGCCCCCGGCACCGCCCGTCGGCGAGGATCTCTCCATGCACCCCGCCGCACCCCTCGACTCGCCACCCGGTCCGCCCCGCCCCCGCAGGCCCCGCGCCCCGCTCGTCGCCGCGCTCCTGGGCGGCCTCTCGCTCCTGCTGATCCTCCTGGTCGAGCTGGAGTGGGGCCCGCTCGGCACCCTCGACGGTGACATCGCGCGCACCATGCACCGCTGGGCGGTCGCGCACGACGGCCTCACCCAGGCCAGCCGCATCCTGACCGACTGGGTGTGGGACCCGTGGACGATGCGCCTGCTGATCACCGCGACCGTGCTGTGGCTCCTCTACCGCCGGGAGAACCGCCCGGCCGTGTGGCTCGCGGTCACCTGCGCGGTGGGCACCCTGGTGCAGCAGGGCCTCAAGGCCGCGGTCGACAAGCCGCGCCCGAGCTGGCCGGACCCGGTGGACTCCGCGCACTTCGCGGCGTTCCCCTCGGGCCACGCCATGACGGCGACGGTCGTCTGCGGACTGCTCCTGTGGCTGCTGCGCCTGTACGGCGTCGGAGCCGCCGTGTGGCGCGCGGCCGTCGTGATCGCCGCGGTCTCCGTCGTCGGGGTCGGCGTGACCCGCGTCTGGAACGGCGTGCACTGGCCCTCGGACGTCGTCGGCGGCTGGCTGCTCGGCACGTTGATGGTGGCCCTCGCGATCGCCACGTACACACACCGCCCGGCCACCAGCACCCCCACGACCACCTAGCCCCCCTCCAACACCCCCGCCGCAAAGCACTCTTGACCACCCCTCCGCCCGTCCCGGAGGATCCCTGGCATGACGATCAAGGGTGCGCTCTTCGACTTCTCCGGGACCCTGTTCCGCATCGAGTCCACCGGGTCCTGGCTGCGCGCGGTGCTCCTGGAGGCCGGGCTTCCGCTTCCCGCGGCCGAGCTCGAGCGGCTGGCGGAGGGACTCGAGCGGGCCGGTGCGCTGCCGGGCGGGGCGCGGCCGGACCACGTCCCCGAACGCCTTGCCGAGCTGTGGTCCCAGCGCGACCGCAGCGCGGCACAGCACCGCGCCGCGTTCACCGGCCTCTCGCGCCAGGTCCCGTTGCCCGATCCGCTCCTGCACGACGCCCTGTACGACCGCCATATGCGGCCGGAGGCCTGGCGCCCCTACGCCGACGCGGCCGAGGTGCTCTCCGGGCTCCGCGAGCGGGGCATCCGTGTCGCGGTGGTCAGCAACATCGGGTGGGACCTGCGCCCCGTCTTCCGCGCCCACGGCCTGGACCCGTACGTCGACGCGTACACCCTGTCGTACGAGCACGAGATCCAGAAGCCCGACCCACGCCTCTTCGCGCACGCCTGTGAGTCGCTCGGCGTCGATCCCGCGGACGCGCTGATGGTGGGCGACGACCGGCACGCGGACGCAGGCGCCTCCGCACTCGGCTGCGCCGTCCACTTCGTGGACCATCTGCCCGTGGACCGGCGGCCGGACGGACTGCGCCCCGTCCTCGGTCTCGTCGACGGGGGCTGAGATGTCGCGTGCCTCGAAGGCTGGGCAGCGGTGCGCGTCAGGGTGCGGGGCGCCTCATGAGCGGTAGCCCTCGACCTGGGTCGCGGGGCGGACCCGCGCCTCGTCCGGGTTCTCGCCGAACTCGGCCTTCGCGCGCCGCTGACGCAGCAGGTCCCAGCACTGGTCGAGTTCACGCTCCAGCGCGCCGAGCCTCGCGCGCTCCGTCGCCTCGTCGATCGCGCCCGCCGCAAGGGATTCCCGCAGCGTCCGCTCGTCGTCGACCATCGACGAGATCCGGGACAGAATCTGCTCTTGATCCATCTCAGTACGCCTCCTCGGCCCCCCGGCCCACTGTAAGGAGGGTTCGGCCGATCGGCACCTGTGAGCAGGCAACACTCCCCCGCGGTGTTGCCTGCCCCAGGTCGCACCGGACCATGAGACGACCACTGAGGGTCTTGGTCCGCGACACACTGAGTATACTGGCTCTCAGCCAGTCAACGCAGGAGTTACAGGATGTCCCCGCGTAGCGCATCGGTCAATGAAGAGTTGCGAAGGCGTTCCAGGGAACGGCTCCTGCAGGCCACGGTCGACCTGGTGAGCGAGCGCGGGTACGAGGCGACGACACTCGGCGACATCGCGGACCGCGCGGGCTCGGCCCGCGGCCTGGTGTCGTACTACTTCCCCGGAAAGCGCCAGCTCCTGCAGTCAGCGGTGCACCGGCTGATGCACCGCACGCTCCAGGACGCCCTCGAACGGGAGCCGCGGACGGCGGACGGCGACGAGCTCCTGGCCCGCGCCATCGACGCGATCCTGGGCCTGGCCCGCGACCAGCCCCTCCTGATGCGCACGCACATGGCGGGAATCCTGCAGGCGGACGGATTCGTGCGCTGCCCCGAGCAGCAGCACCTCGCCGAGCTGCTCCGCGACACCGTCGTACGCCATGGCTCGCCCGACGTGGACACCGACTATCCGCTGCTGCGCGCCCTGCTGATGGGCGCGGTCTTCGCGGTGCTGCTTCCGGGGGCGCCGATGCCGCCGTCGGCGCTGCGGGCCGAGCTCTTCCAGCGGTACGGGCTCGCCTGGGAGCTCGGGGTCCCGCCGGGCGACGAACCGCCCGGCGGGACACATGCGCGCGTCGCCGATCAGGCCGCGCAGGAGACTCGGTCCCCGAGGCGCTCCGCGCAGCGATTCACGCGACAGTCCGGTCAGTCGAAGTAGTCCGGCTGGGTCTGGACGTTGAGCTCACCGACGCGAACCCGCTCGGCGGGGTCCGTCCGCTTGTCGTCGATCTTCAGGACGTCGAAGCCCTTGGCGATGTCGTTCGAGTAGATGTAGCCGTTGTAGTAGTACGCCGACCAGGAGCCGCCGGTCTGGATCGTGTCCGTGCTGAGCGGACCGCGCTCGAAGTAGCCGATCTCCTTCGGCTTCGAGGAGTTGGTGAAGTCCCAGACGGAGACGCCGCCCTGGTACCACGCCTGGACCATCAGGTCCTTGCCCTTGACCGGGATCAGCGAGCCGTTGTGGGCGACGCAGTTCTCGGTCGCGGCCTGGTGGCGCGGGATCTTGTAGTAGCTCTTGAAGACGAGCTTGCGGTGGTCGCCCTTGCCCTTGACCTCGTAGATGCCGTTGGCGCCGCGCTCGGGGCCGGTGGCCTCGTCGCAGGTCGCGCCGCCTCCGCCGCCCAGCTCGTCGGTGAAGACGACCTTGTTCGCCTTCTGGTTGAAGGTCGCCGAGTGCCAGAACGCGAAGTTCTTGTTGTCCTGCACCTGGTCGATGACCTTGGGCTTCTCCGGGTTCTTGATGGAGAAGAGGATTCCGTCGCCCATGCAGGCGCCGGCGGCCAGGTCCTTGGAGGGCAGCACGGTGATGTCGTGGCAGCCGGTGGTCTTGGAGACGCCGGGGTTGGTGGGACCACCCGGGTTGCCGCCGCCGTCGGGGCCCTCACCCGGGAAGAGCACGGGGAAGTCGACGACCGCCGCCTTCTGCGGGGCCTTGCGCGGCACCTTGATGACGGAGATGCCGTCGTGCGGGGGCTGGCAGTCCGGGAACGTCGCGCTCGGCGAGTACGAGGAGACGTACACGTAGACGTTGCGCTTCTCCGGCACCAGCGTGTGCGTGTGCGAGCCGCAGGCGGTCTCGACGGCGGAGACGTACCTCGGGTTGGCCTTGTCGCTGATGTCGAAGACCTTCATGCCCTCCCACGAGGCCTTCTCCGTCGCGGGCTGCGTGGTGCTGCTGCAGGAGTTGTCGCTGCGCGAGGAGTCGGTGGAGAGGAAGAGCAGGTTCCCGGAGACGGAGATGTCGTTCTGCGAACCGGGGCACAGGACCTGCGAGACGGTCCGCGGCTTCTTCGGGTTGCTGATGTCGTAGATGCGGAAGCCGTCGTAGTTGCCCGCGAAGGCGTACTTCCCCTGGAAGGCGAGGTCGGTGTTGAACCCCGGCAGCGCGTCCTTGGGGATGTTGGCGAGATGCTTGATGTTGGCCGAGTGCACGATCTCGTCGGGCGCGGGTATCTCGCCGCTCTTGACGGCCTCCCTCGCCTCGGCGGCGTCACTCTTCGACACACTCTTGGGCGCGGCGGGCGAGTCGCCCGGGTCGGGCGTCGCTCCGGCGGGCGCTGCGCTGAACAGCGCGGCAATCAGACCGAGCGCGGCCGCGCCGACGCCGAAGCGTCTGCGCCGTGTTCGGGGATTGTTCAACAGGGTCACTGCGTCCTCCCTAGTCGCCGTTCGTAGTTGAACGGTTCACGGACACCCCGCAGTATCGTGCTCAGCATGCACAGATCAACAGATGGCAACGCATCTGTAATGAAAGTTTTTGATCAACCTCGCACGTAAGCGTGCTAGGACGGTTCCCAACTCCCCCGCGCGCCACAGGAGGCAGCCGTGCACCACCGTCGTACGCCCGCCGTCGCCGTGTTCCTCACGGCCGCCGTTCTCGCGCTCGGCGCCTGCGATTCGGGAGGTTCGGACTCTGGTTCACAACCCGAGAAGAAGGCGGCCCCCGGGCCCTCCGTCATCGCTCCCGGCAAACCGGGCGAGACGGCGGCGACGATGTCCGCGGAGGACGCCGCCAAGAAGAGAACCGACGACGACGCCCCCAACTCGGCGGACTTCACCTACACCCAGATGATGATCACGCACCACGGCCAGGCCCTGAAGATGACCGAACTCGCCCCGAAACGTGCGCAATCCACGAAGATCAAGCGCCTCGCCGATCGCATCTCGGCCGCGCAGCGCCCCGAGATCGGCGCCATGAAGGGCTGGTTGAAGAACCACGGCGGCGCGAGGAAGCATGCCGGTCACGACCACTCCACGATGCCGGGCATGGCCACCGCGGGGCAGCTGAAGCAGTTGCGCGCGGCGAAGGGCAAGACGTTCGACGAGCTCTTCCTGAAACTGATGATCACGCACCACAACGGCGCCGTCACGATGGCCACGGATGTGCTCTCCGACGGCAACAACATCCAGGTCGAGGAGATGGCCAACGACGTGATCGCGCAGCAGACGACGGAGATCACGAGGATGCGGAAGATGTGAGGTCCGGCTCGTGGTCGCGCCGCGGAAGCAGCAGCGGTGTGGCGAGGATGAGGACCCCGGCGATCCCGACCGCGGTGCGCGGCCCCGTGACACCGGCCAGCAGCCCCCACAGGCCGGTCATGGCCGCGATGGAGAGCTTGCTGGTGACCGACCATGCGGACAAGGTACGGGCGACGCGGTCCGCCGGGGTGTGATCGAGCCGGTAGGTGGCGAACACCGGGTTGAACACCCCTGAGCACAGGATCAGGCCGAACTCGACGACGATGACCAGTACGAGCCCGGCGGCACCGGGGCCGATGAAGACGAGGCCGATGAGCCAGCACGCCCGCAGTGTCCCCGCGGTGCGCAGGACCCGGTGCCGCCCGAACCGCTCGACGAGCCGCCCCGCGAGCCGCGAGCCGATCAGGCCGCCGACGCAGGGCGCGGCGAAGGCCAGGCCGTACTGCCAGGGCGCGAAGCCGAGTTCGCCGACCATCAGGACGATCAGGAGGGGCGAGGTCGCCATGATCAGGCCGTTGTTCAGCACCGTGTTGAAGAACAGCGGGCGCAGCACGGGGCCCGCCAGGATGTGACGCCACCCGTCGAGCAGGTCGCCCGCCCGGAAGCCCGTCGCCCGTCCGGTGCGCTCGGGGTGCGGCTCCTTGCCGCCGATCGCGCGGACCCCGAGGGCCGAGAGCAGATAGCTGACCGCGTCGGCCACCACTGTCATCACCGGGCCGAAGAGACCGATCGCGGCTCCGCCGAGCGGCGGCCCGAGCATCAGGGCGGTCCAACTCGTGGACTCCAGGCGGCCGTTCGCGACGAGCAGCTGATCCGGCCGTACGAGCGCCTTGAGGCAGGCGCCGCTCGCCGCACCGAAGGCGATGTCGGCCGCGCCGACGACGACCGCCACCAGCAGGAGCTGGCCGAAGCCGAGCAGGCCGAGCGCGTACGCGGCGGGGATGCTGAGCAGCGCCGCGCACCGGACCAGGTCCATCGCGATCATCACCGCCTGCTTGCGGCGGAACTCCACCCACGGCCCGAGCGGCACCGCCACCACCGCACCCACCGCGAACCCCGCAGCCGCGAGGACCGACACCTCCGTAGGCCCGGCGTCCAGGGCCAGAATCGCGATCAGAGGGAAGGCGTCGAATGCGAGCCGGGTACCGAAGGCACTGACCGTGTACGCCGCCCACAGCCATCCGAACTGCCGCC
This sequence comes from Streptomyces sp. NPDC051214, assembly GCF_040682375.1. Lineage (NCBI taxonomy): Bacteria > Bacillati > Actinomycetota > Actinomycetes > Kitasatosporales > Streptomycetaceae > Streptomyces > Streptomyces sp. NPDC051214. The sequence continues at coordinate 261,277 of NZ_JBFBAT010000008.1, forward strand.
CGAGGGACCCTCTGACCTCCATGCCCGGTGCCACCCCTCGCCTCGCCCTCGAACCCGCCCTCCATGACCTGCGGCATCCAAACCGGCGACGGGCCCGCAGGTCAAACAACCGCTGGGCGCGAGCAGCCACAACCGATGGTTGTACTTCTAGGATGGCGTGCGTGGATCTCCTTGCCGTGCGCACCTTCGTCGCCGTGGCCGACGCCGGACAGTTCCAGTCCGCGGCGGCCGCGCTCGCGGTGACGCAGCAGGCCGTCTCCAAGCGCGTGGCCGCGCTGGAGAAGGATCTCGGGGTGCGGCTGTTCACCCGGACCGCGCGCGGTGCCCGGCTCACCGTCGACGGGCAGGCGTTCCTGCCCCACGCCCGCGATCTTCTGCGGGCCGAGGAGCGGGCGGCGGCGTCGGTGCGGCCCGGCCGCAGGGCCCTGCGCGTCGACGTGATCGGACGGCGGCTCGCGCCCGCGGGGCTCCTGAGCGGCTTCCGCCGTGCGCATCCCGGCACCGAGCTGGACGTGGTGACACTGTTCGACGCCGACGCGGCCCTGTCGGCCGTCCGGGCGGGCACGATCGACGCGTCGTTCCGCGCCCTCACCCTGCCCGCGCGGCAACTGCCCGACGGTGTCGAGGCCGCCCGCGTGTACGACGAGCCCGTGCAGCTGCTCACCGGGCCGGGCCACGCGTTCGCCGCCGCTCGCGCGATCACCCCCGCGCAGCTGGCAGGGCACACGATCTGGATGCCCGGTCTCGTGGCCGGCACCGAGTGGGCCGCCTATTACGAGGCGCTGGCCGCCGCCTTCGGGCTCACCGTCGAGGCGACCGGACCCGAGTTCGGCACCGAGCCCCTCCTCGACACGATCGCGGACTCCCCCGCCCTGTCCACCTTCGTCGGCGAGCAGACCCGCCTCAACTGGCCCGCCGATGACGACCTGCGGCGCATCGCGGTGCGTGGCCCCACGCCGGTCTATCCGCACTCGCTGATCTGGCGCCGGGACAACCCGCATCCCGCGCTCGCCGCCCTGCGCGACCACCTCGCGGCGGCACGGTCGGCCCAGAGCGGCGGCGAGACGTGGACGCCCGCCTGGGCGTGGTGACCGGCGCGGCGGTCGGGGCGGTGGCTCAGCGGCGGTGGTGGCGTGCGGGCAGCGCGCCCGCGTCCCGGGCGGCCGCGATGAGCTTGAGGGACCTGCGGCGGCTGCGGCCGGTCGCCCGCATCACCGCGAGGACGGGATCACGCCCCTCGGCCTGCGCCGCGCGGTACTCCTGAGCCGCCTTCAGCCGCCCCTCGCGTCCGCGCGGCCAGGCCGGGCGGGCACGGTGCACGGCGGGCGGCGGGTCGTCGGGGAAGGCGCCGCCCGGTTGCGCAGGCGAAGCGTGCAGGCCCTCCAGGGTGATCCGCCCCTCCGTCACCACGGCCCGCGCGTCGATGGCGGCTCCGTCACCGAAGGTCAGCCGTACGTGAAAGGAGGGCGGTTCGGCGACATGCGGTCGATAGTGATCAGAAACGCCAAGAAAGGGGCTCTCCAGCACAATCAAAAGGTAGCCGTGCGATCGCATTAGGTCACGAACGGCACGCAGGGCCCGCGCGGCGACCGGCTTGGGAGCGGGAGGCCGGATCGATACCCGGATCGATGCCCGGACCGACGCCCGCATCGACGCGCCCCTCACGGCGTCTCCCCCTTCACGCACAGGGGTGCGATGCTGAGGTCATCCCCCGAGGCCGCCTCGCGGAAGGAGCACCGCCGTGCTGCAGGTCGCCGTCGTCGGATCGGGCCCGAGCGGGGTCTACACCGCGCAGTCCCTGATCCGGCAGGATCTCGTGCCGGGGGTGCGCGTCGACGTCATCGACCGGCTCCCCTGCCCGTACGGCCTCGTCCGTTACGGTGTCGCGCCCGACCACGAGAAGATCAAGTCCCTGCAGAACAACCTGCGTACGGTCCTCGAACACGACCGCGTCCGCTTTCTCGGCGGCATCGAGATCGGCCCCGGCGGCTTCCCCACGGAGCGGCTGCTCGACCTGTACCACGCGGTGGTCTACTGCGTGGGCGCCGCGGCGGACCGCAGGCTTGGCGTGCCGGGCGAGGACCTGCCGGGCAGCCACTCGGCCACGGAGTTCGTGTCCTGGTACAGCGCGCACCCGGACGCGACGGCCGACGGTTTCGTCGCGGGCGTCGAGTCCGCCGTGGTCATCGGCGTCGGGAACGTCGCGGTGGACGTGGCCCGGATGCTGGCGCGCGGCGTGTCCGAGCTGCGGCCCACCGACATGCCCCAGGCGGCGCTCGGCGTGCTGGCCGGGAGCCGGGTGCGCGAGGTCCACATGGTGGGGCGGCGCGGCCCCTCGCAGGCACGCTTCACCACCAAGGAACTGCGCGAGCTCGGCTCACTCCCGGACACCGAAGTCGTCGTGGACCCCGCGGAGTTGGCCCTCGACCCCGCGTACGCCGACCCCTCGGGGCTGCCCGCGGTGGGCCGCCGCAACATCGAGGTGATGCGCGGCTGGGCCGAGCGCCCCGCGCGGAATCTGCCGCGCCGCATCCGGCTCCGTTTCTTCCTGCGGCCGGTGGCCGTGACGGAGGCCGCGGGACGCGTCGGCGGGGTGCGGTTCGAGCGGACGCTGCCGGACGGCCGCGGCGGGGTGACGGGCTGCGGGGAGTACGAGGACATCGCGGGGCAGCTGGTCCTGCGCTCGGTGGGCTATCGCGGGGTGCCCATCGAGGGGCTGCCGTTCGACCCCGGGCTCGGCACGGTGCCGCATGTGGCGGGGCGGGTGCAGCGGGAGGGCGCCGCGTCCCCCGGCGAGTATGTGGCGGGCTGGATCAAGCGGGGGCCGACGGGCGTGATCGGAACCAACCGCCCGTGCGCCAAGGAGACGGTGCTCTCCCTTCTCGAGGACGCCCCCGCTCTCGTACGCAAAGGCGTGCCCGAGGATCCGCTGCGGGCTCTGCGCGAGGCCGGTCTGCGTCCCGTCGAGTGGCAGGGCTGGCTGGGGATCGAGCGTGCGGAGGCGGAGCTTGGCGCTGCGCTAGGCCGTGGGCCTGTGAAGATCCCGGACTGGACGGGACTCCTTGCCGCTGCGCGCGGCGGCGAGGGGTGAGGGGTGAGTGGCGGACCGGCCGATCTTTGACCGCGGGCCGGTGGGGGCTGGTCGCGCAGTTCCCCGCGCCCCCTACGGGGCCGCCCTACGCGGGCCCCGTGCGCTGCGCCTGGCTTGTGGCTGCGGCGAGGATGGAGTCGAGCAAGCCCGGGAACAGTTCGTCCAGGTCCTCGCGGCGCAAGCCGTTGAGCTTGGCCGTGCCGCGGTAGATCTGCTGGATCACGCCGCTCTCGCGCAGCACCCTGAAGTGGTGGGTGCTCGTGGACTTGGTGACGGGCAGGTCGATCTGTGAGCACGAGAGCCCGTCGAGGCCCGGCTCGCACCCGGCGAGCTGCCGCACGACGCGCAGGCGCATCGGGTCCGAAAGCGCGTGGAGCACACCCTCGAGCCGGATCTCCGCGCGCGTCGGATGGTCCAGCGCACGGCTGCTGATGGGTGCGGCGGTCGTCATGACGGCTCCACTTCGTCGGGGCTTCACGTCTGGCTTCACGTCTGGCTTCACGTCTTCTCGAAGGGCTCCATAGTACGAGAGTCATCGTAGTTTGACATCTGCCGTACTACGAGGTCTATCGTACGAGCCGTACCGAAGTCCATGACGAATGGAGTCCGCCGTGAGCGCGCTGTTCGAGCCCTACACCCTGCGATCGCTGACCGTCCCCAACCGTGTGTGGATGGCGCCGATGTGCCAGTACTCGGCGGAGGTGTTCGGGCCGAACGCGGGTGTGGCCACCGACTGGCACTTCGCCCACTACGGGGCACGCGCCACCGGCGGCACCGGCCTGATCCTCGTCGAGGCGACCGCCGTGAGCCCCGAGGGCCGCATCAGCCCCGCGGACCTCGGCATATGGAACGACACGCAGGTCGAGGCGTTGCGCCGCATCACCGGCTTCCTGAAGACCCAGGGCACCACCCCGGGTATCCAGCTCGCCCACGCGGGCCGCAAGGCGTCCACCGACCGTCCCTGGAAGGGCGGCGGACCGGTCGGCCAGGACGAGCACGGCTGGCAGCCGGTGGCGCCCAGCGCGCTCCCCTTCGACGAGGGCCACCACCTGCCGCACGAACTCACCACGGACGAGATCCGCGGTGTCGTCGGCCAGTTCGCCGACGCGGCCCGGCGCGCGCTGGACGCCGGCTTCCAGGTCGTCGAGGTCCACGGGGCCCACGGCTACCTCATCGGCGAGTTCCTCTCGCCGTTCTCGAACCACCGCACGGACGAGTACGGCGGCTCCTTCGAGAACCGTTCCCGGCTCGCCCTCGAGGTCGTCGACGCCGTCCGCGCCGTCTGGCCCGAGGAGCTGCCCCTCTTCTTCCGTATCTCCGCGACCGACTGGCTGACGGAGAACCCCGAGGACGAGCGGGAGGGCTGGACGGCCGACGACACGGTCCGGCTCGCCAAGGAACTGCACGCCCACGGCGTGGACCTGCTCGACGTCTCCACCGGCGGCAACGCCCCGAGGGCCCGCATCCAGGCCGGCCCCGGCTACCAGGTCCCGTTCGCGGCGCGCGTGAAGGCGGAGACCTCGCTGCCCGTGGCGGCCGTCGGCCTGATCACCGAGCCCGAGCAGGCCGAGAAGATCCTCGCCAACGGTGAGGCGGACGCCGTGCTCCTGGGCCGCGAGCTCCTGCGCAATCCCTCCTGGGCCCGCCACGCGGCGAACGACCTGGGCGGCGATGTCGCCACACCCCAGCAGTACCACCGCATGGTCTGAGCCCCGCCGCACGCCGCCGCTCCCCGTCCGACAGCCTTGGCCAAGGGTGGGGACTGGGGTCATCCCTAGGTGACACCCCGAAGCGGTGGCCGGTCCGGGGTTCGTACCGTGGCGCTGTCGCGATGTGTCACGGTTCGGGGCCCGTACCGGCCCTCGGGAGGACGTTGTGCGCTACGTCATCGAGGTGTTCCGCTCCCCCGGGGGCGTGCACGGCCATGTGGTGGGCGAAAGCTGCGAGGAAGGGGACACGGGCCACCGCACGCAGTTCCACGGCTGGCTCGAACTGCTCTCGCTGCTCGAACCGCCCGGGGACGCCGCGTCCACGGAGACCGGATCCGTCGAGTCCGGACTCACCGAGTCCGGAGACGGTGCGTGCGCGGCGGGTGACGACTCCTGTGGCGCCTGATGCCGCCTTGCGGGATCCGGCTCTTCGGGAGTGGCGAATCCACTTGTACCGAGAACGGTTTCGGCATCATCGTGGACGCTCAGGGCCACGCGCCCGGCACGTTGCGCCGGCACAGTCCGGGCGTCCGTACCGGGTGCCGACAGGTGGGGGCGGTGATGACGTCCGGCGACACACTGAACAGCCACGTCCAGGCACCGGCGCCCCATGAGGCGTTCTCCGGTCGCACGCGCGAACTCGCCGCGCTCCAGGAGGAGTTCCGCCAGGCGCGCGAGGGCGCGCCGCGGCTCGTCCTGATCGACGGACCCGGCGGCATCGGCAAGTCGGCGCTGGTGCGCAGGTTCCTGGACACGGCGGCCGACGCCTGTGTGCTCCAGGCCAGCGGCGAGGAGAACGAGAGCGCGCTGCCCTGCGGGGTGCTCGCCCAGTTCGTGGGGCAGAGCCCGCTCCCGCTGCCGGACTCGCTGGGTTCGCTGGTCCGCACACCCCGCTCGGCGCCCGGCACCCTGCCACCGCTCGCGGCGGGATTCGGACTGCTCGACCTGCTGAGCGAACTGCAGGACAAGGGCCCCGTCGTCCTGGTGCTCGACGACGCCCACTGGGCCGATTCGGCGTCGCTGAACGCGCTGACGTTCGCGCTGCGGCGGCTGCGCGTCGACAAGGTCCTCGCGATCGTCACGGCCCGGGACCCGCAGGCCCCTCAACTGCCCGACGGGATACGCCGTTTGCTGGCCGACGTGCGCACCCGGCGCATCCCGCTGCACGGTCTCAGCCCGGACGAGATCGGCTCCCTCAGCGCGCAGATGGGCAACAACCGGTTGCCGCACTCCGCGTCCGTCCGCCTGCGGGACCACACGCACGGCAATCCGCTGCACGCCCGCGCGCTCCTGGACCAGGTGCCCGCGCACGTCCTGCGGGACGTCACCACACCGCTGCCCGCGCCGCGTTCGTACGCCATGCTGGTGCTCGCCAACCTCGCGGAGTGCGGGTCCCAGGCGCTGCGGCTCGTCCAGGCCGTCAGCGTGCTCGGCCTCTCCTGCCCGTTGAGCGTGGCCGCCGCCCTCGCCCGTGTCACCGCGCCCCTGCCCGCGCTCGAGCGAGCCGTCAAGGCCGGGTTGTTGAAGGAGACGCACCCGGGCGCCGCGCCCGAGATCGCCTTCCCGCACCCCCTCGTCCACGCCGCGGTCTACCAGGACATCGGCCCCGCCCACCGCGCCGACCTGCACACGCGCGCCGCGGCCCTGGTCGACGACGAGTACGCGAGCCTGCGCCACCGGGTGCTCGCCGCCACGGGCCCCGACGAGCATCTGGCCGCCGCCCTGGCCGCCTGCGCGCGGCGCGAGGCGGCCACCGGCCAGTGGGCGGTGGCCGGCACCCACCTGCGGCACGCCTCACGGGTGGCGACGACCGACCTGGAGCGCGACCGGCTCGCCGTCGAGGCGGTCGAGGCGCTGCTGCTCGACGGCCGGGTGCACGAGTCCGCGGAACTCGCGGCGGGCCTGCCGCCCGGCGCGGACCCGGCGCTGCGCGGTTACGTGCGCGGATACGTGGCACGGGTCCAGGGCCGCATGGAGCAGGCCCAGACCCTGCTCGTGGACGCCTGGAACCAGTGCGACCACGAGAGCGACCCCTCGCTGGCGGCACGCGCGGCGGAGCAGTTGAGCTACGCCGCCGTGATGCGCGGGCGCTCCTCCGACGCCGCCCGGTGGGCAGAGCGTGCCCAGCGGCTCTCCACCCTCCAGGGTCCGAGCCGGATGCTGCGCTTCAACCACCTCCTGGCGCTGGGCCTCAGCGGCTCCGCCAAGAAGGCCATCGAACTCGCCGGCGACCTTCCCGATCCGCTGCTCGTGCCACCGTCGGACATCGATCTGCTTCTTGCGCGCGGTCAGTTGCGGCTCTGGTCGGACGACCTGCTCGGCGCTCGGGCCGACTTGCTCGGCGCGGTCGCCAACTGCCGCAGGGGTACGGTGCCGTTGCGGCTGCTCTCGGCGTCCGCGCTCGCGCAGACCCTGCACCGGCTCGGCGACTGGGACGAGGCGCTGATCCACGCCGAGGCATCCGCCTCGATCGCCGACGACAGCGAGCAGTCGTGGCTGAAGCCCGTCACCCACGCCATCGCCAGCTGGATCCTCTCGGCGCGCGGCTCGTGGGAACGCGCGTCGGCGCACCTGCGGCTCGCCCTGGACGCGCCGGGCTGCGACGAGAGCGCCCTCGCCTACGCGTACGCGGCGTCGGCGCACGGAGCCTACGCCGAGGCCCGCGCGGAGCCGGAGCGGGTCGTCGAAGCGCTGCGGCCGCTCCTGGACTTCGCCTCGCACGACGGGGTGAACGAACCGGGCGTGGTGTCCTGGCGTGAGCTGCTCGTCGACGCGCTGATCCAGCTCGGCGACCTGGACGAGGCCCAGGCGGTCCTGCTGCCCTACGAGGAGCGGGCGCAGGCGCGCGGGCAGCACGGGGCGCTGTCCGCCGCGGCCCGGGTGCGCGGCAATCTGCACGCGGCGCGCCGGGAGACGGACCGCGCCCAGGCGGCTTTCCTGCGCGCGCACGACCAGGCGGCCCAGATCCCCTCCCCGTTCGGCCGCGCCCGCGTCCAGCTCGACCACGGCGCGTTCCTGCGCAGGATCGGCCGCCGCTCGGTCGCCGTGGCCCAGCTCCAGGCGGCGTACACGACGATGAACGAACTGGAGGCGACGCCCTATCTGGCGCGCTGCGAGCGGGAGTTGGACGCCTGCGGGCGGGCTGCTCCCCCGCGGCCCGCGCACGATACGGCGGACGTCGACTCCGCCGCCGAAGGCCTCACCCCGCAGGAGCTGGCCGTGGCGCGCCTCGCGTCGCAGGGCTTCACCAACCGGCAGATCGCCACCGCGCTCGCGCTGAGCGTCAAGACCATCGAGTACCACCTGGGCCACACCTATACGAAGCTCGGCATCACCTCGCGTATCGGGCTCGTACAGCACTTCGCCCCCCAGGACCGGCGCACGTCGTCCTAGACCCGGCAGACCTGGCGCACTCCCCTGGCCGGAGCCCCGGCACACCGGGGTTATCCCTGGGCGGTTCCCTGAGGCACCCCTGCCCCGCCCGGCGTAGTTTCTTGGCTGGTCAGGGGATGGGATGCACAACTGGGGGTGCACAGATGGCTGTCACGGAATGTCCGGCGGTACGCGGCGACGCACCACCGGCCCTGCGTCTGCGGCTGCTGGGGGGATTTCATCTCAGCCGCGGCGAGGGTGACGGCGGCGGACAGGTCGACGTGCCCGCCGGCGGACAGCAGCTGCTGGCCCTCCTCGGGCTGCGGGGTCCCGCGACACGTTCGGTGCTCGCGGGCACCCTGTGGCCCGACGTCACCGAGGAGCGGGCGCGGGCGTGCCTGCGTACCTCCATCTGGCGCCTGAACGCGGCGAGTTCGGCCGTCGGCGGCCCCCGGCCCGGGGTGCTCGCGCTCAGCCGGCGGGTCCGGATGGACATCCAGGACTTCACCGCGACGGCACATCACATACTCGCGGCCCCGGCCGAGGGAACCGGGGTCGCGTGCTCCTCCCTGCTGGGCACGGGGGAACTGCTGCCCGGCTGGCACCAGGACTGGGTGGTGTTCGAGCGCGAGCGGCTGCATCAGCTGCGGCTGCACGCGCTGGAAGCCCTTTCCGCCCGCCTCGTCGTGCACGGGCAGTACGCCCCCGCCCTGGAGGCCGCGCTGGAGAGCACCCGGATCGATCCGCTGCGCGAGAGCGCGCACCGTGCGGTCGTGACGGTGCACCTCGCCGAGAACAACCTCGTGGAGGCGGTACGCCATTTCGAGGCGTTCCGCGGGCTGCTCCGCGCGGAGCTCGGCATCGAGCCCTCGGATCAGTTCCGCACGATGGTGCGGCGAGGGTTTCCCGAGAACGGGTGACGTGCCACCACGTCACCGCCGGCCCGGCTGTCCGTGCGCGTTCGGGGGTGCACGGGCCTCGGGCCGGCCAACCCGCCACTGCCGGCCGCGTTGGGGGACGCGGCCGGCAGGCCACCGGCGTTGCGCCACGCACGGTCACGGGGGTGCCGAGCGCGGCAGGGGACGCCGGTCACGGTGGCGGCTCCGGCAGGCGATGCCTCCCGGAGCCGTCACCGTCCCCCGTTCACTCCCTCCGCGGATTCACTCCCCCTGCGGGCGCCTGAGCTTCTCGATCGCCTGGTCGACCGCCCTGTGCGGCAGCCCGGTCCTGCGTGACAGGTCCTTCGGCTCCATGGTGCTCAGGACGTCGTCGACGCTTCGGTCCTCGACGCTCGCGATCTCGTGCACGTAGCGCTGGACCCGGTCGACCGGATCGACGGCCCGTGAGCGCCCCGCAACGCGAGCGTCCGCCGCCACCTGCGGGACGAGGCCGCCGCGCGCCGCGAGGCCCGGCCGGGGCTCCTGCTCGAGCCACGTCGTCCAGACCCCGCGCCCGACCAGGTGTCCGGCCGCGCTCTCGGCCGGCGAACCGTCCCGGAGTATCCCCGGGTCCGCGGAGTCCGCCCGGACCAGCAGACGGCAGGAGGCCGCGAGCATGGGCGGCGTCTCGACCGGCGGCACCGGCTCGTCCAGCAGGGTGCACAGCGCGGCGATGTCCGGCTGGACGGCGGCGTACTCGACGAGCCGCTCCAGGATGCCGCCGATCCGCCCCAGGTCCGGGCTCGGGTGCAGCAGCAGCGCATGGGCCCCGATGATGCCGAGGAAGGGGTTGACGTCGCGCGCGTCGAGCAGGCCGTGCAGTTGCCGCGTCGACACGAGGTCGATGCCCTGCCGCAGCCCCGAAAGGGCGGCCTCCATGGCGAGATCCTGGGTGCGGTCGGCCGGCTGCCAGCCCACGCCGTGGGGCACCAGCTGGATCGAGGCGAACTGCGGTTGCGGTCCCTGCGGGCCGTTGCTCACGAACACCAGGGTCGTCCACCCGTCGAGCACGTGCAGCGCCTGCGCGAGGGACAGCCCGTCCGCGGGCTGCCTGCGCGTCCTCAACCGGTAGCCTCCGGGCGGCAGTTCACCGCTCCAGGCCGCCCATTCCTGCCCGCCGGACGGCTCCCAGCCCCCGGCGCCGCCGTCCACGGGCGCACCGCGTTCGTCGGCGATCTCCAGGGCGAACGGGTCGAGCTGCCAGCCCCGGCGCAGGTTGCGGACGAGGACCATCAGGGTCGGCGGCCCGCCGCCGTGCGTCGCCTCGGTGCTCCAGCGCATCGCGGCCGCGCGGTGGTCCTGCCGGGTGGTGGGCGTGCCCTCGACCGGGGTGGCCGTGGGCATGCGGGGCAGGGCGAGGCGCTCGGTGAACGGCTCGGTGCCGACCTCGACGAAGTGGCTCTCCACCTCTCCGCCGAAGCGCTGCTCGATGCGGTAGATGCCGGGCGGCAGCGTCGTGTCGATGGTGCCCATCGCGTGCGCCACCTCGCGGAACGCGGAGTCCGTGACCGTGACGAGGACCGACGGGGTGTCCGGGATGACGACGAACGGCACCTGCTTCGCCCTCGTCTCCTGTGCGCGCCGCCGCTCTTCAGAGCTGGACACCATTGCCACCGCCCGTCATTACCTCGAAGAATCCACCGTTGCGGAAGTCGTCCGCCGCCCAGCTCTCCGGCGTCGCGCGGTACAGCCCCGGCGCGAGCTTCTCGACGCGTTCCGTGGCGTCGACGAGCAGCCTCAGCGGCGGCTCGTCGGGGTCGCCGCCGCGCAGCTGCACCCAGCCCCGGAACCCGTCCGGGAAGCGCAGCGTGACGGAGGGCATCCCGTTCTCCACGTCACGGGCGAAGACCATCGGAGCGCTGCCCTTGACGAACCTGGGCTGCTGCGGGACCAGCAGGTGCTTCGTGCGGTCCTCCACATGCCGTACGACATAGTCCGCGAGGCTGTCGGAGGTGATGACCCCCTTGCGGTCGGCGCTGCGGCCGGCCAGGCCGTCGAGGAGCGCGGTCGTGAAATGGCCGCGCGCGAGGTCGGGGTCGGCGTTCTGTTCCTCGTAGGCCGGGTCGCCTTGCGAGGTGGCGTACCCCACGAAGCAGTCGACCTTCTCCAGCGGGGCCGCCGTGGTGGTGAAGGGCGGCCCGAAGGGGAACATGGAGCCGTTGCCGCTGCTCGTACGGCAGCAGTCCGCGAAGCAGACGATCTCGCGGAACGGCGACGACGACTCGTACCAGTCCAGGTACTGGCCCACGGCGAGGTGATTGCCGAGCAGGTCGAAGGCGGCGTTGGCCATCAGCAGCGCGGTGCTGTTGGGAGGTGTCAGGAAGCCGTGTCCCGCGAGGAAGAAGTAGAGCCGGGTGCGCTGCCTCGCGGCCTCCCACTCCTCCTCGGGCCGGTCCTCCATCGCTTGCTGGACCGCCCTGTTGGCACGGTAGAGCGCCAGGTCGACGTTCTCTCTGGTCGGTACGGCGGTCATGAAGTCCGCGGTGCGTTCCTGCTCCTCGGTCGCGGTCACCAGCGTGACGTTGTCCTCGGGCACATCGCCTCCCTCGGGGTCGACGAGCCAGTCACGGAAGCGGACCGCGTCACCCCGTGCGGCCTGCAGGTCGCTGATGGCCGGATAACGGTTGATGCCGACGACCACGGCGTAGTGCAGGTCGTTCATCGCCACTCTCCCCCTACGTTCCGTCCTCGCGCCGTCAGTCCGCGAGCATCGCCGCCACGCTCGCCAGGACCTGCGGGTCGTCGTCGAACGCGGCGTGGCTGAGCGCCCCCGCGCTCAGGCCGGGGCCGCCTTCGCCCGGTGACCACACCGTGCGCGCGGGGTCCGCCCGCAGGAAGCCGCGCAGGTCGTCGGAGTCGGGGCCGAGGGCGGCCGTGTCGAGGTACCAGTGCTGCAGGCCCGCGACGGGCATGACGGCGGACTGCCGGGACGGGCCGCGCTCCAGGACGCCGGAGATGAAGTACAGCAGCGACCTCGGGTACAGGAACGGCACGAGGTGGTCGGCCTGCTCCGCCCTGTCTGTCATGGTGAACATCCGCAGCCGGTCGAAGAGTTCGGCCTGGCGGCGGACCACCGGCGCGAGCTGTCCCACCGTGCAGGCCGGCGCGAGGAGCACCACGTCCCGCAGCCTGAAGTCGGCGGGGAGCGGGTCGTCGACCGCGGCGCGCCTGCGCACGAGGTCCTCGAGGAGGTTGCCGATGAACACGGCGCCGGCGCTGTGGCCGACCACGGTCACCTGGGGGCGGGTGCCCGTGGCGAGCAGCTCGGCGAACCGGTCCAGGAAGTAGCGTCCGGCACGGACCTCGTCGTCCGCGGCGGCGAAGGTGTCCGCGGTCTGCCGCTTCATCGCGTCCCAGATCGCGGCGCCCACGTTGGCGAGGTAGAACTCGCGGAGGATCTCCTCGACGACGGTCGTGTAGAGCCCGTGGTCGTTGCGCTGCCGGAAGCGGCCGACGACGGCGCCCACGACGCGTACCGTCTTGCGCACCATCAACGCGGTGCTCACCAGGGCGCGTTCCCCGGTGGCCGCCCGGTCCGCGAGGTCGGCCACGACGTCCGGTGACATCAGTGTGGCCGCCGCGGCACGCCCCCCGACAACGTCTCGCGCCGCGGCGGCCGGCTCTGCGGGGGTGGGCCCGGCCTGCGGCGTCACCGAGTTGACGATCTCCCGGGTGCGCTCGGCCAGTTCGGTGTCCGCCGAGAGTTCGGCGGCGATCTGCCGCTGCTCGTCCTCGTTCAGGGGCGGCACATCGGGCGGGGCGGTCAGCCGCGCGTAGGGCTCCTGTCCCGCCCGTACCTGGGCGAGTTCGGCTGCCACGGCCCTCGGGGCGGGCGCGGTCACCGCCCCGAAGGCCCGCTGTCCCGGCTCCCGGAACACGGTGCCGGTGGCGTAACGGGTGACCCGGTTGAGCAGCGTACGAAAGACGCTCTCGTTCAGGATCTGCGGCAGATTGCCCCGCAAGGTCTCCAGGAGCCCGCTGCTCCACACGAAGAAGACGGGCTCCGCGCCCGCCGCCTCGTACACGGGCGCGAGCCGCGCGGCGGTGGCGAAGCCGAGCGTGTCGTCGATGAGTCCACCGTGGAAGTGGAGCACCACACGCCGCCGGTCCTTGAGCCCGGCCACGAGCTCGTCGATGTCGGCGGTGGTGGTCGAGGCGAGTCGGCCGCCCTGCCGGCTGTGGATGCACCGCTCACGGTAGGAAGTCATGCCCAGGAAGGTAGGGCGGCGCCACCGTCACGACATCGGGGGCGGGCTCAGGGATAACCCCGGACCGGCGACGGCCGGGAACCACCGGAACGACTAGGACCCCGAGGCAGGACCCATCCATTCCGCCTCGTACCCCGCGTACGTCCCGTCGTGCGTGGCCAGGTGCGTGAACTGGTCGACGTAGGCCTTGAACTCGTCGTCCCCGCGGGGCAGCGCGTAGGCCTTCTCAGAGAAGGTGAAGGGCTTGTCGGGGTGCAGGGAGCAGAGCTCGGGATGGATCTTGGACTGGTAGCGGGTCTCGCTCGCGTCGGTCATCATCACGTCCGCGCGGCCCTCGATGATCTCCTGGAAGATCGTGGTGTTCTCGGGGTGCTGCTTGATGGTGGCCTGCTTGATGTTCTCGCGCGCGAACTGTTCGTTCGTGCCGCCGGGGTTGACGATGACGGTGGTGCCCGGCTTGTCGATGTCCTCGAGGGTGCCCTCGCCGAACTTCTCCTTGTCGGCGCAGCGCACGATCGGCGTCTTGCCGTCCTCGCGGGTCGGCTCGCTGAAGTAGACCTGACGGGCGCGCGGCAGGGTGATGGAGACACCGCCGACCGCGATGTCACAGCGGCCCGCCGCGACGTCCTTGGTGAGGTTGGCCCAGGTGGTGTGCACGTAGGTGGGCTTGGCGTCCAGGCTGTCCGCCAGGTCCTCGGCCATCTTGATGTCCACGCCGCTGTACGTCTTGTCGGCGGGGTCGAGGTGCGTGAACGGGCGGTAGTCGCCGGTCGTGCAGACCTTCAGGACGCCCGACTTCGGCACGGCGTCCAGGAGGCTGCCGTGGTGGCGGTCCTTGCCGCGCCCGGCGTCGGGTGACGCGGGCGCGGCGGCCGTGACGGCGAGCAGACAGACCAGGGCGGACAGGGTGGCGGCACGCTTCACGGGGGCTCCTCCGGACGGGTTCGCGGCTCGGAGTGATCACCTTCGCAGAAGCGATCCGGTCGGTGAAGCCCCTTCTCACCTGCCGAGCGACCCCAGCCGGGTGGGCGTCAGGTCGGGTCCCGCCCCGTCGTCGTACGCGTCCTCGTCGAAGGGGTAGAGCGGGCGCTCCACCCGGTGGTGGCCGAGCCGCAGCAGGTCCTGGTCGACGCCGCCGGGGGTGAGGGCGAGCAGCCAGTCGGCGGCCATGTCGTGCAGCTCGGGCTCCAGGTAGCCGATCTTGACGACCACCAGGTCGAAGGTGCGCGGGTCGATGCCGAGGCCGCCGTCGGCCGGGCCCATGAAGTCCGCGAGGGTGTGGAAGGGCTTGCGGCGCTCGACCAGGATCACGGTCACCCCACCGGTCCGCACCGCCGCCATGTCGACGCCACGGTCGTAGGCGCCGCCCTCCGCCCGGTCCTTCTGCTCGGTCGCGCGCTGCAACGCCACGACGGTGCCGGTGAGTTCGTACGGGCCGCCGTGTTGTGCGTCGACCTTGCCGCCCACGCTCAGGGTGACCTCGGCGCCGACTCCGGCCGCGAAGCAGCGGGTGACGGCGACCGGGTCGGTGATGCCGGGGTGGACGGCGGTGACCTTCCCGGAGCGGATGTCCTCGTTCTCCAGGAGCTTGCCCAGCATGTACGCGAGGTCGCCGGCGCCGCCCGCCGTGGGGTTGTCGCCGGAGTCGCTGATCAGGAAGGGCCGCTTGTCCGAGGCCACGGCCTTCTCGATGCATTCCTCGGCGCCACCCGTCGGTCCGACGAAGACGAAGTCGCGGCGCGCGTCCCAGTAGCGGCGGGCCAGCTTCTCGGCCTCGGCGGCGGCCAGTTCGGGGTCGTCGCCGGTGACGACGATCGCGGCCTTGCAGCGCGGTTCGTCCGCCCAGGCGTAGCCAACCCACATCGCGGCGTCGAGGATGCCGGGCAGCCTCTCGATGTCGGCGAGCGAGGCGTAGAGGGACTTGGCGGGCTCCAGGCGGGTGCTGGTCTTCTCGCCGGGCAGCAGCACCGGCACCTGTACCCAGGCGCGGTGCGGCCGGACCCCTTCGCGCAGGCAGCGCACGAGATTGCGTGCGGCGCGCTCGCGGGTGTCCCAGGCGTCCTCGTGCGGGGCCAGCCGGTGGGCGGTGAGCAGGTCGATCGGCTCGGCGAACCGGCGCGAGACGTTGCCGTGCAGGTCCATGGCGGTCGAGATCATCGGGCGGCCGCCGTCGGGGGTGCCGACGGCGTCGAGTGCGGCGCG
This sequence comes from Streptomyces sp. NPDC051214, assembly GCF_040682375.1. Lineage (NCBI taxonomy): Bacteria > Bacillati > Actinomycetota > Actinomycetes > Kitasatosporales > Streptomycetaceae > Streptomyces > Streptomyces sp. NPDC051214. The sequence goes on from NZ_JBFBAT010000008.1 coordinate 276,797, forward strand.
GACCGCTTCCGTGAGGTCGGCCTCGGCGTCGGTCAGGCCGATGACGCTCATCGCGCCGTGGATGTCGTAGACCAGGCCGTCCAGGGGGCCCGCTTCCCGTATGCGCGTGACCAGTTCGTCCTTGAGGATCAGATACGACTCCGCTTCCACCGGGCCGCCGGGCAGCGAGGTCGCGTGCAGGAGCGGCACCCATTCGACCGTGTACGCGAGGTCGGATTCCGGCCGCGTCCAGGTGTAGCGGTCCAGGAGGTCCTGGCCTCGGGTCTGGCGGAAGTCGTCCGTGGTGGAGCGGTGCGGGCAGAAGGTGGAGGACTCGATGCCGATGCCGCCGATGCCGATGCGGAGGCGGCGCTGGACGGTCGCGGGGGTGGTCATGCCTGGACGCTCTCTTCCTGGGGTGCCGGGGTCGTCGGGAGGTTCTGGCGCAGGGCGGTGAGTCCGGCGCCGAGGAGGCCCGCGTCGCGGCCCGTCACGGTGGTGGTGATCTCCAGGTCCGCGGTGGCCAGGGGCAGGCAGCGCTCGTAGAGGACACCGCGTACGGCCGCGACGAGCGGTTCGGCGGTGGCGAGGACGCCGCCGAGGGCGACGGCCTGGGGGTTGAAGAAGTTCACGACGACGGACAGGACCGTGCCGATGTGCCGTCCCGCGGTGCGCACGAGCGTCGTGGCCTGCGGGTCGCCGTCGGCGACGAGCCGCAGAAGCTCGGTGGTGTCCTCCACCTCGACGCCCTGCAGGGCGAGTTCACGGATGAGCGCCGCGCCGCTGGCCACGGTCTCCAGGCAGCCGATGTTGCCGCAGCTGCACGGGCGGTCGCCCGCCGCCTCGATGCGTACGTGGCTGATGTCGCCCGCGGAGCCATTGGCGCCGTCGTGCGGGCGGCCCGCCACGATGACGCCGCTGCCGATGCCGCGGCCCGCCTTGACGACGACCATGTGGTCGAGTCCGGGGCGTGCGGTGCGGTGCTCGCCGACGGCCATCATCGTGGCGTCGTTGTCGACGGTGACGGGGATGCCGAGGCGTTCGGCGAGGACGTCGCGCAGCGGGTAGCGGTGCCAGCCCGGCATGCGGGAAGGGCTCAGGACGCGGCCTTCGGCGGGCTGCACGGGCCCGGGGAAGGCGACACCCAGGGCGCGGACGGTGCGGCCCGCCTCGCGCTGCCGGGCGCCGAGTTCGGCGACCTGGCCGCAGAGCCAGTCGACGGCGGACTCGGGCCCGGCGGTGATGTCGTGCGGCAGGTCGACGGCGTCCAGGACGGTGCCGCCGAGGTCGACGACGCCGATGCGCGCGTGGTGGCTGCCGAGGTCGGCGGCGAGGGCGACGCCGCCCTGTGCCCGGACGCGCAGGAGCCGGGGGCGGCGGCCACCGCGTGAGGCGCCCTCGCCGGATTCGGTGAGCACGCCTGCGGTGACGAGTTCTTGTACGCGCAGCGACACGGTGGAGGGGGCGAGCCCCAGCTCCCGTACGAGATCGGCCCGGGAGGACGCGGCGCCCGAGGAGACCAGCTGCAGGATGTGCTGCGCCGACCCCGGCTCGCCGTGCGGTGTTCCTGCCATGCCGCCCCCAGTTGCTTCGATCAGTTCGTTCGACATCGGGAGGAACACTAGGCCTCTTCGAAGCAAGTTGGCCAGCCTTGCCGACTTTAAGACTTCTTGCCGAATGAAGCTATTGACTTGGTTTTCTCGTGCGGCCTAGCGTTCGGGCGCCGCCTCGTCGTTCTCCGGTACGGGGCCGGCCCCGTACCCCTTGGAGGCCCATCGCCATGCGCTCATTCAGGTCCGCGGCGGCGGCGCTGCTCGTCCTCGCGGCGGCGGTCACCGGCTGCACGCAGGAGGGCGGCCGCGTCGACATGGGCCCCACGGGCGGCACTCCGGTCGAGGGCGGCACCGCCACGATGGCCCTGCCGCCCGCCGCGACGCCGAACTGGATCTTCCCGATCGGCGCCCCCGGTTACGGGGCCTCGTACAACTACGGCATCCAGTCGCTGCTCTACATGCCGGTGTACGACGCCGTGCAGGACAAGGACAAGGACGAGCTGACCACGCACGGCCCGAGCACGCTCGGCCGGGAGCCCAAGTTCAGCGACGGCAACAAGACGGTGACCGTGTCGCTGCGCGAGGGCGTGACGTGGTCCGACGGAAAGCCGGTCACCTCGCGGGACATCGAGTTCTGGTTCAACCTCGTCAAGGCCAACAAGACGAGCTGGGGCAACTACTCGGTCGGCACGATGCCCGACAACGTCAAGCGGTTCGAGACCGTCGACGACCACACCGTGCGCCTGCACCTGAGCCGCGCGTACAACCCGGACTGGTTCACCGCCAACCAGCTCACCCTGATGCGCGCCCTGCCCCAGCACGCCTGGGACGCCAAGACCGACGGCGGCGAGGTCGGCGACTGGGACCGCACCACGTCCGGCGCCAAGACCGTCTTCGCGCGGCTCACGCGGCACGCCAAGAGCCTCGGTTCGTACGGTTCGGACCCGCTCTGGAAGACGGTCAACGGCCCCTGGAAGCTGGCGGGCTGGCGCGACAGCGGCCAGGTCACCATCGTCCCTAACGAGAAGTACACCGGCCCGAAGTCGCAGCGCCCGCACCTCGACAAGGTCGTCTTCAAGCCCTTCACCACCGCGGACTCCGAGTACAACGTCCTGCGCTCCGGAGGCGTCGACTACGGCTACATCCCGCCGTCGGTCATGGCGCAGAAGGAGAAGTTCGAGGAGAAGGGCTACCGCACCGACCCCTGGGAGGGCTGGGCGGCGACGTACATCGTCTACAACTTCAACTCCACGCACGCGGGCCCGATGATGGACCAGCTCTACATCCGCCAGGCCATGCAGCACCTCGTGGACCAGAAGGCGATGAGCGACGTCATCTGGCAGGGCAGCGCCACGCCGACGCTCGGTCCGGTGCCGGTGACGCCGAAGAGCCAGTACCTGTCCAAGGCGATGGAGAAGAACCGGTACCCCTTCGATGTGCGAAGGGCACAGCGGCTCCTCGCCGAGCACGGCTGGCGGACGCAGGACGGCACCGCACGCTGCGTACGCCCCGGGACAGGGCCCGACGAGTGCGGCAAGGGCATCGCGAGGAACGCGCCGCTCGAACTGACCCTGCTCTCGCAGTCCGGCTCCACCGAGACCACGAACATGATGCAGGAGCTCAAGTCCTCGCTCTCCAAGGGCGGGATCGACCTGACCGTGCGTCAGCAGCCGCTGAACTCGGTGCTCGGCAACTCCGTGCCCTGCAAGGCGAAGGATCCCGGCTGCGACTGGGACATGTCGTTCTTCGGCACGGCCGGCAGCTGGTACTACCCGCTCAACCCGAGCGGCGAGCAGCTCTTCTCCACGGGCGCCTCGGCCAACTTCGGCAACTACAGCGACAAGAAGGCCGACCGGATCATCCGCGCCGTGCAGTACTCGCCCGACATGAAGGCCGTGCACGCGTACGGCGCGTACCTGGCCGAGCAGCTGCCGGTGATGTGGATGCCCAATCCCGCCTACCAGGTCTCCGTGATCCGCAACGACCTGCGGGGCGTCAGCCAGAACCCGACGGTCACCTTCGCACCGCAGGACTGGTACTACGTCAAGAAGAAGGGAGCCGAGAAGTGACCGGCTTTCTGGTCAAGCGCTTCCTTCAGGCGCTGGTCGTGCTGTTCCTGGTCTCGATCATCGTCTTCACGCTGTTGCACATGCTGCCCGGCGGCCCCGCACGCGCCATCCTCGGCCCGAAGGGCACACCGCAGCAGATCGAGACCTTCAACCACCAGCAGGGCTACGACCGTTCGCTGCCCGCGCAGTACGTGATGTACCTGAAGCGGCTGTTCACCGGCGACCTCGGCGAGTCGTTCAAGCTCAACTCGCCGGTCTTCGACCTGCTCAAGCAGCGCCTGCCGAAGACACTGCTCCTGACGGTCCTCTCCACCGCGCTCGCCGTGGTCATCGCCGTCCCGCTCGGCCTGCTCCAGGCGGTGCGGCGCGGCAAGGCGTCGGACTACGCGCTGACGGGACTCGCCTTCCTCCTCTACGCGACGCCGGTGTTCTTCCTCGGCCTCATCATGATCATCCTGTTCGCGCAGGTGATGCCGATCCTCCCGGCGGAGGCGCCCCAGGGCGAGAGCGTGCGCGAACTCCTGGGCGACTTCACGGGGTTGGTGCTCCCGGTGGTCACCATGGCGTTCGGCATCGTGGCGATGTTCAGCCGCTACATGCGCTCCGCGGTCCTCGACAACCTCACCGAGGAGTACGTCCGCACGGCGATGGCCAAGGGCCAGTCGAGCCGCCGGATCATGGTCAGGCACGTCCTGCGCAACGCGCTGATTCCGCTGGCCACACTCCTCGGCCTCTACCTGCCGACGCTCTTCAGCGGCGCGCTCGTCGTCGAGTCGATGTTCAACTACCCCGGCATGGGGCTGCTGTTCTGGAACGCGGCGCAGGGCTCCGACTTCCCGGTCCTGCTCGGCGTGACGCTCGTCGTCGGCGTCGCCACCGTCGTCGGCTCGCTGCTCACCGACATCCTGTACGCCGTCCTCGACCCCCGGATCCGGAGCGTGGCATGAGTACCGCGACCGCAGACGTCACCCCCGGGGCAGCCCCGGGGAACGAGGCGGCGGCGCAGGCCACGCCCTCGCTGGCCCGCCGCACACTCCAGGTCTTCACCGGCAACAAGCTCGCCCTGACGGGCGTGGTGGTCCTGGTGCTGCTCCTTGCCTTCAGCTACCTCGGGCCGCTCCTGTACTCCACCGAGCAGACGCACACCGACCTGTCCCAGGCCAACCTCGCACCGGGCAGCTCCGGCCATCTCCTGGGCACCACCGACCTCGGCTACGACATGGTCGGGCGGCTGATGGTCGCCGGGCAGACGTCGCTCGAGATCGGCCTCGCGGCCGGGCTGTTGGCGACGCTCTTCGGCACCGTGTACGGCGCCGTCGCCGGGTACTTCGGCGGCTGGGTGGACGCGGCCATGATGCGGATCACGGACGCGGCGCTCGCCATCCCTGCGATGTTCCTGCTCGTCGTGGTCGCCGCGATCATCACGCCCAGCAAGGGCGTCCTCATCGTCATCATCGCCTCGGTCGCCTGGCTCTCCCCCGCCCGCCTGGTGCGCGGCGAGGCGCTCTCGCTGCGCGACCGCGAGTACGTGCAGGCGATGCGGATGATGGGCGGCGGTGGTGCGCGGGCGGTGTTCAAGCACATCGTGCCGAACGCGATCGGCACGGTCATCGTCAACTGCACCTTCCAGATCGCCGACGCCATCCTCTACGTCAGCTATCTGGCCTTCCTCGGCCTGAGCATCCCGCCGCCGTCGGCCGACTGGGGCTCGATGCTCTCGGCCGGCATCACCTACACGCAGAACGGCTACTGGTGGCTGATCTTCCCGCCGGGCATCGCGATCGTCCTGGTCGTCGCCGCGTTCAACTTCATCGGTGACGGGCTGCGGGACGCGTTCGAAGTACGGCTGCGGAAGTAAGGGAGAACCGACACCATGACCGAGCCTCTGCTCACGATCGACGACCTGCGCGTCGACATCACCTCGCGCGAGCGCACCGTCCACGCCCTCGACGGCATCTCCCTCGCACTCGCCCCGGGCGAGGCCCTGGGCATCGTCGGTGAATCGGGCTGCGGCAAGACGATGACCGCGCTCAGCGTCCTCGGCCTGCTCCCGCCAGGCGGCGACATCACCGGCGGACGTGTCCTGTTCGACGGCCAGGACCTGGCCGCGGCCCCCGCGCCGGTCCTTCACGGCGTACGGGGCAACACCATCGGCATGGTCTTCCAGGACCCGCTCACCTCGCTCAACCCGACGATGACCATCGGCGCGCAGGTGGCCGAGCCGCTCGTCCTGCACCGCCCCGAGCTGAGCAGGAAGGAGACGTGGGCGCGGGCCGAGGAGATGCTGCGCCTGGTCGGCATGCCACAGCCGGCCGAGCGGATGAAGGCGTATCCGCACCAGCTGTCCGGCGGCATGCGCCAGCGCGTGGCGATCGCCATGGCCCTGGTCTGCGAGCCGAAGCTGCTCATCGCGGACGAGCCGACGACCGCCCTCGACGTGACGACGCAGCACCAGATCCTGGAACTCATCGACGGCCTGCGTGAACGCCTCGGCATGGCGATGATCCTGGTCACGCACGACCTGGGCGTCATCGCCAACCGGGTCGACCGGGTCGCGGTGATGTACGCGGGCAAGGTCGCCGAACAGGCCGACGTACGCGCCCTGTTCGCCAGACCCCGGCACCGCTACACGGAGGCACTCTTCGCCTCGCTCCCCGAGCGGGCCGCGGACAACGGCACCGCGCTCCACACGATCCCGGGCCTGCCGCCGAACCTGGCGGTGCGCCCGACCGGATGCCGCTTCGCGCCGCGCTGCACCTTCGCCACGGACGAGTGCCGTGCACAGGAGCCGCAGCTCGCGGACGACGAGGTGCGGGGCGCCGGGCACCGGTTCGCCTGCTTCCACCCGGTGCCCGACGACGCGTCGGTGGACGAGGTCGTCGTGCCGCCGGCCGTGCCCGCGCCGCGCGCGCCCGGTGACGTACTCCTCGAACTCGACTCCCTGGTGAAGGAGTTCCCGCTCAAGGGCGGCGCCTTCTCGCGCACCCGGGGTACGGTGAGCGCGGTCGGCGGGGTCACGCTCGAGGTCCGCAAGGGCGAGACGTTCGGCATGGTCGGCGAGTCCGGGTGCGGCAAGACCACGCTCGGCCGGATCGTCGCGGGCCTGGAGGAGCCGACGGCCGGGCACGTGCGCTTCGAGGGCCAGGACCCGGCGCGGATGTCACGGGCCGAGCGGCGGGCGCACCGGCGGCGCGTCCAGCTGATGTTCCAGGACTCCACGGCCGCCATGGACCCCCGGATGCGGGTGGGCGAGATCCTCCGGGAGCCCCTGGTCATCCAGGGCGTCGGCACCCGTGCCGAGCAGGAGAGACTGATCGCCGAACTCCTGGACTCGGTGGGCCTGCCGCGTGGCGCCGTGCACCGCTACCCCCACGAGTTCTCCGGCGGACAGCGCCAACGCCTGGGCCTCGCGCGGGCGTTGACCCTCTCCCCCGACCTGGTGGTGGCGGACGAGCCGGTGTCCGCGCTCGACGTCTCCGTGCAGGCGCAGATCCTGAACCTGATGCGGGAGCTGCAGCGGGAGCGCGGCCTGACATATCTGTTCATCTCGCACGACCTGGCGGTGGTGCGCCACCTCGCGGACACCGTCGGCGTGATGTACCTGGGCAAGCTGGTCGAGTCGGGACCCGCCGAGCAGGTGTACGCCCATCCCCTGCACCCCTACACGCGGGGCCTGCTCGACACGGTCAACCTGCCGGACCCGGACGCGGCGCGCGGTGTGGTCCGCACGCCCCTGGAGGGCGAGACACCGTCGGCGGCGAAACCGCCGTCGGGCTGCCGGTTCCGTACCCGCTGCCCCGCGGCTCAGGACGTCTGCGCCACCACGGAGCCGCAGGCGAGCACGCCGAACGGTCCGGGACACCAGGTCGCGTGTCACTTCCCCCTGTCCGCTCCTCGGCTAGCGTCGACGGTGTGAAACTCGCGGATGCCCTGACCCGACGCCCGCTCGTGCTCGACGGCGGCCTCTCCAACCAGCTGGAGGCCGCGGGGCACGACCTGAGCGACGCCCTGTGGTCGGCGAGGCTGCTCGCCGACCGGCCGGAGGCCATCACGGCGGCACACCGGGCGTACTACGAGGCGGGCGCGGACATCGCCACCACGGCGAGCTACCAGGCGACGTTCGAGGGCTTCGCGAAGCACGGCATCGACGCGCTGAGCACCGCCGAACTGCTGCGCCTAAGCGTCGAGTTGGCCCGGGACGCGGGCGCGGACGCGGGCCGCGAGGTGTGGGTGGCCGCGTCCGCGGGGCCGTACGGCGCGATGCTCGCGGACGGCTCCGAGTACCGGGGCGGGTACGGCCTGACGGTGGCCGAGCTCGAACGCTTCCACCGCCCGCGCCTGGAGGTCCTCGCCGACGCGGAACCCGATGTCTTCGCCCTGGAGACGGTGCCGGACACCGACGAGGCGCGGGCCCTGCTGCGGGCGGTGCGGGGCCTGGGGGTGCCCGCCTGGCTTTCGTACACCGTGGCCGGGGGCTACACGCGGGCGGGCCAGCCCCTGACGGAGGCCTTCGCGCTGGCCGCCGACGCCGAGGAGATCCTCGCGGTCGGCGTCAACTGCTGCGACCCGCTGGACGCGGACGCGGCGGTGCGCCTCGCCGCGAGGATCACCGGGAAGCCGGTGGTGGCGTACCCGAACAGCGGCGAGACGTGGGACGCGTCCGCCAGGGCCTGGCGGGGCCCGTCGCGCTTCACCGCGGGGCGGGTGGCGGGCCTGCGGGACGCGGGGGCACGCCTGATCGGAGGGTGCTGCCGGGTGGGGCCGGAAACGATCGCCCGGGTGGCCGCGGAACTGTCCGGAACCGACCGGTCCGAGTGAGGTCCCAGGGGGTGCGCAAAGGTGCGCGACACCTCCGCCACACCCGTTCCGACCTGCGATGACACCTCGCTCAGGGGTGACTGTCAGTGCCGGGGTGCAGACTGAGCCGTACCTGAGACAACGACGTCCCGGAGGTGGCTCACCATGGCCGAGATCATTCTGACCGTAGGCACTCGCAAAGGCCTCTTCATCGGCCGCAAACGCGCCGGCACGGACACCTGGCAGTTCGACGACAGCCCGTACTTCAACGCCCAGGCCATCTATTCGGTGGCCATCGACACCCGGGGCAGCGCCCCGCGCCTCCTGGTGGGCGGCGACAGTTCCCACTTCGGCCCCTCCGTCTTCCACTCCGACGACCTCGGCAGGACCTGGACAGAGCCGTCCAAGGCAGCCGTCAAGTTCCCCAAGGACACCGAGGCCTCACTGGAGCGGGTCTGGCAACTGCACCCGGCCGCCGCCGAACCGGACGTGGTGTACGCGGGCACGGAACCGGCCGCACTGTACAAGTCGCACGACCGCGGCGAGACCTTCGAACTCGTGCGCCCCCTCTGGGAGCACCCCACCCGCGCACAGTGGGTGCCGGGTGGCGGCGGTGAGGGCCTGCACACCATCCTGACCGACCCCCGCGACCCGGACGCGGTGACGGTCGCCGTCTCCACCGCCGGGGTCTTCCGCACCCAGGACGGCGGCAAGAGCTGGTCCCCGTCGAACAACGGCGTCTCCGCGGTCTTCCTGCCGGACCCGAACCCGGAGTTCGGCCAGTGCGTGCACAAGGTCGCGCGGGACGCGGCCGACCCCGACCGCCTGTATCTGCAGAACCACTGGGGCGTGTTCCGCAGCGACGACGCGGGCGCGCACTGGACGGACATCGGCGAGGGCCTGCCGTCCGACTTCGGTTTCGCCGCCGTCGCCCACCCGCACCGGGCGGACACCGCCTACGTCTTCCCCATCAACGCCGACATGGACCGCGTCCCCGCCGACCACCGCTGCCGCGTCTACCGCACGTCCGACGCGGGCAAGAGCTGGGAGCCTCTCGGCGAGGGCCTCCCGGCGGGCGACCACTACGGCACGGTGCTGCGCGACGCGATGTGCAGCGACGGCCAGGACCCCGCGGGCATCTACTTCGGCAATCGCAACGGCGAGGTGTACGCGTCGGCGGACGACGGGGACAGCTGGCGGGAGTTGGCGTCCCACCTGCCCGACGTACTGTGCGTGAGGGCGGCGGCCATCGGTTGATCGACGACCCGGTTACGGCAGTAGGGTGACGCCGTGGCACCACGACCCTTGCATGAAATCGTCGAGGCGGGCTGGGCGAAGGCCCTCGAACCCGTCGCCGGGAAGATCACCGAGATGGGAGACTTCCTGCGCGCGGAGATCGCCGCGGGACGCACCTACCTCCCGTCCGGGCCGAACGTGCTGCGCGCGTTCCAACAGCCCTTCGACGAGGTGCGGGTGCTGATCGTCGGCCAGGACCCCTATCCGACCCCCGGGCACGCGGTGGGTCTGTCGTTCTCGGTCGCGCCCGAGGTGCGCCCGCTGCCCGGCAGTCTCATCAACATCTACCGCGAGCTGGGCTCCGACCTGAACCTCCCGCAGCCGTCGAACGGCGACCTGACGCCCTGGACGCAGCAGGGCGTCCTGCTGCTCAACAAGGCGCTCACCACGGCCCCGGGGCGCCCCGCAGCGCACCGGGGCAAGGGCTGGGAGGAGGTCACCGAGCAGGCCATCAAGGCGCTCGCCGCACGCGGCCGTCCCCTCGTCTCCATCCTGTGGGGGCGCGACGCGCGCAATCTGCGGCCGCTGCTCGGCCCGCTGCCGTCGGTCGAGTCCTCGCACCCCTCGCCGATGTCGGCGGACCGCGGCTTCTTCGGCTCGCGCCCCTTCAGCCGCGCCAACGACCTCCTCGTCCAGCAGGGCGGGCAGCCGGTGGACTGGCGGCTTCCGTGACGGACACCTCGTGTGTCCTCGGGGTGGACTCGGGCGGCTCCGGAATGCGGGTCGCCCTGGGCGGCCTTGACGGTGCGGCCATCGCGGCGCCGGTGAGCTCGAAGGAGCCGGTGCGCACGGGCGCGCACGGCATCGACGCCGAGCACTTCTCCGAGCAACTGGTGCCCATGGCCAGGGAGTTGCTGGCGCAGGCGGGCGCAGGGCACATCACCGCGGTCGCCATCGGCGCTGCGGGCATGGCCAGCCTCGGCGACGACCTGCGCGCGCAACTGCCGGGGGCGCTCCGGCAAGCCCTCGGGGTACGGCGCCTCGCCCTCGCAGCGGACGGTGTCACCGCGTACGTGGGCGCGCTCGGCGACCGTCCCGGCGCGGTCGTCGCCGCGGGCACCGGCATGATCGCGATCGGCACGGACCTGACCGCCTGGCACCGCGCCGACGGCTGGGGCCACCTGCTCGGCGACTGCGGCGGTGGCGCCTGGATCGGCCGGGCCGGCCTCGAAGCGGCGATGCGGGCGTTCGACGGCAGGCGCAACGGCTCGAAGGCGCTGCTCGCCCGCGCCGAGGAGCTCTTCGGCCCGGCGCCGGGCGTGCCCGGTCAGCTCTATCCCCGTACGGACCGGCCCGCGATGCTCGCCTCGTTCGCACCCGAGGTGGCGCGCTGCGCCCCCGAGGACCCCGTGGCCGACACGATCCTGCGGGACGCCGCCCGGCACATCGCCGAGGCAGCGGCCGCCGTCTGCCCGGCGTCCGACGCGGTGAGCCAGGGCGAGGTGCCCGAAGTCGCCCTGACCGGGGGCCTGTTCAAGATGGGCAGGGCGCTGCTCGACCCGGTGCACGCGGAGTTGCGGGGCCTGCTGCGGGAGGTGCGCGTCGTCGCGGCCGCCGGTGATCCGCTGGACGGCGCGGTGCGCATCGCGGTCGATCTCGCCGCGGACCGGCTGCGGCTGCCGCTCGACCCGCGCATGTTGGCCGTGCACCTGCCGCAGGGCAGGTGACGCGCGTGCGAGAGGACAGTTGAGCACTCCGGAAGCGACCACTCCGGAATATGACAGTCGAGCTTTACGTAACTCATAAGACAAAAGCGGACTTATACCGCCCACCTGTACCCTCCCCGAACAGCGAAGCCCTCGAAACCAGTAGCATGCGGCGCCATGAGCTCCTCCACTGGGCCCGCATCAGGCCTGCCCGTACGAATGCCGCGACCCCGCCAGCCCGGGCGGCACCGCCGCCCGGAGCCCGTGGCGGCTCCCGAGAACGCGCCCGCGCTCGTTCTCGCCGTACCGGGCGTACCCAGCAGCGCCACGCGCAGCCTCGCCGAGGAAGTCGTGAGCATCGCCCGCTCCGAGCTGCCCGGCCTCGACGCCCGCATCGGGTACCTCGACGGGACCGAGGACGCCACGGTCACCTCGTTCCCGGAGTTCCCCTCGCTGCACTCCGTGCTCGCGCACGCCGCCGCCGAGCGCACCGCGCGCTTCGAGCAGGCGCGCGCCGCGGGGGCGGACGTCGCCGAGCCCGACGGCCCCGTCGCCGTCGTGGTCCCCCTCCTCGCGGGTCCCGACAACGCGCTGATGCGGCGCGTGCGCCAGGCCGTGATGGACAGCCGTGCCCCCGCCGAGCTGACCGACGTCCTCGGCCCGCACCCGCTGCTCGCCGAGGGACTGCACGTGCGTCTTTCGGAGGCCGGACTCGCCCGCGCCGACCGCGCCCGCCTGTTCACGGTGGCCACCGCGGCGGACGGCATCGTCCTCGCCACGGTCGGCGGCGAGGAGGCCGTGCAGGCCGCCGGGATCACCGGCATGCTGCTCGCGGCCCGCCTCGCGGTGCCGGTGATGGCCGCCGCGCTCGACCAGGAGGGCGCCATCGCGAACACCGCCGAGGAGCTGCGCGGCTCCGGCTCCACGCAACTGGCGCTCGCCCCGTACCTGATCGGTCCCGAGATCGACGGCAGCCTGCTCGACGCCGCCGCCAAGGAGGCCGGCTGCGCGGTCGCCGAGTCGCTCGGCGCCTACCCGGCCATCGGCAAGCTCGCCCTCTCCAAGTACACGTCGGCGCTCGGCATCGCTCCGCAGCAGCCGTCGGGCGCGCCGGTCCACTGACCGCACCGCGCCGGCAGACCTGATGCCGTCACGCCGATGGGCCCGCCCCCTGATGCAGGGGGCGGGCCCATCGGCGTACGCGGGCGCGATGGCTCAGTTGAAGATCACGCAGGAGGCGGCAGGGGCCTCGATCGAGCCCGCGCGCCGCGGAATGCCCGTCTCGGGGTCCACGGCGAACCACGTCACGTCGCCGGAGCGCTCGTTGGCCGCGTACAAGAATCGCCCCGACGGATCGATGGCCAGGTCACGCGGCCAGTGGCCGCCGCACGGCACGGTGGCGGCGAGCCGCGGCCGTGTCCCCGCCTCGTCGAGCGCGAGCACCGAGATGACGTCCTGGCCACGGGTCGCGGTCCACAGGAAGCGGCCGTCGGGGGCGATGACGGCCTCGGAGGGAAAGGCCTCGCCGTCGCCGTCCGTGGGGCCCGGCAGGACGGCCGCCTCGCCGAGCGGCTTGAGCGTCCCGTCGACGCCGTCCCAGGCGCAGATGGTGAGGGTGGGGGCGAGCTCGTTCAGGACGTAGGCGCGGTCGCCGCGCGGGTGGAACACGAGGTGCCGCGGGCCCGAGCCGGGCCGCAGCGCGACCTCGCGGCGCAGGGTCGGCTCACCCGCCGCCGAGAGCTCGCAGACGCGTACGGAGTCGGTGCCGAGGTCGACGCTCACCACCCACCGGCCGCTCGGGTCGGGCAGGACCTGATGGGCGTGCGGACGCTGCTGACGCTGGGGGTGGGGCCCCGAGCCGGTGTGCGCCAGGACGCCTGAGGGGGCGGGCGCGAGGCTGCCGTCGGAGCGCACGGGCACGGCGGTGACGCTGCCCGAGCCGTAGTTGGCGGTCAGGACGTGCCCGGCGTGCAGGGCCAGATGGGTGGGCGCGTCCCCGCCGACCGCGACCGGCGGCCCGGTCTGCTCGGGCTTGTCGCCGTCGAGGCGGTACGCGACGACGGCTCCGTCGGTGGTCTCACTGACGGCGTAGAGGGTGTCGCCCGCCGCCGACAGCGCGAGGTACGACGGGTCGGCGACGGTCTCCGTGGCGCCGAGAACGGTCAGCGCACCGCTGTCCGGGTCGACGGCCGCGGTGAGGATCCCGGCCCCGCCCGCCGCGGTGAAGGACCCGATGTACGCCCGTTGACTGTCGCCGTGCTTGCCGACCACTGCGTTCCCCTCTCGACTGCGGACCGGGCACCGGGTTGGGGCGGCGCTCGTGCGGCAGACGCTAGCAGGCGGTCTAGACCAAGGCGCCGTGGCTTTCGCCGCGCGTCCTCGCGAGCGCGGCCGGGTGGTGGACGTAGGCGGGGTGCCGCTCGACCAGGTCGTAGGTGCGATGGAAGACGGGGGTCGCGCTGCCGGACAGGGGCGGCACGATCCAGGACCAGTCGGCGCCGACGGTGCGGCCCTTGCTCTCCTCGCGGCCGAGGTGGGTCAGGAAACGCCGGGACTCGGTGTGGTGGTCGGCGATGGTGACACCGGCCCGGTCGAAGGAGTGGAGCACCGCACGGTTGAGTTCGACGAGGGCGCGGTCCTTCCAGAGCGAGCGGTCGCTCGCCGTGTCGAGCCCCAGCCGTGCGGCGACGCGCGGCAGCAGGTCGTAGCGGTCGCTGTCGGCGAGGTTGCGGGCGCCGATCTCGGTACCCATGTACCAGCCGTTGAACGGCGCCGCCGGATAGCAGACTCCCCCGATCTCCAGGCACATGCAGGCCAGCGCGGGCACGGCGTGCCACCGCAGCCCCAGGCCCGCCCACCCGGCGTACTCGGGGTGCTCGATGGGCACTTCGAGCACGGCGTCGGGCGGCAGCCGGAACCAGCGGGGTGCGCCGTCGGCGCCCTGGACGACCAGGGGCAGTACGTCGAAGGGGGTGCCGGGGCCGCCCGGCCAGCCGAGGCCGCGCGCGAAGGCGGTGATCCCGATGTTGCGCGGGTCCCCGACCACACCGCCGCCGGGGCGCCGGTATCCGGCGTACCTGATGAGCTGCTCGTTCCAGATGCGGGGCCCGGGGCGGCCGGGCGCGTCGGGCGCGAAGACGGTGATGAGGGGCCTGATCCGGCGCCCGCCGCCGACGGCCTCCCGCAGATGCTCCGCGGACGCGGCGGCGATGTCCTCGGCGCGGGTCAGCTCCCTGCGGTCCAGGACGCGCAGGGAGCGCCAGTAGAGGCGCCCGATGCAGCGGGCGGCGTTGCGCCAGGCGAGCCGGGCACCGAACACGAGCTCTTCGGAGGTGTGGCGGTACGTCCCCGTCTCCGCGATCTCGGCGAACACCTGCGCGATCCGCGGCCCTGGATCACCGCGCTGGGCCTCGCCGTGGTGGAGCCGGATGAACTCGGCGGCGGAGCGGCGTAGGGCGGCACGCTGGTGGGGGTCGGCGGGGATGCTGGCATTCCGCATGGTGCACCCCCAGGGGCGGCTGCGGGGCGCGATCCGCTCCCGCACGGCCCGCGCGTCTGTTAGCCGCGGGACTACCCCGTCGACGGGGTGATCCACCCTGTATGTGCCCGGTGCACATGCCTCAGAAAGGGGCGAAGTGTCCAGACCGGGACCGCGAACGGCAGGTCGCCGTGGGCTTCGCGCTCAAGGGGAGGTTGCCGCGGCCGTGTGCCGCGCGGCGTCTTGGATGGCCGGCAGTGCGAGGGCGCCGGCCAGCTCGGCCAGTTCCTCGTCGGTCGGGCGGACGGGCCCTTCGGCTCCGTCCTCGGCGAAGGCCCGGATGCGCGGGGTGCGGATCCCGGTCTTGTCCGCGAGCGCCTGCGGCGTCAGATGACGGCGGCGCATGGTCTGCTGGAGTAGCTGAGACAGGTCGTCCATTGACCTCTCCTGCCCCGCCCGCGCGCTCTCATTCCCTATGCCTCGCGGGCCGCGTGCGCCGCACGGCGGCGCGGGCAGTCGCTAGCGCGGCAGCACGGCCCGGATGGTCTTGCCGACCGGCCCCCTCGTGACGGTGACCGTCCTTGCCATGTGCTGGACCATGGGCCAGCCGAATCCACCGGTGCCGCCCGCCAGGTCGGGCATCCGCTCCTGCGGCGGGCGCGGGTCGGCGTCGCCGACCGTCACGGCCACTGCGTCCGGCTCCGCCTCGAGGCGCAGGGAACACGACGTCCCGCGCGCGTGCCGTACGACGTTGGTGACGAGCTCGGACACCGCGAGCTCGATGCTCACCACGTCCTGGGGTTGCATGGCCGGGCGGAGCCCGTCCACGAAAGCGCGCGCGAAGTCCCGGGCGTGGGCGACGGATTCCGGCCGCTTGTCGAATACCGCTCCGTCCGACGCTCCGGTGTCCAAAGGCGACGGACCTGTCTTCAGTCGCGTCCCGTGCGTCCTCATGTGCCCTCCTCGTACGGGTTGTCCTCGGTCCGAATATGGGATGGCCGCTGTCCGAGATGCACACTTGCCCGCTATACGGGGCCTGTAACGCTCCGGCGAACAACGGATCTTGTTGCAAAGTGATGCGCATGAAGCGCCGACGTGCGGGTACGTGCGCTTCACCGGCCGGTCGGGGGACGACGGAGGGCCGGCGGACAGGGAGGGAACTCATGACAACGGCCACCGGTACATCCACGGGCACGGACATCGCGGAACTGCCGGAGATCGTCTCTCCCCAAAGCATCGGGCCCAAGGACGCGCGCGACCTGTCGAAGCTGTTCTTCTCCCGGCTCGCCACGCTCGAAGAGGGCACGCACGCGTACCAGTACGCCCGCAACACCCTCGTCGAGATGAACATGTCGCTGGTCCGGTACGCCGCAGGAAGGTTTCGGCACCGCGGCGACGACATGGAGGACATCGTCCAGGTCGGCACGATCGGCCTGATCAAGGCCATCGACCGCTTCGAGCTCTCCCGCGAGGTCCAGTTCGCCACGTTCGCCGTGCCGTACATCGTCGGCGAGATCAAGCGGTTCTTCCGCGACACCTCATGGGCCGTCCACGTTCCGCGCCGCCTCCAGGAGGCCCGCGTCGAACTCGCCAAGGCCACCGACGAGCTGAGCACCCGCCTCGGCCGCGCCCCCAAGGTCAGCGAACTGGCCGAGCTGATGAACCTCACCGAGGAAGAGGTCATCGAGGCCCGCACGGCGGCCAACGGCTACAACTCCACCTCCCTGGACGCGACCCTGCACGCCGGCGACCGCGACGACAACGAGGCGCCCCTCGCCGACTTCATCGGCGCGGAGGACCCCGCCATGGAGCTCGTGGAGGACTTCCACGCCCTGTCCCCGCTGCTCGCCCAGCTCAGCGAGCGCGACCGGGAGATCCTGCGGATGCGGTTCGTGGACGAGCTCACCCAGTCGCAGATCGGCGAGCGCCTCGGCGTCTCCCAGATGCACGTCTCGCGCCTGCTCTCCCGCACCCTCTCCCGCCTGCGCGAGGGCATGCTCACCACGCAGTGACGCCCGCACGGCCCAAGGGCGAGCCCTCATGACCGGAGGGCGGGACGAAGGCGGGATACGAGCCGCCGGCGGGCGCTAGCATCAGTGCACCGCTGATGTTTGATTCAGTGCACAGCTGACGTCCGATCGAGAAGGCGACTCCCCCACGATGGCCGACGACGCATACCTCTTCCTCCTGCCCGACCGGCACCCCCGGCTGGGGACGGCGCTCGGCGCCGTCGGCGCGCTCGAGTGCTCGGAGACCCCCGCCGTACTCGGCTGGCTCCAGGCCCACGACGCTTCGGCGTCCTCCGAGTTGGTCCGCATCCTGCCCGTCGAGTCGGAGGCGCTGATCCCCGAGGACGCCGAGCGCCTGCTCGTGCCGTTGAGCGAGGAGGAGGCGCTGCGGGTCCAGCAGGAGTGCGCGCCCCAGTCCGTCACGGACATGGAGGGCGAACTCCTGGAGTACCGCGAGACGACCCAGGACTGGGAGGCCCTGGTGCACCGGGCGCTGGCCGCGGGCATCCCCGCGCCCCGCATCGCCCGGCTCACCGGCCTCGACCCGCAGGACATCGGCCGCCTGACCGTGTGACCGCGCACCGCGCGGTCAGCGGGCGTCGGTGGACCGCTTCGTGAACCGGTGCCACCAATGCCGGCGGCGAGGGTGCACGGCGCGGCCGAGCCTGCGGCCGATCAGCAGGTAACCGAGCACGGCGCCCGTGGTGTTGAGCAGCACGTCGTCCACGTCGAAGGCTCGCCCGGTGACCAGGAAACCCTGGGCGAGCTCGACGAAGAACATCACCAGTGCCGTGACGGCAATGACGCGTATGAGTCCCCGGGCGCGCGGCACGAGCACCGGCAGCAGCATGCCGAACGGCAGGCCGAGCACGATGTTGCCGCCGAGCTGTTTGACGGTGTCACGGAACGCGGGCTGTCCGAGGTAGTCGCGGATCGAGTCGCCTGGGCGCAGATTGCTGTGCGTCAAGGACTCGGAGGCGACCGAGGGTTCCAGCGTGAGGCGGGCAAGGAGCACGGCGAAGACCACCGTTCCCGCGAAGGCCACGAGCATGGCCATCGCCCGCGCCCACCCGGAGAGCGGGGGTGCCGTCCCGGGAGCGCTCCGGCCCCCTGCTTCCTTGGTGGCCTTGCCCTGCGGAACTGTCCGTGCCATCACGAGCCTCCATTTCAGGGGGTCTTCTGTCTGCGTCTTCCCTCGAACATGCGGTGGACCCGCTTCCGTTCGTCACTCCGGGGTCAAGCGGCGCTTCCGCGGGCCCGTTCACGGCCGCTCCTCGCCTCGGGCACGTCGTCGTGGTGGGCCCGGGACGGCTGCAGGACGGTGTCGGCCACGTCGAGCAAGGAGAGGCCGTCGCGCGCGCTCACCTTCTGCAGCCACGCCAACCCCTCGGCCACGGCGCACTCCTGGCGGGCGGCCACGTAGTCCGCCGCCTGATGGATGCGCTCCCAGCGCGCCGCGCGCGTGCTGGTGGTCCACACCGGGCGCCGGCAGCCGGCGCCCGCGTCGTGCACGGGCCGCCAGCGCAGCAGTGCCTCCAGCGCGAGAGCGGCGGCGCGCTGCGCGTGGGTGATGTGGTCGGAGGTCACATCGGTGCGCTCGGTGTAGTAGAGGCACAGCACGCCGACCGGTGTGTGGCGGTCGTGCAGCGGGAGCGCGAGCACCCGCCGGGTTCCCGGCAGTTCCTCGGCCAGGGGCGGTCCGGTGCGGCACGGGTAGTCGCGCAGGTCCGGCACGAACACGGGCTGCATCCCCAGCGCGGCGCTGACCGAGGGGCCGTCGGCGCGGGTGAACTGCGCGGCCTCGGCCTGCAGGGCCGGTTCGTCGGTGGCGTGCAGGAGTTGCCAGTGTTCGAGCCTGGGCAGCCAGGAGAGGGCCGCACGCTGCGCGCCCATCGACTGCGTGAACGCGGTGCACAGCCGGTTCGGCAGCGCGCGTCGCCCGACGGCCGCCGCGACCGACACGTCATGCACGATCGACGGTGATTCCTCCGGCATGGTCAGCATCCCTCTCAGTCGCGTGCCTCAGGAGCGGAAGTCCGTCTACCACGCGATGAGCCGACTCATGTCTCGTCGGCCGGAGCCGACGGCCGAAACCATCGATCGGCATAGTCGCTCCGGCCCCCGAAACGGAGGGAAAGATGCCTGGTCAGGCTCCCATCAGGGGCGTACGGGTGGAACTGCGCAGCGGCACGGCCAATTCGACGAGCGCCTTCTCCAGGCCGTGCAGATGGGCCAGTACGGGCTCCACGGTGGAGGGGTGCGGCAGAGCGGCGGCGTCGGTGGCCGGTCCCCGCGCGGCCTCCGGTGCGGTGAGCGCCTCCACCGCGGCCTCCACGCGCCAGCAGGCGGCGGCGAGCCGGTCGTCGTGCGAGGCCTCGGGGTCGGCGGCGATCGAGGCGAGACCGCGCACCTCGCGGGCGCAGGCGTCGAGCAGCGCGAGCACCTGCCGGGCGCGCTCCTTGCGGGCCCGCAGCGGACTGAACGGGTGCACGAGCGGAGCGAGCGAGAACCGCACCTTCCCGAGGAGCTGCTCGAGCTCGGCGACGAGCGGCGCGGGGTCGGCGCTCCCGGAGCCGGCGAGCCGGGCCGCGGCCTCCGCCGTGCAGGCGTGCACGCACCGCAGGGCGCGCTCGATCCAGGCGTTGGTCGTGGCGTGCGTGGTGACGGGCAGGACCAGGAGCACCGCGAGGACGGCGCCGAGCGCCCCCACGCCGGTCTCCGCGACCCGCAGGGCGAGCAGCCCCGGGTTCAGGACTCCGAGGAGGCCGTAGAGCACCCCGGCCATCACGGTGACCGCGAGCATCATCCAGGTGTAGGAGACCGCCGCGGTGTAGAAGATCCCGAAGACGCTGAGGGCGACGATGATCGCCGAGGGCACGGGCGCGCCGTGCAGCGGTACCGCGAGGACGAAGCCCGCGCCGATGCCGATGACCGTGCCGAGGACCCGCCGGAAGCCGCGCACCAGCGTCTCCCCGCTCGACGCGGTGTTCACGAACACCCACCAGGTGGCGCCCACGGCCCAGTACCACCGCTCGTGGGAGAGAACCTGTCCGGCCGCAAGGGCGAAGGCGCCGCCGAGCGTCGCCTGGATCGCCTGCCGGGTGGTCGTTCTGGCCAGCCCCGTGCCGCCGGGCGGCGCGGGCACGACCGCGGGCGGCAGGCGGCGCTCGTAGCACCAGGCCCCGAAGCGCACGGCCGATGAGGCGCACAGGGACAGCACGATGGCCGCGAACAGCTCGGGCAGCTGTCCCGGCCCGGTGTGCAGGAACTGCGTCGCGAAGAACATCATGAACGCGAACACCCCGAGCGAGTGTCCGCGCGGCCCCCACCGCCGCGCGTACACGCCGGCGCCCATCACGGCCAGGAAGGCGATGTCCCGCGCCACGGGTACGTCGTGCAGCCCGGCCGCGAGCGCCAGTACGGGAAACCCGACCACCGGCAGCAGCAGGGTCGTGACGGCCTGCTTCTTCACCGTCGCGTCGCTGACGGTGAACAGGGCGAGCAGCGCCGCGAGCCCACCGGTGATCGCCGCGGCCAGCGAGTGCCCGGCCAGACCGCACACGGCCACCGCCAGCGCGATGCCGATGACGGCCCGCAGCGCGAACCGCAGCCGCGCCCGCCCCGGGTCCGGCGCCACGAACACCCTCTTCAGCACGGCTGCCCCGCCCCTTTCGCCTACGACTCGACCTGCCCGCATGAAAAAGGCGCCGCGGGGATCCGCAGCGCCATCGACAGCAACATTTCACCACTCGAAGCCCGACTGGCTCAACCGGCACCTGTTCCACTGAGCCAATGGCCCACTCCTACGCCCACATGCCGTACCACGGGAGGGCCAACGGATCATCCCGGGCGGGCATGGCGGCTCATGGCGTATTCGATGCGGGCCGGGGTACCCGCCAAGGGTCCGGTCGTACGTCAATGCATCTCGAGTTTCCAGGAGTCGTCATGCCCGGAGTCATCAACCGCATCAAGCAGTTCGTCCGCAGCCCCCAGGGACAGCGCACGATCCAGCAGGCCCGTCGGGCCTCGGCCGACCCCAGGAAGCGGGCCCAGGCCAAGCGGATGCTCGGCAAGTTCGGTGGACGTCACTGAACGGGGTCCGCGTCACGGCCTCCCGGTGAGATCAGCCCGGTCTCGTAGGCGAGCACGACGGCTTGGACCCGGTCGCGCAGATCCAGTTTCGACAGGATGCGGCCGATGTGCGTCTTGACCGTGGTCGGGCTGAGGAAGAGGCGGTCGGCGAGTTCGGCGTTGCTCAGGCCCGTCGCCAGGAGGCGGAGCACCTCCAGTTCGCGGGGCGTCAGTCCGGAAAGGTCCCGGTGGAGGGCCGCAGGACGGTTCTCCTCGCGGGTGGCGAAGCGTTCGATGAGGCGGCGGGTGATGGTGGGCGCGAGCAGCGCGTCGCCGGACTGCACGAGGCGTACGGCGGCCACCAGATGCTCGGGGGTGACGTCCTTGAGCAGGAAGCCGCTGGCACCGGCGGTGAGCGCCGCGTACACGTAGTGGTCGAGGTCGTACGTGGTGAGGATGATGACCCGCGTCTCGTGCGGGCCCTCGCCGCCCAGGATCCTCCGGGTGGCCTCGATGCCGTCCATGTGAGGCATCCGGATGTCCATGAGGAAGACGTCGGGCCGGGTGCGCCGGACGGCTGCCACCGCCTCGGCCCCGTCGGCCGCCTCGGCCGTCACCTCGATGCCGTCGGCGGCCAGGATCATCCCGAATCCCGTGCGCACCAGGGCTTGGTCGTCGGCGATGACGATGCGGAGCGGTGGCCAACTCATGGTGTGGGCCAGGGTATGCGGGCCAGGATCCGGTAGCCCCCCGCGAGGGTGGGCCCCGCGGTGAGTTCGCCCCCGTAGACCGCGAGGCGCTCGCGCAGTCCGATCAGGCCGCGGCCGTCGCCGTCCGTCGGGGGTGGTGACGCTTTCTGTGCGCGGCCGGTGTCGATGACCTCGATCTCCAGGCAGCCGTCCGCGCGGCCGATGGTCACGGAGGCCTCCGCTCCTGGCGCGTGCTTGATGGCGTTGGTCAGCGCTTCCTGGACGACGCGGTACGCCGCGAGGTCCACCCCGGGCGACAGCGGGTCCTGCGGCAGGCTCACCGTGACGCCGACCGGGATCCCGGCGGCGCGCACGCGCGCGATCAGGGCGTCGAGTTCGCCGAGGCCCGGCTGCGGCTCCAGGCCGTCCGCCGGGGTGTCGTTCCTGCCGGTGTCCGGCGCGGCCAACAGGCCCATCACATGGCGTAGTTCGGCCATCGCGGCGCGGCCCCCGGCCTCGACCGCGAGGAGCGCCTCCTTCGACCGTTCCGGCGCCGCGTCCATCACCTTGCGTGCAGCGCCGGCCTGGATCACCATCACGCTCACATTGTGGGTCACCACGTCGTGCAGTTCGGCGGCGATGCGGGATCTCTCCTCGTCCACCGCCCTGCGCGTGGCCTCGCCCTGCGCCTGCTGCAGCCGCGCGTACCGGTCCGTGCTCGCCGTCAACTGCCGCCGCCAGAAACGGACCAGGGCGGCAACGACCCCCGCCACGAGCAGCACGACCGCCGGGCTGGACCAGCCCGGCAGGACGGGCGCCGTGTCCCTGAACGCGATGCCCGCGAGGACGGCGGCCAGCAGCAGCACGGCCACCGCCCCCATCCGGTAGCGGCTGTGCACGACAGCGCTGTAGGCGCCGATGACGCAGGTCAGCACGTTGATCCAGGACGTCTGGTCCTCACCGATGGCCAGCGCCACGGCCAGCACCGCCGCGAACGCGACCAGCGGATACCGGCGCCGGACCGCGAGCGGCAGAGCCGACAGCGCGACCAGCGGCCAGGGCGCGGCGTAGGGGGGTTCGTGGTGCACCGCTCCCGGCCCCGGAGGCGGCGGTTCGGGTCTGGCCGGAGGTTCCTGCCCGATCGACACCGGCCCGCTGTCCGGGTAACGCGCCGCCACGATCAGGGCGATGACGGTCAGCAGGACCGCCAGGGCCACATCGACGCGCACCGCACGGCGCGACGGCGGGGCGGGCGGCGCCTCGGCCCGTAACGCGTCGCGCAGTTGCTGACGCGGTCCGCGCCGCTCTCCCGTGTCCACCGGCTCATTGTGCGACCCGGCCACCGTGTGCCGCATCAGCCTGAGCGGCCGGGGTGCCGTCCCGCAGGAGTACGTCTCGGTGATGACTCCTCGGTGAAGTCCTTCGCGGGGAGGGCCGGATGTCGGTGCCGCGGCCGACGCGTCTTGACCGCGCGCACTCCTAGGTTCGCTGGGCCAGGCAGCCGTGAGCCCTCGACGAAGGACGGGACCTCCCATGACCCACGTGATCGAACTGCAGGGCGTGGCCAAGCGCTACGACGACGCCGGCGCGCCCGCGCTCGGGCCGATGGACCTCGGCGTCGCCCAGGGCGAGGCGCTGGCGGTGACAGGACCGTCCGGCAGCGGCAAGTCCACGCTCCTCAACCTCGTCGCGGGGCTCGACAAACCGACGGAGGGCGCGGTCACGGTGGCGGGCCGCCGCATCGACCGGCTGAGCGAGCACGCGCTGGCCCGCTTCCGCCGCGAACAGGTCGGCATGGTCTTCCAGTTCTTCAACCTCCTCGACGATCTCACCGTCGCCGACAACATCCGGCTGCCCGCCCAGCTGAGGGGAACGGCGCGGAAGAAGACCGCGGCCCGCACCGCCGAACTCATGGAGATCCTCGGCATCCAGAAGCACGCCCACGCCTATCCCGGCCGGCTCTCCGGCGGCGAACGCCAGCGCGTCGCGGTCGCCAGGGCCCTGGTCAACCGCCCCGCGCTGCTCCTGGCCGACGAACCGACCGGTGCGCTCGACACCGCATCGGGCCTCGACGTACGGGAGTTGCTGGTGGACCTGCACCGCGGCGGGCAGACCATCGTGCTCGTCACGCACGACCTGGCGCTGGCCGAGGCCTGCGCGAGCCGCACCATTCACCTGGTCGACGGCCAAGTCGCCCTGGACACGCCCGCGCAGGCGCTCCGATGAGCCGCGTCGGGAGCGGCGCGCTGGGCCGCGTCGTGCGCTCCGGGGTGGGCCGTCGGCGCGTACAGACCCTGGTGATCGCCGTGGCCACGATGATGGCCGTGGCGTCGGCCGTGGTCGCCGGGTCCCTCATGGTCGCCGCGGACACCCCCTTCGACCACGCCTTCGCACAGCAGCACGGGGCGCACCTCACCGCCCAGTTCGACCCGGCCAGGACGAGTACGGAGCGGATCGAGGACACCGGCCGGCTGGACGGCGTCACGGCGAGCGCGGGACCGTACCCGCTCACGACGATCAGTCCGGTGGGCCGGGACGGCGGGCATGTGCCGGCCACGACTCTGGCCGGGCGCGCCGCCGCGGACGCCGCGGTGGACGACCTGGACCTGAAGTCGGGGCGGTGGGCCACGAAGCCGGGGGAGGTCGTGCTGGACGCCAGTTATGCCGGACCCGCGTTCAAGGTCGGCTCCACCCTGCGGACCTCCGACGCGGCGGACGCCGAGACCCTCACGGTGGTCGGCCTCGCCGTATCCGTCAGCAGGACGGCCGCCGCCTGGGCGACGCCCGCGCAGGTCAGGGCGCTGGCGTCGAAGGACGATCCGGTCACGAGCCAGATGCTCTACCGCCTGGACCAGGCGGGGACGAAGGAGCAGATCGCCGAAGCACGCGAGAAGCTCGCCGCCGCGGTGCCGTCCGGCGCGCTGCTCGGCACCCGGTCCTATCTGGACACCAAGCGCGCCGCCGATCAGGGCGCGGCGCCGACCATCCCGTTCCTGATCGCGTTCGGGGTCCTCGGCATCACGATGTCCGTGATCATCGTCGGCAGCGTGGTCAGCGGCACGGTCGGCACGAGCCTGCGCAGGATCGGCATCCTCAAGGCCGTCGGATTCACCCCGCGCGAGGTGGTGCGCGCCTACGTGGCGCAGGCGCTGATCCCGGCGGGCGCCGGCATCGCCCTGGGGGTCGTCCTCGGCAACCTGCTGGCCGTCCCGCTCCTGGACGGCACGGAGGAGGTGTACGGCACGGCTTCGTTGTCGGTGGCCTGGTGGGTGGATGTCGTGGTGCCGGCCGCCGCGCTGTTCGTCGTCGGCCTCGCGGCGCTGGTCCCCGCGCTGCGGGCCGGGCGGCTGCGTACGGTCGAGGCCATCGCGGTGGGCCGGGCGCCGCGCACGGGACGCGGCCAGTGGGCGCACCGGGCCGCGGGGCGGCTGCCGCTGCCCCGGGCGGTGACCTACGGTCTCGCGAGTCCCTTCGCGCACCCGGTCCGTGCGGTCGCGATGCTGCTTGCGGTGGCCTTCGGCACGGTCGCGGCGACGTTCGCGGTGGGGCTGACCGCCTCCCTGAACGCCGTCGGGGAAGCGTCGGATCCCGAGGAACGGGCCGCGGTGACCGTGATCAGCGGACGCCCGGCACCGGGCCCGGGAGAGCCCGGCCCCGCGCAGGGCGAGGCACCTTCTCCGGCCACCGGCCCGACGGCCGGCTCGGCCGCGGACCCGGCGAAGGTGCGCGCCGCCATCGAGGCGCAGGCGGGCACCGCCTCGTACTACGGCCTGGCGGAGACCGAGGTCACCGTGAGCGGGATCTCCGGTCCGGTCCGGGCCAGCCTCTACGAAGGCGATCCAGAGGCGGGCGCCTACGAGATGATCGCGGGCCGGTGGTTCGGCCGCGCGGGAGAGCTCGTGGTGTCCACGCGTTTCCTGGAGAGCACCGGCAGCCAGATCGGTGACACCGTGCGGGTGACCGTGGGGACACAGAAGCGGACGCTGCGGATCGTCGGCGAGGCCTTCGACACCTCGGACGACGGCCTGCACCTGCACGCGCACATCGCCAGCTTCCCGGTGGCCGAGCCCGAGACGTTCCACGTCGACGTGCGGCCGGGCGTCTCCCCCGCCGCGTACGCCGAGAAGCTCGCCGCGGCCCTCGAACCGCTGGGCGGCCACGCCATGGCCCATTCCCCGTCCGGCCAGGAGGGCACGGTCCTCGTCCTGAACACCATGGCGGCGCTGCTCACCCTGATGCTCGTCTCCGTGGCGGGCCTCGGGGTCCTCAACTCGGTCGTCCTCGACACCCGGGAACGCGTCCACGACCTCGGCGTCTGCAAGGCCGTCGGCATGTCACCGCGGCAGACCGTGGGGCTCGTCCTGGCCTCGGTGGCGGGGATCGGTGTGGCCGGCGGTCTCGTGGGCGTGCCCGCCGGGTTCGCGCTGCACGACTTCGTGCTCCCGGCGATGGGCCGCGCGGCGGGCACCGGTCTGCCGCCGTCGGTCCTGGACGTGTACGGGACCCCGCAGCTGGTCCTGCTGTGCTTCGCCGGGGCAGTCATCGCGCTCCTGGGCGCACTGCTCCCCGCGACCTGGGCGGCACGGACCCGCACGGCCACCGCGCTGCGCACCGAGTGAGGGGGCGGGGGCTAGGGCTCCGCGGGCGGCCACTGGGGGCGCTGGTCGGCCGGGAGGGTCTGCAGGGCGTGGCCGACCGTGCGGTGGGCCGGGAGCAGTTCCGTGCTGCCGGTCAGCGTCAGCATCTCCGACAGGCGTCGCCCCGCGCCAGCGAGCAGCAGCCTGCCCTCGCGGCGGGCGAGCAGCCAGCGCACGGCGAGCAGGCAGTTGAGCCCGCGCGAGTCGCAGAACATCAGCGCCGTCACGTCGAGGACCAGATGCCGGTGCCCGGCCTCGACGGAAGCGCCGAGGGTACGCAGAAAGTACTCCTCGCAGGACTGGTCGAGCTCGCCGCTGACCCGCAGCACCGCGGAGTCGGAGCAACTCGCGAGCTCGGTGATGGTCAGGCGATGGGTCTCAGTGGACATCACACCCCCATGAGCCATCGTACCGAGATCAGCCCAGTGGCCTCTCCCGAAACAGCTCCGCGCGGCGCTTCCCCGCTGTCCTGCCCTCTGACCTGCGCCGACTACCTCTTGTCGGTGAGCTTGGCGCGCAGTCGCCCGAGGGTCCTGCTGAGGATGCGCGAGACGTGCATCTGGGAGATGCCCAGCTCCGCACCGATCTCGCTCTGCGTCATGTCGGCGGCGAAGCGCATCGCGAGGATCTTGCGTTCGCGGGCCGGCAGCGCGGCGATGAGCGGCTTCAGGGAGTGCAGGTCCTCGACCTTGTCCAGGGCCGGGTCGCTGTAGCCGACGTGATCGGCCAGCGTGTCGTCCGAGTCGACGCCGTCGGCCGGGAAGTCCAGGGAGGCGGTGGTGTAGCCGTTGGCCGCGGTGAGGCCCTCGCTGATCTCGGCCTCGTCCAGGTTCAGGTGCTCGGCGAGTTCGGCGGTGGTCGGCGCGTGGCCGTTGGCCTGTTCGAGGACGGTGGTGGCCTTCACCAGGTCGAGGCGGAGTTCCTGCAGCCGCCTCGGGACGCGCACGGCCCACGTGGTGTCGCGGAAGAAGCGCTTGATCTCGCCCATGATCGTGGGCAGCGCGAAGGTGGTGAACTCCACGCCACGTGCGAGGTCGAAGCGGTTGATCGCCTTGATCAGGCCGATCGTGCCGACCTGCACGACGTCCTCGTACGACTCGTCGCGCGGGCGCATCCGGTGCGCCGCGTACTGCACGAGGTTGAGGTTCAGCTCCACCAGGGAGTTGCGTACGTACGCGTGCTCGGGCGTCCCTTCCTCCACCTCGTCCAGGCGGGCGAAGAGCGCCTTGGACAGGGCCCGGAGGTCGGCCGTCCGCCGACTGCCGGTGTGCGGCGCGGTGTAGGGCAGGGGGTGCTCGATGTCCGTCGGCTCGGCGGCGGCGAGGTCGGGGCCGGCGGTATGTCGGTCGGCGTACGACATCGTGGAAGCGGTGCTGCTGGTCATCGGGGACACCTTCGTCACTCCCGGCCCAGATGGCGCCCTCCGGGAGAGAGCGCGCTGTGGACGGGCTCTTACCCGCCATCTCCCGTTACATACCTGTGACTTGACTCTCCGTCTCTCGTATAGGAAGCGCCTTTCGGGGAACTCGACTCGACCGTGGGACGACACGGGAGGTGGACGGCTGTGATCTGGTGGATGTGGCTGGCCGTGGTACTGGTCGCACTGCTCCTGTTGGCCGGTACGGTCCTCGGAGTTCAGGCGAAACGCCGTGGTGGCGGCGCGATCGTGGTCCGGCGGGGGCGCCGGGCGGGACGCGGGGGGATTCGATGATCACCTTGATGCTCGTCGCCGAGCTCACCAAGCGGCCCGTGGTCACGCTCGGCGGGGAGGCGGTGGCCCAGGTCAAGGACACCGTCTTCGACGCCTCGGGCGGACAGATCACCGGTTTCACGCTGGCGGGCCGCGGGCTGCTGTCAGGACCGCTCAAGCAGAGCCTGCCCTGGTCCGGCGTCCACGCCCTGGGACCGGACGCGGTGATGATCCCGTCCGACGATGTTTTGCAGGCCAGGGACGCGGTGGTGGACAGGGGCGAGGCCGACACCGGTCAGGTGCGGGGCGCCCGCGTACTGAGCGACGGGGGGCTGGAGTTGGGCACCGTCCTTGACGCGGTCGTGGAGAGCGGTGTCAGCGGAAGGGTGGCCGGATTCGAGATCGCGACCACCGAGGCCATGGGCCGCCACGAGCGCAGGGCGTTCCTGCCCGTGCACGGGCAACTGGCCATGACCGGGGACACGTTGGTGATCCCGGCCGGGCTCGCCGGGCAGGCGGTGGACGATCTCGACGCGCTGACCGCGGCGTGGCACCGAGGCCGGGCCGCGGGTGAGACGGAACTCCGGAAGGGGCACGAGCGATGATGCTGCTCAGCCAGGTTCTCGGGCATCCGGTGATCGGCGCCAATGACGCGCGGCCGGCCGGTGAGGTGGCCGGGCTCGCCATCGATCCGCGGACCCGCCGGATCACGGAACTGTATGTGCGGGGCGCCAGGAGCGGCGGCGACAGCGTTCCGTGGGCGCAGGTGCGCGGGATGGGACCGGACGCCGTGATCATCGAAACCACCGCCGCCGCGACCGAGGCGGCACACGGCGGCTCGCACTCCCGCGCGCACAAGCGGCTGCTGGGCAAGCGGGTCCTCACCGAGTACGGCGAGGACATCGGCACGCTCACCGAAGTCACGTTCGACCCGGACACCGGCGGCATCGGCGATCTCTACGTCGGGCGCGAACAGGTCCCCGGCAGCCGCCTCGTGGGCCTGGGCTCGTACGCACTGGTCCTCGGTGCGGACGTTCCGCCCCTGCCCGCGCGCTGATCCGCCCCGCTGCGGGCCGGCCACCCCATTGGGTGAGAGTGCTCCCCGGGCCGTCGGGCAGCAGAAACGCCATGCGAGTCATCAGTCTGATCGAGCACGCCATGGAGCGTTGGACCACCACTCTGTGGACCCTGCTGCTGCCACCGAAACAGAAGCGCGGGGAAGTGGTCGCCATACTGCGTCGGCAGTGCGACGACAGCGCGTTGATCCTCGGGCGCGAGCGCGTCCTCGTGCCCAACTCGTTCGTCATCGACCTGCCGCCGGAGAGCCACCGGCAGCTGACCACCACCGGCACGGAGCTGAACCGCTACCTCGCCGCCCAGGTGCACCGCCATGCCGCCGAGCAGGGCTACACGTTCGCCGGGCCCGTGGCCGTCAGCCTGCGGTCGGCCGATGGTGACGCGGTCGGCAGGTTCCAGATCCACGGCCAGATCGCCCCGCAGAGGACGGGGTGATCCACGGGCCCGGCCCTCTGCCGATCCTGCGCCGGCCCCCAGCCGCAGAAACGCTGCGTTTCGAGCGAAGCAATATGTGTGCCGGCCGTGAGAGAAATCAGCGGCAGGCGCTCTGAGTCTTTCTTGTGCGACGCCCGGAACGCATTTTTTTACCACGCGCCGCCGGTCGCACCGTGCTACTGTCGATCTCAGTTGCAGTTGTGGTTCCCAAAAACTTCAAGTGCCCTCACCGCCTTTTCGGCCGGTGGGAGCACTTTTGTATTTCCGGTCATTTCCGGCGGGGCAATCATCGCGGCGACGCGGAGTCAGCACAGTGCGGCTCCGGGCACTGCCCCGAAGGAGATAATTATGGCTAACGGCACCGTGAAGTGGTTCAACTCGGAAAAGGGCTTCGGCTTCATCGAGCAGGACGGCGGCGGCCCCGACGTCTTCGCCCACTACTCGAACATCGCCGCCCAGGGATTCCGTGAGCTCCAGGAAGGCCAGAAGGTGAGCTTCGACATCGCCCAGGGCCAGAAGGGCCCGACGGCCGAGAACATCGTTCCCGCCTGACGCTCACGCGCACTTCGCAGCTGGGGCCCGCACCTTGGGGTGCGGGCCCCAGCTCGTGCATTTTCAGCATCATCCAGGGCCACTAGTTCCTGCGCGCTCATCTTTTCCTGATCTCGCGCCTGCCGTGCCCTGCCCGGAACGCCAGACGTTCCCGCGCATCCGCCCGCAGAACATCGCAGCCGGCCGGATTCGCCCCACGCATTTCATCCGGCCCGTTCTCGCGATTCTCCGCGCTGCATTTCCGCTGCGGAAATTCCTTGGTACGTGCCGCATCGAGGAAGGTTCCGCATGAACCGCACACGCTCAAACGACCGCCCTTACCGCGCCCGCTCGGGCTCGGGTTCCGGCTCGGGCTCCGGCTACGGCTCCGGGCACGGATCGCGCTCCGGTTCCGGCGCACCTCGCCGTTCCGGTGGCTACGGACGCCGTCCGGCGGCACCCCAGGGCGAGTTCGCCCTGCCGGTCACCGTCACCCCCGCTCTCCCGGCCGTCGAGGCGTTCGCGGATCTCGCGATGCCGGCGCCGCTGCTCGCCGCGCTCGGCCGCGAGGGCATGAGCGTGCCGTTCCCGATCCAGGGGGCGACGCTGCCCAACTCCCTCGCCGGCCGTGACGTACTCGGCCGCGGCCGCACCGGTTCGGGCAAGACGCTCGCCTTCGGCCTCGCGCTGCTCGCCCGTACGGAAGGCCTGCGCGCCGAGCCGCGCCAGCCGCTCGCCCTGGTCCTCGTGCCCACCCGTGAGCTGGCCCAGCAGGTCACCGACGCGCTCACGCCGTACGCCCGCGCCCAGCGCCTGAAGCTCGCCACGGTGGTCGGCGGCATGTCGATCGGTAGGCAGGCCGGTGCGCTCCGCGCCGGCGCCGAGGTCGTCGTCGCCACGCCCGGCCGTCTGAAGGACCTCATCGACCGCGGCGAGTGCCGGCTGAACCAGGTCGCCATCACCGTCCTGGACGAGGCCGACCAGATGGCCGACATGGGCTTCATGCCCCAGGTCACCGCGCTGCTCGACCAGGTGCGCCCCGAAGGCCAGCGGATGCTGTTCTCGGCCACGCTCGACCGCAACGTCGACCTGCTGGTCCGCCGCTACCTCAACGACCCGGTCGTCCACTCCGTCGACCCCTCGCAGGGCGCGGTGACCACGATGGAGCACCACGTGCTGCACGTGCACGGCGCGGACAAGAACCAGGCCACCACCGAGATCGCGGCCCGCGACGGCCGGGTGATCATGTTCCTGGACACCAAGCACGGCGTCGACCGGCTGACCGAGCACCTGCTGAACAGCGGCGTGCGCGCCGCGGCCCTGCACGGCGGGAAGTCCCAGCCGCAGCGCACCCGGACCCTGACCCAGTTCAAGACCGGTCATGTGACGGTGCTCGTGGCGACCAACGTCGCCGCGCGCGGGATCCACGTCGACAACCTCGACCTGGTCGTGAACGTCGACCCGCCCACCGACCACAAGGACTACCTCCACCGCGGCGGGCGTACGGCCCGCGCCGGTGAGTCCGGCAGTGTGGTCACCCTGGTGACACCGGGTCAGCGTCGTGACATGAGCCGTCTGATGGCCGCCGCGGGCATCACCCCGCAGACCACCCAAGTGCGCTCCGGCGAGGAGGAGTTGAGCCGCATCACCGGCGCGCAGGCTCCTTCGGGCGTCCCGGTCACCATCGCGAGGCCCGTCACCGAGCGCCCCCGGCGCGGCAGTTCGGCCTCTTCCCGTGGCCGGCGCAGCCGCAGCGCCCAGGACCGCCGCACCGACCGTGCCCCGCGCCGCCCCGCGCAGGGACCGAACAGCTCGGCGGCCTAGAGCTCGCGCGACCATCAGGCCCACCCACCTTCGCAGGAGGCACCTTTGACACCGGTTCAGGCACCGTCACGCGGACCGCAGGTCCGTGACGACATGACCGTCGAGCTCGCCCTGTCGGTGATGGCGGGCGCGGGCGCCGGCCATCTGTTCCTGTGCGACGAGGACGACCAGCGCACGCGCCTGATCACGCGTGCCCGGCTCATCGAGGTCCGCGAAGGCCCCGCCTACTCGGACCAGGTCCGCCTGCGGGACGTCTTCACCCTCACGCGTTGAGCGTTCCGCCCCTGTCACCGCCCCATCTCCGTACCTGTGAGGCACCATGCGCTGCGTCATCGCCCGTTTCCCGTTCGACCTCACCAAGTCTGGGGTGCTCGACGCGATGAAGGGGGTCAAGCCCGAGCCCGTCACGGGTGACTCCGTCATCGTCGGCCGCCGCCACTACCCCATCAAGCAGGTGGGCGCCGTGATCACCCGGCAGGACCGGCGTGACTTCAGCGCCGCGGAGGTCACCCGCGCCATGCGGCTGCTCGGCTTCACCTGCCGCACGCCTTCCGAGGACGCCGCCCCGAGCGACCTCACCCCGCTCCAGACGGCGTCGGCTCTGCTCGGCGCCCCCACTCCCGCGTAGCGGGAGACGCACGACCCGAACAACAGAACTATGAAGAGGGCCCCGCCGGTGCATCGGCGGGGCCCTCTTCGCGTTGCCCCCTCGCATGTACCCGTGGGGCAGTCCACAAAATCTATGCTCGCCATAGTAGACATTGCGCGGTCGCATGATTAAGGTTTCTCTCGTAGCTGGTAACCCAGAGGGAGAACGGAGGGAGCAGACGCCATCAGGATCGCCCGGCCCGAGATCGATGGGCCCGGGTAGCCGCAAGACCCCGGAACGGAAGGTGGTCCTCGGTCACGCATCTGCGATCCCCGCATTTCCGCCCTCTCGCAGGGCCGGACAGCGGAAACAGGAGGTCGGCGCAGCAATAGGGCCGACAGATGGTGTTGAATTTCCTTCGGGGCCCTGGTGCCGTACGGCACCAGGGCCCCTCGACGCGTTGGCATAACGAGGTGACATGACAGCAGATACCCCGCTCAGTGGTCGTCTGGACGACGACGACTACCCCGCCTACACCATGGGACGGGCCGCCGAGATGCTCGGCACCACGCCCGGCTTCCTGCGGGCCATCGGTGAGGCCCGCCTGATCACGCCGCTCCGCTCGGAAGGCGGGCACCGGCGCTACTCCCGCTACCAACTGCGGATCGCCGCCCGCGCCCGCGAGCTGGTGGACCAGGGAACCCCGGTCGAGGCGGCTTGCCGCATCGTCATCCTCGAGGACCAGCTCGAGGAGGCACAGCGCATCAACGCCGAGTACCGCCGCGCCTCGACGGAGTCGGGCGACGGCCCGAGCTGAGCCCCGCCCCTCCCAGGAGGGGCCACTCCCCCGGCAGGGCCGGTCACGCGACCGGCGGCCACACCCCCGGGGCGAGCACTCCCAGCGCGTACGCCCGCGCCACCAGTTCCGTTCGGTTCGCCGCGCCCCAGCGCTCGGTCAGGCGGCGCAGATGGTAGGTGACGCCGTCCGTGGTGAGGCCCGTGTCGCGGGCCGCCTGAGCCGTGGTGGCGCCACCGGCGAGCAGGGCCAGGATGCGGGCCTCGGCCGCCGTGGCGGACCGGGCGGGCGGCTCCGGAGCGGGGGCGCGCTCCTCGCCGAGGACGCGCAGCAGCACCAGGAGCCCGGGGACCGCGGCGGCCGTGTCGCTCACCGGCTCCGCCGTCAGCTCGCCGTGGCGGCGCGCCCCGTCGGCCGCGTCCCAGCGCACCGCGACGGGGTAGCGCGAGCGGCGGCCGAGGCGCACGGCCTCGGCGATCCGCAGGACCTGCGTCTCCTCCTCGGGGCGGAACAGCTCCAGTACATTGCGACCGCGCAGGGAGCCGGAGGTCTCGCCCCATTCCGCCGTCATCGCCGGATTGGCGAGGATGATCGCCCCGTTCGCGTCGCAGACCGCGACCGGCATCGGGATGCGGTCGAAGAGGGTCATGGCGCGGTTGCGCCACAGCACGGAGTCCGTGGAGTCCACGGGGCGACTCCTTCCGGCGGGCAGTCGGGAGCGGGGCAGTCAAGAGCAGGGCGTCGTTCGCCACTACACAATCATGTAGCGGCACGGCGCGGACCCGCGGGGACCGGCGATCAAGCTGGTGAGGAGTGACTTCCGTACGGCGAAAGGCAGTTGTCACGCCATGCCCCCCACCACCGCACCGCTCCCCCAGGACGCCGGCTCCGGCCTCGACGGCGTGCCGCTGATCGACATCTCCGCCACCGGACCGGGCCCCGCCCCGCTGCAGCAGGTCATGGAGCTGGTCCGCCGGCACGGGCCCGTGGTGCGCCGGCGGCTGCACGGCCGCGACGCGCTGTTCGTGAGCGATCTCGATCTCGTGACCGAGCTCGCGGACGAGACCCGGTTCGCCAAGCACGTCGGGCCCGCCCTGGAGAACGTGCGCGAGTTCACCGCCGACGGACTGTTCACCGCGTACAACGACGAACCCAACTGGGCCCGCGCGCACGACATCCTGATGCCCGCGTTCGCCATGGGTTCGATGCGTACGTACCACCCGATGATGCTGCGCGTCGCCCGGCGGCTCGTCGAGGCGTGGGACCGGGGCGCGCGCGACGGGCGTCCCGTGGACGTGCCGGGCGACATGACCCGGATGACCCTGGACACGATCGGGCTCGCCGGGTTCGGCTACGACTTCGGTTCGTTCGAGCGGGCCGAGCCGCATCCCTTCGTCGACGCCATGGTGCGCTGCCTGGAGTGGAGCATGACGCGGCTGAGCCGTACGCCGGGCAGCGATCACACGGCGGCGGACGCGGCCTTCCGGGCGGACGCCGGGTACCTGGCGCAGGTGGTGGACGAGGTCATCTCCGCGCGGCAGGGCGGGACATCGGGCGCGGGGCCCGCCGAAGACCTGCTCGGGCTCATGCTCAGCGCCACGCACCCCGGCGACGGCACGAAGCTGGACACCGCCAACATCCGCAACCAGGTCATCACCTTCCTGATCGCCGGCCACGAGACGACGTCCGGCGCGATGTCGTTCGCGCTGTACTACCTGGCCAAGCACCCCGCCGTCCTCGACCTCGTGCGGCGCGAGGTCGACGCCCTGTGGGGCGACACCGCCGATCCGGAGCCGACCTTCGACGACGTCGGGCGGCTCACGTACACCCGTCAGGTCCTCAACGAGGCGCTGCGGCTGTGGCCGACGGCCGCCGCGTTCGGCCGCCACGCCCGCGAGGACACACTCCTCGGCGGCCGCATTCCGCTGCGCGAGGGGCAGGGCGTCACCGTCCTGACGCCGATGCTGCACCGGCAGCCCGTGTGGGGCGACAACCCGGAGCTCTTCGACCCGGCACGCTTCACCGCCGAGGCGGAGGCCGCGCGCTCCCCGCACGCGTTCAAGCCGTTCGGGACCGGTGAACGTGCCTGCATCGGGCGGCAGTTCGCGCTGCACGAGGCGACGATGCTGCTCGGGATGCTGGTGCATCGCTACCGGCTGCACGATCACGCCGACTACCGGCTCACCGTCAAGGAGACGCTCACCCTCAAGCCCGACGGCTTCACGCTCACGCTGACGCCGCGCACCTCCGCCGACCGCGTGCACGGTGCGCTGCCGGGCGTGACGGCCG
The DNA here is from genome assembly GCF_040682375.1 of Streptomyces sp. NPDC051214. Lineage (NCBI taxonomy): Bacteria > Bacillati > Actinomycetota > Actinomycetes > Kitasatosporales > Streptomycetaceae > Streptomyces > Streptomyces sp. NPDC051214. The sequence goes on from NZ_JBFBAT010000008.1 coordinate 312,252, forward strand.
CTCCCGCCGTGGCGGACCCCGACGCCGCCGCCCTGCCCGCGCGCGTCGTGCCCGGCACCCGCGCGCTCTTCCTGCACGGCAGCAACTACGGGACCTGCCGGGACTTCGCGGCCCAACTCGCGGACGAAGCCGCGTCGGTGGGCTGCACGACGGAGGTCGCTCCACTGGACGAGTACGCCGGAGCCCTTCCCTCCGACCGCCCCGTCGTCATCACCGCCGCCTCCTACAACGGCCGGCCCACCGACGACGCCACGGCGTTCGCCTCCTGGCTGGACGGCGCCCCGGAGGCCACCGCCGAGAACGTCACCTACGCGGTCCTCGGCGTGGGCGACCGCAACTGGGCCGCCACCTATCAGCACGTCCCGACGCGCTTCGACGAGCGGCTCGCGGAGCTGGGCGGCACCCGGCTCCTGGAACGCACGGCGGCCGACGCCTCGGGCGATCTCGGCGGCACCGTACGCGAGTTCACCGCGCGGCTGCGCAAGGCCCTCCTGGAGCAGTACGGCGATCCCGACGCCCTTGAGGCTCCGGATTCCACGACTCCCTCGGACGCGTACGAGGTGCGCGAGCTGACCGGCGGCCCGCTGGACGCGCTCGCCGCGCGGCACGGTCTGGTCCCGATGACGGTCAGCGAGGCCCACGACCTCACCGCGCCCGGCCACCCCCGCACGAAGCGGTTCGTGCGGCTCGCGCTGCCCGAGGGCACGACCTATCGCACCGGCGATCACCTCACCGTGCTGCCCGTCAACGACCCCGCGCTCGTCGAGCGGGCCGCCGCCGCCCTCGGGGTGGACCTGGACGCCGTCCTCGACATCCGTGCGAGCCGTCCGCGCCGCGACGGCCTCGCCGTCGACCGGCCGCTGACGGTACGTCAACTGCTGGCACAGCACGTCGAACTGCAGGGCCGCCCCACCCCGGAGCAGCTCGCCGTGCTCGCCGCCGCCAATCCCTGCCCGCCGGAGCGGGCCGAGCTCGCGGCCCTCGCCTCCGACGCCGGGGCCCGCGCGGGTGACGGACGCACGCTGCTCGAACTGGTCGAGGCCTGCCCCGCGCTGCGCGGGGCCCTGGAGTGGCCGCGGCTGCTCGACGTGCTCACGCCGCTGCGGCCCCGGCACTACTCGGTGTCCTCCTCGCCGGGCACGCAGCCCGGCCACGCCGACCTGATGGTCTCCCTCCTGGAGGCGCCCGCCCGCTCGGGCAGCGGGCGGCTGTACCGCGGGACGGGCTCCGGGCACCTCAACGGGGTGCGGCCGGGCGACACCGTTCTGGCCAAGGTCCAGCCCTGCCGCGAGGCCTTCCGCATCGACCATGGCGACAGCGCGCCGGTCATCATGGTCGCCGCGGGCACCGGCCTCGCGCCGTTCCGCGGGACCATCGCGGACCGTACGGCCCTGATCGCGTCCGGCAGCCAACTGCCGCCCGCGCTCTGCTACTTCGGCTGCGACCACCCGGACGCCGACTTCCTGCACGCGGCGGAACTGCGCGCCGCGGAAGCCGCCGGAGCGGTCTCGCTGCGCCCCGCCTTCAGCGCCGCCCCCGTCGACGGGGTGGCCTTCGTCCAGCACCGCATCGCGGCGGAGGGCGAGGAGGTGTGGGCCCTGCTGAGCGCCGGCGCCCGGGTGTACGTGTGCGGCGACGGCTCCCGCATGGCTCCGGGCGTACGGGAGGCCCTGCGCGCGCTCCACCGGGAGCGCACACCAGGGGCCACGCCTGAGGACTCCGCCCGCTGGCTGGACGAGCTGACCGCGCAGGGGCGCTACGTGGAGGACGTGTACGCGGCGGGGTGAGGGACGCGTCGCGGGGACGGGCGGCTCACGCAGGGTCTGCGGGGAACAACTCCCGCAGCGCGTGGGCCGTTTCGTCGCTGTGTATGTGGTGCAGGCCCCTGATGCCCAGGCGGGCCGCGCCGGTCAGGTTGTGCTCCAGGTCGTCGATCATGACGCAGGCGGTCGGGTCGACGCCGAGGAGATCGCAGGCCGTGCGGTAGATGCGGCGGCCCGGCTTGCGGGAGCCGATCCGGCTGGAGATCACCACGACGTCCGCGAGCGCGTCCAGGTCGTAGCCCTGGTAGCAGTCGTCGCCGAGGGCGTTCGACACGATCGCCACCGGGACGCCCTGGGCGCGCAGCCCGCTCAGCGCCGCCAGCATCGTCTGGTCCGGACGCATCCCCGCCGCGATCGCGGTGACGAGGCCCGCGGGTTCGACGTCCACGCCCTTCTCGCGCAGCCGCCCCGCGATGCCCCGCTCGAACTCGGCCTCGCTCATGCGCCCGCACTCGTGCTCCACGAGGAGGGCCGAGGACTCCGTGTCCTCGCGGAAGAGCCGCTCGATCAGGAGCGGGTCGTCGCTCACGTGCGTGGACCAGGCACGGAACGAGTCGAGCACGCTGGTGGTCAGCACCCCGCCGAAGTCGGTGAGCACCGCACGCGGCGGGCCTTCCGCCCTCGCCTCGAGCACGTCATCCATGACTGTCTCCTGTAGTTGCGCCCTTGGCGGCGTACTCGCATCGTCGGTCGAGGATCTCAAGGACCCGCTCTCCCCAGCGCAGGTTCGACTCTTCCAGGGATCTGCCGGCCATGAGCGTGAGGTAGGGGCCGACGCGCTCGGCCTCTCGTAGGTACGTCTCCTCCTCGCGGCCGCCGAGGAGGTGCAGGCGCAGCCGTTCGTACCGGGCGAGCTTGCCCCGCGACCACTCCATGCGCTCCTCGATCAGCGCGCGGGTGGCGGCCGGGTCGGCGCCGTCCATGGCCTGCACCTTGACCATGAGCTCGTCCCGGATGGCGATGGGCCGGGGCGGCTCGGCGGCGAAGGCGTGCAGATCCCGCAGGCCGGTGTCGGTGAGCGTGAACATCCGCTTGTTCGGCCTGCGTTCCTGCTGCACCACGCGTGCGTCGATCAGACCGTCGGCGGCGAGGCGCTCCAGCTCGCGGTAGAGCTGCTGGGGAGTCGCGGACCAGAAGTTCGACACGGAGACGTCGAAGATCTTGGCCAGGTCGTAGCCGGACGACTCGCCCTCCAGGAGCGCCGCGAGCACCGCGTACTTCAGAGACATCTGGACACCGTACACCGATGTGATTACTCTCCTCTGCACCTACTCAACAAGTTGACTATCAACGCTTACCTGCGAGGTGTGCTCATGCAGGCTTTCCGCAAGGCCGTCGAGGCCGACGATCACGCGGCCATCGAGGCGCTGCTGGCCGAGGACGTGGTCTTCTCCAGTCCGGTCGTCTTCCGCCCCTACCCGGGCAAGGCGACGACCGCCGCGATCCTGCGCGGCGTGACACGGGTCTTCGAGGATTTCCGGTACGTACGCGAGATCAGCGACGCCGGGGGCCGTGACTCCGCGCTCGTCTTCGAGGCACGGGTCGGCGACCGGCAGATCACCGGCTGCGACTTCCTGCACGTGAACGAGGAGGGCCTGATCGACGAGTTCATGGTGATGGTCCGCCCCCTGTCGGCCGCGCAGGCACTGGCGGAGGCCATGGGCGCCCAGTGGGACCGGATCACCCAGGAGGCGGCGGGGGCCTAGGCGCGCGCCCACTCCTACCAGGCGCGGGCGGAGCGGATCAGGTGGTCGTGCACGAGAGCGACGTGCGGATTGTCCGCGGACCCCGGGCGACGCACCAGGAAGCCCGTGTTGATCGGGGCGTCCTCCGGGTCGTGCAGGAGAGTCAGCGCACCGGCCGCCAGGGCGTCACGGCAGAGGTAGCGGGGCAGTACGGCGAATCCCGCGCCCGCGGTGACCGCCGCGAGCACGCCGCGCAGGTCGGGGACCGTGACGGAGGCCTCACAGGCCAGCCGCTTGCCGAAGACGTGCCGCCAGTAGCGGCGGGCGATCGGCAGGTCATCGGCGTAGCTCACCAGGGGGACGCCGAGCAGCACCCCGGGGCCGTCGGCGGCGATCCGCGCGCCGCCGCCAATGCGCTCGGCCCAGGCGGGGGCCGCGACCAGGACGAATTCCTCGTCCGCGAGCGGCACCGAACTCAGCGAGCGCCCGCGGGGGCGGGCCGTGGCGATCACCAGGTCGTGCCGTCCCGCCCGCAGCTCGTCCAGGAGCCGGTCGGTCAGGCCCGTCGTCACGCGCAGCCTGACCCCCTGCTCGACCAGGGGAGCCAGCGCGGGAAGCGCGCAGTGGCAGAGCATCTCCGCCGGGCCCGCCAGATGGACGGGTTCGGCGGGGGCGCCGTCGAGGGGGCCGCCGTGTCCGGTGACCGCGGCGAGGGCGTCGAGGGGATCGACGATCCGTGCGGCGAGCGCGTCCGCGTACGGCGCGGGAGCCACGCCGCGCGGCAGCCGCGCGAAGAGCTCCCGGTCGACCTGCCGCTCCAGGGCCCGGATCTGCGTGGTGACGGTGGGCTGCGACAGGCCGAGCACCCGGGCGGCGGCGGTGAAGGAACCCGACCGGTATACGGCGAGGAACGTGCGCAGCAGGTTCAGGTCCAGCGGCCCGGCCCCCGCGGTCCCTGTGGCTATTCCCGCCGAACCATCGGAATTCCTATCTCCCATATGGGTCAGCCTATTGGATTTCGTTGGGTGCACGCGCCTACTTTCGAGGACAGCACCGACTGACGCTCTGAGCACAGAACGTCAGAGATTCCAGCCTCGGAGAGACACCATGTCCAAGATCCTGTTCGTCGTGACCGGCGCCGACCACTGGACGCTGGCTGACGGCACCCAGCACCCGACCGGCTTCTGGGCCGAGGAGGCCGTCGCGCCGTACGAGGCGTTCAAGGCCGCCGGGCACGAGATCGTCGTCGCGACGCCGGGCGGCGTCGTGCCGACCGTCGACCAGGCGAGCCTCGCGCCCGAGTTCAACGGCGGCGAGGAGGGCGCCGAGAAGATCGCCGCCACGCTCGCGGAGATCGCCGAGTTCCTGCAGCCGGTCAAGCTGGAGGAGGTCGACCTCGCCGAGTACGCCGCGGTCTTCTACCCCGGCGGCCACGGCCCCATGGAGGACCTCGCCGTCAACGCCGACTCGGGCAGGCTGCTCACCTCCGCGCTGGAGATCGGCATGCCGCTCGGGGTCGTCTGCCACGGGCCCGCCGCCCTGCTCGCGGCCACCAAGGAGGACGGCTCCAACGCGTTCGCGGGGTACGAGCTGACCGGCTTCACCAATGCCGAGGAGACGCAGTCCGGCTTCGCCGACAAGGCCAAGTGGCTCCTCCAGGACCGGCTCGTCGCGGCGGGCGTCGACTTCCGGGAGGGCGAGGCGTGGGCCCCCAAGGTGGTCGTCGACCGCAACCTGGTCACCGGCCAGAACCCGGCGTCCTCGGCTCCCCTGGCGGACGAGCTGCTCAAGAAGCTGGCCTGACCCTCATGGGCAACGACCGGCTCGAAGAGGTCCTCGACGCCACCTACGACTCCCTCACGCGGTACGGCGTACGGCGCACCACGATGGACGACATCGCCTCCACGATGGGCGTGTCCCGGTCAGCGGTCTATCAGTACGTACGCAACAAGGACGACGCCTTCCGCAAGCTCGCCGAGCGTCTGCACTCCGAGGCGCTCGCGCGGGCCCGGCAGGCGGCGGCCGAGGAGACCTCCGCCGCCGAGCGCGTCCGCGGGGTCCTCGCCGCCAAGCTCGACCTGGTCCTGCGCCTGGCCGGGGACTCGCCGCACTCCGCCGAACTGCTCGACGCGAAGGCGCGCCTCTTCGGTGACATCTGCGACGGCTTCACCGGCTCGCTGCGGCGCCTGCTCATCGACCTCTTCGCCGAGGCGGGGACCCCGGCCGCGGTGGAGCCCGCCGAGGCCGCCGACATCTGCATCGCCCTGGTCATGGGCCTGGAGTCCGTGTCCGACGGCCGCGCGCTCTTCGGCCCCGCCACGGACGCGCTCCTGACCGGGCTGCTCGGATCGCCGGTCGCCTCTCCGCCGGCCGACTGACCCGCCCGTCCTCCCCCTCCCCCTCCCCCTGCACAGCACCACTTCAGACCTCCCGAGGAGACCCCTCATGCAACACCCCGAAGCGCTCGCCCCCGAAGCCCTCGTCGCACGGCTCCGCGCCACCTTCGCCACCGGCCGCACCCGGCCCCTGGCCTGGCGCGAGGAGCAGCTCACCCAGCTGCGCTCCCTGTTCACGGAGCACCGCGAGGACATCGCGGACGCCCTCCACGCCGATCTGCACAAGCCCCGCACCGAGGCCTACACCGCCGAAGTCGACTTCCCCGTACGGGAGATCGACCACACGCTGGCCCATCTGCAGGACTGGCTGAGCCCGCAGCCGCTCGCGCCCGGCGCCCTCGCGGGCCTGCCCGAGGGCTCCACGGCCGGTACGCAGTACGAGCCGCTCGGCACCGTCCTGATCATCGCGCCGTGGAACTACCCCGTGCAGTTGCTGCTCGTACCCCTCGTGGGCGCCCTGGCCGCGGGCAACACGGCCGTCCTCAAGCCGAGTGAGGTCACCCCGGCCACCTCGCGGTTGATCGCCCGCCTCATCCCCGAGTACCTGGACACGGAGGCGGTCGCCGTCGTCGAGGGCGGCGTGCCCGAGACCACCGCGCTGCTCGCCCAGCGGTACGACCACATCTTCTACACCGGCAACGGCGCCGTCGGCCGCATCGTGATGCGCGCCGCCGCCGAGCACCTCACCCCGGTCACCCTCGAACTCGGCGGCAAATCACCGGTGTTCGTGGACCGGGACGTCGACCTGGCCGCCGTCGCCACCCGCCTGGCCGAGTCCAAGTTCCGCAACGCCGGCCAGACATGCGTGGCCCCCGACTACGTCCTGACCGACCCGGAGACCGCGCCCGCCCTCGCCGAGGAGCTGCGCACGGCCGTGGAGCGGGTGTTCGGCCCGGACCCCAAGTCCTCGGAGGCGTACGGACGCATCGTCAACGAGCGGCACTTCGACCGGGTCTCGGCGCTCCTCGGCTCCGGGACCACGGCGTTCGGCGGGCAGAGCGACCGCGACGACGTCTACATCGCGCCGACCGTGCTCACCGACGTGAAGCCGGACGAGCCGGTGATGCAGGAGGAGATCTTCGGCCCCGTCCTGCCGATCGTGAACGTCGAGGGACTCGACGAGGCCATCGCGTTCATCAACGACCGTGACAAGCCGCTCGCCCTCTACGGCTTCACCGGGAGCGAGACCACCCGGCGGCGTCTCGCCGCGGAGACGTCGTCGGGCGGCCTCGGTTTCGGTCTCCCGATGGCCCATCTGCGCGTCCCCGAGCTGCCGTTCGGCGGAGTCGGCGAGAGCGGCGTCGGCAACTACCACGGGCCGCACTCCATCGCCACGTTCAGCCACCGCAAGGCCCGGCTCGACGTTCCGCTGAGCTGACCCCGTCGGCGTCCGCGCCCCCGGCTTCACGACCGGGGGTCCGCCGGGCCGAGCAACGCGTCGAGTCCCGCAGCCAATTGCTCCGGCCCGCCCCGCCCGTCCAGCGAGACGGCGGTGGCCCGCAGGCGGGGGAACTCCTGCGCGGGCATGCGGTGCAGGCCAAGGCGGAAGGCCGGGTCCGGTTCGCCGGGCGCGTCGTCCATGGCCCGCAGCTCCACGAGGAGATAGCCGAGCAGCCACGCCGTGAACGCCCGGTGCACCTCCACCGTGCGGCGGTCGCCTAGTCCCGCGCCGTGGAGCAGGTCCAGGACGCGCTCGTCGCCGCGCAGCACGGCCGCTGGGCGGCGGGCCAGCGGGGTGGACAGCAGGCGGGTGGCGAGCAGCGGGACCATGTTCGGGTGGCGCAGCGCGACGCGGTGGGTGGCGAGCGCGATCCGCCGCAACTCCCCTTTCCAGTCCGCGACTTGATGCTGCTCGGCCAGTACGTCCTCCAGCTCCTGGTGGAACGCCTCGACCAGGCCGTCGAGGAGGGCGCCCTTGCCGGCCGCGTACCGGTAGAGGGCCATCGCCTCCACGCCCAGTTCCGCGCCGAGCCTGCGCATGCTCAGGCCGGAGAGCCCGTCACGGTCGACGACCTCCAGGGCCATGGCCAGGACGCGTTCCCTGCTGAGCCGTCCGTAGCGCCCGCGGTCACTGGCGCGTCGCCCCCGGGCCGGGTTCGTTTCTTCGCCTTGCGGCATGTCCGCCACCTCCACCTCTGCGGCCCCCTTGACCACAGAGAGCATCGGGTGCAAAGTCGTACATATACGACGTAAACGTACGTAGTCAGCGTACAGCGTCGGGACCTCTCAGGAGCGTCGCGCCATGACGCACAGCGAGCCGATGTCGGCGGATCTGGTCCAGGTGGAGCGCGATCTCGCGCGGATGTCGGACGGCAACGTCGTCCGCGTCACCGCCTGCGGCCCCGTCTTCGGCCATCCGTTCCCGGTGCGCCGCGTCCGGCCGACGACCTTCGTGCCCGCGCTCCCCCGGCGCGACCGGGCCGCCCTCATGGTGATCGCCGTGTGCTGGGCGCTGAGCTTCCTGTGGTTCTGGTCCTGGTGGCTGCAGCCGGAGCACCGCGTGGGGTGGACGGGGTTGGTCGTCAACAGTGCGCTGCTGCTCTACCTCACCGGGCTTCCCTGCTACTTCTTCGTCACCGCGCTCCGCCTGCGCCGCGTCGACCCCGAGCTGCCGGTCCCCGCGCTCCCGGTCGCCTTCGCCGTGACCCGCGCCCCCTCCGAGCCGTGGCCCACCGCCCGGCAGACGCTCGAGGCGATGCTGGCGCAGGACTTCCCGCACCCGTACGACGTATGGCTGTGCGACGAGGACCCGACCGACGAGATCATCGCCTGGTGCCGCACGCACCGGGTACGCATGTCCTGCCGACGCGGCGTGCTCCCGTACCACCGCAGCGACTGGCCGCGCCGCACCCGCTGCAAGGAAGGCAACCTCGCCTACTTCTACGACAACTGGGGCTACGGCCGTTACGACGTCGTCGCGCAGCTCGACTGCGACCACGTGCCCGCTCCGACCTACCTCGCCGAGATGGTCCGCCCCTTCGACGACCCCGCCATCGGGTACGTCGCGGCGCCCAGCATGTGCGACGCCAACGGCGCGGTGTCCTGGGCGGCACGGGGGCGTCTGCACCGCGAGGCCGTCTGGCACGGCGCGGTGCAGCTGGGGCACAGCGACGGGCTTGCCCCGATGTGCATCGGCTCGCACTACGCCGTGCGCACCCGCGCACTGCGGGACATCGGGGGTCTCGGCCCGGAGCTTGCCGAGGACTTCTCCACCACGTATCTGCTCAACTCGGCGGGCTGGCACGGGGCGTTCGCCATCGACGCCGAGGCCCACGGGGACGGGCCCCTCACCTTCGCCGACATGATCACGCAGGAGTACCAGTGGTCGCGGAGCCTGACCACGATGCTCCTGGGCCTGCTGCCGCGCCATCTGCGACGGCTGCCCCTCGTGCTGCGGCTGCGCTTCTCCTACGCCCTCGCCTACTATCCGCTCCTCGGCCTGATGATCACCGCGGGTCTCACCCTCCCGCCGATCGCCGTCCTCACCGGGCTGCCGTGGATGAACGTCAACTACCTCGACTTCCTGGCCCACTTCTGGTCCATGCCCGTGTGGCTGCTCCTGACCCTGTACCTGATGCGCCGCCGCGGCATGCTGCGCCCGCGCACCGCGCCGGTGGTCAGCTGGGAGACGTGGCTGTTCGCGCTCGCGCGCTGGCCCTTCGTCATCCTGGGCCTGCTCGGCGCCGTCGCGCAGAAGCTGCGGCCGCGGCCGGTGACCTTCAAGGTCACGCCCAAGGAAGCCGGCGGACCGCGGCAGCTGCCCGCCAGGCTGATCCTGCCGTTCGCCGTCCTTGCGGCCTCCTTGTCCTGCGTCGCCCTGGTGGGCGAGCTGACGAGCCCTTCGGCCGGCTATGTCTTCCTGTGCCTCCTCGCCGCCACCACCTACGCGGTCGTCGCCCTCGCCGTCCCGCTGCTCCATGTGCGGGAGGTGGCGCGGGCCGGCGACGTCTCCTTCGTCCACGCGCTGTCGACCGCACGGCTCCCGGTCGCCCTCGGCGTGCTGGTGGCACTGCCGGTCGCCACCGCCACCGTCTTCTACCCGGCGTACGTCGCCGCCGTCCTGGGCCGGTGAACCGACATGAGCGCACCCTCCACCATCCTCGTCACCGGCGGCGCGGGCTTCATCGGGAGTCACACCTGCGTCGAACTCCTCGACCACGGTTACGAGTTGATCGTGATCGACGACTACTCGCACAGCACCCCGCAGGTCTTCACGCGGGTGGAACGGATCGCCGACCGCTTCGTCGGCGCCGTCTATGAACTGGACATCCGTGATCGGCGCGCCCTGTCGGCCGTCTTCGACCGCCACTCCGTGGACGCCGTCGTGCACTTTGCCGCGCACAAGGCCGTGGGCGAGTCGACACGGATGCCCGTGCAGTACTACGACAACAACGTCGGCGGCACGACCGCCCTGCTGCGGGTCATGCAGGAACACGGCGTGCACCAGATGGTGTTCTCCTCGTCCTGCTCGGTCTACGGCGACGCCGGTCGCGGCCCGCTGAACGAGGCCACGCCCGCCCGGCCCACCAATCCGTACGCCGCGTCCAAGTGGATCTGCGAGCAGGTGCTCGCCGATGTGTGCGCCCGCTGCCCCGAGTTCACGGTGCTCGCCCTGCGCTACTTCAACCCCGTCGGCGCCCACCCCAGCGGGCTGCTCGGCGAGGACCCCGGCGGCGTCCCCGACAACCTGATGCCGTACGTGGCGCAGGTCGCCGTCGGACGGCGCGAGCGGCTCCCCGTGTTCGGCGACGACTACGCCACCCCCGACGGCACCGCGATCCGCGACTACCTCCACGTCATGGACACCGCCGAGGCCCACCGCATCGCCCTGGACCACCTCGCCGACGGGCCGGGCCTGCGCGTGTTCAACCTCGGTGTCGGCAGCGGCCGTTCGGTCCTCGACGTCATCGCCGCGTTCGGCGCGGCCTGCGGCAGGGCCATTCCGTACCAGATCATGCCGCGCCGCCCCGGCGACGTGACCGAACTCGTCGCCGACGCGCGCGCGGTGGCCCGCGACTGGGGCTGGCGCCCCAGCCGGGGACTGCCCGAGATGTGTCGCGACGCATGGCGCTTCCAGCAGCTCAACCCCCATGGCTACGCCGGTTCCGGCCGGCGCCCCAGCAACAAGCGCAACGACCGTTAGGAGCAGCGCCATGCGGATGACAGTGATAGGGACGGGTTACGTCGGGACGGTGCACGCCGCCTGCATGGCCGACATCGGTCACGAAGTCCTCGGCATCGACATCGACGCCGACCGGATCGCGGCCCTCTCGGCGGGCCGGGCGCCCATCCACGAGAGCGGCCTGGACGAACTCCTCGCGAGGACCGTCGCGTCGGGCAGGCTGCGCTTCTCCACCTCGCTCGAAGAGGGCGCCGCGTTCGCCGGGACACACTTCGTGTGCGTGGGCACCCCGCAGCGCCCCGACAGCCACGCCGCCGATCTGCGGTACGTGGACACCGTCGTGGACGGCCTGGCCCCGCATCTGCGGCCCGGCAGCCTGGTCGTGGGCAAGTCGACGGTGCCGGTGGGCACGGCTGCCCGGCTCGCCGAGCGCCTCGCGCCGTCGGCCCCGGGCACGGAGGTCGCCTGGAACCCCGAGTTCCTGCGCGAAGGGTCCGCGGTCCAGGACACGATGCGGCCCGAGCGGCTCGTCGTCGGCGTGACCTCGCGCCACGCCGAGGGAGTGCTACGGGCGATCTACGCACCCATGATCCGCGCCGGAGTGCCGTTCTTCAGCACCGACCCGGCGACCGCCGAGCTGGTCAAGGTGGCGGCGAACTCCTTCCTCGCCACCAAGATCTCCTTCATCAACGCCATGGCCGAGGTGTGCGACGCCGCGGGCGCCGACGCGTCGGTCCTGGCCAAGGCCATCGGCGCAGACTCGCGGATCGGCCCCCGCTTCCTCGCCCCGGGGCTCGGCTTCGGTGGCAGCTGCTTCCCCAAGGACATCCGGGCCTTCGCCGCCCGCGCCGAGGAGATCGGCGCGGGAGAGGCGGTGGTGTTCCTGCACGAGGTCGACCGGATCAACACCCGGCAGCGCGCGCGGACCGTCGACCGGGCCCGCCGGCTCCTCGGCGGCTCGTCGACCGGCCGCAGGGTCGGGGTGCTCGGCGCGGCGTTCAAGCCGGGCAGCGACGACGTCCGCGACTCGCCCGCGCTGGCCGTGGCGGCGGCCCTGCACCAGCAGGGCGCCACGGTCCGCGTGCACGACCCGCAGGGCATCGACAACGCGCGCGAGACCCACCCCGATCTGGCCTACGCCCTGGACGTCGACAAGGCCTGCGAGGACGCCGACCTGGTCCTGCATCTCACCGACTGGCCCGAGTACCGGGACATCGATCCCGCGGCGCTCGCCGCCCTCGTGCGCTCCCCCGTCCTCCTGGACGCCCGCAACAGCCTGGACCTCCCGTCCTGGTCGGCGGCCGGCTGGACCGTGCACGCACCGGGCCGCCCGCAACTCTCCGCAGGAGGTGCGTCATGAGGGTCGTGGTGACGGGCGGCGGCGGATTCGTCGGCTCCCATCTGTGCGAGGCGCTGCTGCGCAGAGGTGACACGGTCTGCTGCCTGGACAATTTCAGCACCGGTGAACCGCGCAACGTCGCCCACCTGCGCGAGGTGCCCCGCTTCCGGCTGATCCGGGCCGACGTGACGACGCCGTTCGACGTGCCGGGCCCCGTGGACGCCGTGGCCCATCTCGCGAGCCCCGCGTCGCCGCCGGACTACCACCGGCTGGCCCTGGAGACCCTGGCCGTCGGCAGCCGCGGCACCGAGAACGCCCTGCGCCTGGCCCAGCGGCACGGCGCCCGCTTCCTGCTCACCTCCACCAGCGAGGTCTACGGCGACCCGGAGGTCCACCCGCAGCCGGAGGAGTACTGGGGCCACGTCAATCCGGTGGGCCCGCGCAGCGTCTACGACGAGGCCAAGCGGTTCGCGGAGGCACTGGCCATGGCGTACCGGCGCAGCCACGGCGTGGACGTGGGCATCGTACGGATCTTCAACACGTACGGGCCGCGGATGCGGCCGCACGACGGGCGCGTGGTCTCCACCTTCGTCCGCCAGGCCCTGGCCGGCAGGCCGCTGACGCTCTACGGCGACGGCAGCCAGACCCGCAGTTTCTGCTACGTCGACGACCTCGTCCGGGGCCTCGTCGCGATGCTCGACAGTGACCGCGAGGGTCCGGTGAACCTGGGCAACCCCAGCGAGCGCACCGTCCGCGAACTGGCCGAACTCGTCCTGCACCTCACCAAGTCGCCCTCGCGGATCGTCTGCCGCCCGCTTCCCGTCGACGATCCGACCCGCCGCCGCCCGGTGATCAACCGGGCCGTGGAGCAGCTCGGCTGGATGCCCCGCGTCCCGCTCGACGAGGGCCTTCGGCACACGGTGGCGTGGTTCACCGCGAGATCCGCCCCGCGGCCCGCGCGGGTGCCCGTGGAGGCCTGATCCCCATGGCCGGGAAAGCCGCACCGTCCGCCGGGCGCCGCACCGCGCCAGGCGTCCTCACCGCCGCGCTCGTACTGATCGGCGCGAGCGGCTGCGCGGCCACCCCGCACTACGCGCCCACGTCCCACACGTACTACGTCAGCCCGCGGGGCGACGACCAGAACGACGGCTCCTCGCCGGGGCAGGCCTGGCGTTCCCTCGCCCGCGCCGAGCGTGTGGCGCTCGAACCGGGCGACCGGCTGCTGCTCGAGGGCGGCGCACGGTTCACCGGCACCGTCACCCTGAACAGCGCTGAGGCGGGGCGCGCGGACCGGCCCGTGGTGGTCGGCTCGTACGGCGGCGGCCGGGCGACGGTCGACGCCGAGGGCTCCCCCGGCATCTCCGTGCACAACACGGCGGGCGTGCAGATCCGCGACCTCAAGGTCACCGGGGACCGCGCCGCCTACACCCGCGACGGCGGCATCAACCTCTACGCCGACCGGCCGGGCGGCGGCAAGCTCACCGGCGTCCTGGTCTCCGGCGTCACCGTCTCCGGTTTCCAGGTGGGCATCGCGGTCGGCGGCGTGGAGAAGGGCAACGGCTTCAAGGACGTGACCATTCGTCAGGCGAAGCTGTACGGCAACAAGGACGCCGGTCTCCTGACGTACGGCCCCGCGTTCGAGCCGTCCCAACCCGCCTACGCACACCAGGACTTCGACATCTCGGGCGTCGACGCGTACCGGAACACCGGTGATGCCGACGCGGACGACCGCCACACCGGCGACGGCATCATCCTCGGCGCCGTGCGGGACGCCACGGTCCGTGACTCCAGCGCACACGACAACGGATCCACGTCGTCCGGCGAGGCACCTTCTGGACCGGTGGGCATCTGGGCCTACGACGCCAAGAACGTGCTCCTGGAGCACAACACCGCCTACCGCAACCACACGGGCTCCAAGGTGGACGGCGCCGGCTTCGGGTTCGACGAGAACGTCTCGGACTCGACGATGCAGTACAACCTGGCGTTCCACAACGACGGACCGGGCTTCTACGCGTACACCCGCAAGACGAACGGCGCGCACAAGGACAACACCATCCGCTACAACCTCACCTCCGACGACGGCCGCAAGCTGCCGCGCTTCGGCGGGCTCGCCGTCTACGGACACGACGTGCGCAACCTGCGGATCTACCAGAACACCGTGGTGATGACGGCCCTGGAGAACGGCAGGAGCGGCCCCGCCCTGCGACTGATGGACGGCGAGACGGGCGTCACCGTCCGCAACAACACCTTCGTCACCGACGGTTCCCCGCTCGCCCTGGTGGACCGGGGCCTCACCGCCAAGAACGCCCTGGTGCAGGGCAACAACTACCGCGCACCGAAAGGACAGTGGACCGTGCAATGGGGCGACCACGCCTACACCGGCCTCGCCGCCTGGCGCGCGGCCACCGGCCAGGAACGCCTCGACGGACGGCCTGTCGGCCTGACCGTCGACCCCTGCCTCTCCGGCGGTGAACTGCCCGCCGTCGACTCCCCCGGCGACGCCCACCTGCTCGCCCCTGACTGCGACGCCCTCGCGGACAAGGGGCTCGACCTGCGCGAGCAGTTCGGCGTCGACCCCGGCCCCGTCGACTACTTCGGCCGGGCCGTCGGCACGCCTCCGCCGGTCGGGGCCGCACTGCCCGCGCCGGACTGAGGCGGCGGAGCGGGCCGAAGATGCAGGCGCCCACGGCCCGTGCCTACGATCGATACAGCGAGACCCCAGATGGACGCGTGATGCGCGGCCGGGTGTCCCTGCCACGCAGGGAGGCGATCTGCCATTGCTTCGGTCATACCTCCGGGACGCATCACGGGCGCATCGGCTCATGGCCGCCTACGTCGTCCTGGTCGTCGCCGTCACCGCCGTCTACATGACGCTCCCGGGGCTGCGCGCCGCGCTCTGGGCGCTCATCGGTCTCGGCGGCGTCGCAGCCGTCCTCATCGGTGTGCACCTCCACCGGCCCGCGCACCGCTGGCCGTGGTGGGTGCTCGCGTCGGGGCTGCTCGCGTTCGCGGCGGGCGACACGTACTACAACGTGGTCGAGCAGTACTTCCAGGCGTCGAATCCTTTCCCTTCCCCGGCCGACGCCTCCTACCTCGCGGTGTATCCACTGCTCGCCGCGGGCCTCTTCGGGCTCGTGCGCTACCGCTGGGCGGGCCGTGACCTGCCGAGTCTGCTGGACGCGCTGATCATCACCGGAGGGCTCGCGCTGCCCGTGTGGGTCTACCTCGTCCAGCCGCTCACCGAGGTCGAGGGCCTGACCTGGGCGCAGCGCGCCATCAGCATCGCCTACCCGCTGGGCGACGTCCTGGTCCTCGCCCTCCTCGCGCGGCTGCTCACACCGGGCTTCGTGACCGGCCACAATCCCGCCGTACGCCTGCTCGTGCTCGGCACGTCCACCCTGCTGGCCTTCGACATCGCGTACGGGATCCTCCAGCTCAACGGGCTGTGGCACACCGGCACGCTCCTGGACCTGGGCTGGATCGTCTTCTACACGGCCTGGGGCCTCGCCGCGCTGCACCCCTCGATGGTGGAGCTGACCGCCTACACACATCAGCGCCAGCCCCTGCTCCCGCCGCCGCGCAGACTCGTGCTGCTCGCCGCGGCCACGCTCATCGCCCCCGCGATCCTGCTCGCGGAGGGCCTCCTCGACAGCGCCCATGACGCGGCCGTCATCGCCGCCTTCTCCGGCACCCTGTTCCTCCTGGTGATCCTGCGGCTCGCGGGCATGGTCGTGGCGCACCGCAAGGCCGTGGACCGTGAACTCGCGCTGCGCGGCGCGGCCGCGTCGCTGGTCGCCGCGATCACCACGGAGGAGATCATCGCGACCTGCGAGACGACGGTCGCCGACCTGTCCGGGCCGGGGGCCCGGCCCGGGACCCTGCTCCTGGAGGCGGGCGACTCCCCGCCGTTCCCCTACGCCGCCCTCGACCTGCGCCGCACGCGGCTGGTCCGGGCCGCCGCCCTCGGCCCGGAGATCGCCGCCCGCCTCGACGCCTCGCCGAGCGCCCTGGTCTGCCCGATGATCCAGCGCGACCGTCCCGCCGGGGACGACCCGCCGGGCGTGCTGATCGCCTCCGGCACCGAGAAGCAGCTCACCGAGATCTGGGGCTCCCTGGAGATCCTCGCCTCGCACGCGGGCCTGGCCAAGGAGCGCATCACACTCCGGCAGGAGATCATCCGGCGCGAGAGCGAGGCGTACTTCCGTACGTTGGTGCGCAACGCCTCCGACGTCATCCTCATCGTGGACGACGACGACACCGTCCGGTACGCGAGCCCGTCCGCGCAGGCCGTCTTCGGGGACATCCGGCTGGTCGGGGCGGAGCTGCCGCAACTGGTGGACCCGCGGGACAGGGACCGGGCCGCGCGCGTGCTCGCGGCCATGCGCGGCGGCGGGCAGCAGGAACCCCACGACTACTGGTGGATGCCGCGGGGCGGCGGTCGCATCGAGGTGGAGGTGCGGTGCAGCGACCTGCGGCAGGACCCGACCGTGCGGGGACTCGTCGTCACCCTGCGGGACGTGACCGAACAGCGTCAGCTGGAACATGAGCTGACCCAACGGGCCTTCCACGACGCGCTGACCGGCCTGCCCAACCGGACGCTGCTCCTGGAGCGCATCGACCGGGCACTGTTGCGCGGCCGCCGGGAGTCGACGCTGACGTGCGTGCTCTTCATCGACCTCGACGACTTCAAGGTCGTCAACGACACCCTGGGGCACTCGGTCGGCGACCGGCTCCTTGCCGCCGTCGGCTCCCGTGTCTCGCGCACGCTGCGGCGCAGTGACACCGCGGCCCGCCTCGGCGGCGACGAGTTCGCCGTCCTGATGGAGGACGCCAAGGAACCCGTCGACGCGGAGATCCTGGCCGCGCAGGTGGTGCAGGCCCTCAGCAGGCCGTTCCAGCTGTCCGGCGACAGCGTGAGCGTCTCGGCGAGCGTGGGCGTGGCCACGGCCGTGGACAGCGCGGGCGCCGAGGAACTCCTCGCCCACGCCGACCTCGCCCTGTACGCGGCCAAGGCCGCCGGCAAGCGTCAGTGGCGCCGCTTCCAGCAGGGGCTGCACGTACGCATGCGGGAGCGGCACGATTTGCAGGCGAGCCTGGACCGGGCGATCGCCGACGAGGAGTTCGCGCTGCGCTACCAGCCCGTCGTCGACATCCGCGCGAACGGCACCCCGGCGGGCGCCGCCCCGCACACCGCCGAGATCGTCGGCTTCGAGGCGCTGGCCCGCTGGCCGCACCCCCGGCGCGGCCTGGTGCCGCCGCAGCAGTTCATCCCGCTCGCCGAGGAGACCGGGCACATCACACCGCTCGGCGCCTGGGTGCTCGGCAGCGCCGCCGCGGACATCGCGGGCCTGCAGAGCGCGGGCGCCGCCCGCGACCGGCGCCCGTACATCAGCGTCAACGTGTCCGCGCGGCAGTTCCACGACCCGGGGTTCCTCGGCGAGGTGCGCAACGCCCTGGAGACACCCGGACTCGCCCCGGGGACACTGCAGTTGGAGCTCACCGAGTCCGTGCTGATGCGGCGTGACGGCCAGATACAGGCGGTCATGCAGGCGTTGAAAGATCTCGGCGTACGGATCGCGGTCGACGACTTCGGCACGGGATTCTCCTCGCTGCGCTACCTCCGCGAGTTCCCCGTCGACGTACTCAAGATCGACAAGTCGTTCATCGACGACATCGCCGACGACGCCCGGCAGCTCGCCCTCGTGGAAGGCATCGTGCATCTCGCCGACACCATGGGCCTGCAGGTCATCGCCGAGGGCATCGAGCAGGCCGCGCAACGGGATCTGCTGGCCGGGATGGGCTGCGGGTTCGGGCAGGGCTATCTCTTCGCACGGCCGCTGACGGCCGAGCAGGGGGAACGGCTCCTGCGCCGGCACCGGGGGCTCGACGGTGTCACCCGGGGTCCTGGCGACGGACGCGGCCGCCGGGCCACCCTTGCCGCTACCTCTGCCTCTGCCTCTGCGTCCGTGACCGACCCGCCCGCCGAGCCTGCCCCGGCCCCCTCGGAGAGGGAGAGCACCATGACCGAAACGGACACCGGACTCGTGGGGGTACGGCGCGATCCGCGCTGGGGCGAACTCGATCACCTGCGGCGCACCAGCCCGATGAGCGACTGCGTCCTGGACGAGGTCCGCGGCCGGCACATCCGCAGCGGGGACCACTGGCTCATCGACTTCGCCTCCTGCAACTACCTGGGCCTCGACTGCGATCCCGAGATCATCGACGCCATCGAACCCGCCGTACGCCGCTGGGGGACCCACCCCAGCTGGTCCCGGCTCCTGGGCAGCCCCCGGCTCTACACCGAGATCGAGGAGCGGCTCACCGCACTGCTCGGGGCGCCCGACACCCTGCTGCTGCCGACGGCCACGCTGATCCACGCCTCGGTCATCCCCGTCCTTGCGGGCGAGGGGCATGTCTTCGTCGAGGCCGCGGCCCACCGCACGGTGTACGACGGCTGTGTCTCCGCCCGCGGGCAGGGCGCCACGCTGCGGCGCTTCCACGCCGACCGGCCCGACGAACTGGCCGCCCTGCTGCGGGCGGTGCCGAGCGGCTCGGCCCGCCTGGTCTGCCTCGACGGCGTCAACAGCATGAGCGGGAACATCGCCGACGTGCCCGAACTGGCCGCGATCTGCCGCGACTCCGGCGCCACGCTCTACCTCGACGACACCCATGGCTTCGGCGTCATCGGGGAGCGCCGCGCCGACGAGCCGTGTCCCTACGGGTCCCGCGGCAACAGCGTCGTGCGGCACACGGGCGAGACGTACGACAACATCGTCCTCGTCGGCGGCTTCTCCAAGGCCTACTCCTCGCTCCTCGCCTTCCTCGCGCTGCCGACCTGGCTCAAGGACCACCTGAAGGTGGCCGCCGCCCCCTATCTGTACTCCGGGCCGTCCCCCACGGCCTCGCTGGCGACGGCGCTCGCCGGTCTGGAGGTCAACGACCGGCGCGGCGACGCCCTCCGCGCCGACCTGCACCGCAAGACCGTCCGGGTGCTCGACCACGTGGCCGGACTCGGGGTGGGGACGCTCAACTCCGATCAGCTACCGATCGTGGAGATACCCCTGGCCGACGCGGCCGACCTGGACGCGGTCGCCGGTTTCCTGTGGGAGCAGGGCATCTATGTGACCCTGGCGGCCTATCCGCTCGTACCGCGCGACCGCGTCGGGTTCCGTGTGCAGCTCACGGCCCTGAACTCCGACGACGACGTCGACCGGCTCAACACCGCCCTGACGCGCCTGTCCGAACGCTTCCCGCTGCGGCCGGGGAGCTGACACCGCCATGGCCCCGACCCGCAACGACGACGTCGACTGGGACAGCTGGCCCGTCCAGGACTACCTCGGCGAGAACTACCGCGAACTGCACCCGTCCGACGCCGCGGTCATCGCCCATCACTCCGCCTTCTACCGGCGGTTCGGCCGGGCGAGCGCCGCGTGCTCCCTGGAGTTCGGGGCGGGGCCCAACCTCTATCCGCTGATGATGGCCGCCGCCGCGAGCCGCCGCATCGACGCCGTCGAGGCGAGCGCCGCGGGTGTCGCCTATCTGACCCGGCAGCTCGAACAGGCCCCCGATGCAAGCTGGTTGCCCTTCCACGCACTGTGCCGCCGCCTCAACCCCGAGCTGCCGTCCACGCTTCCGGAGACCCTGGCGGGCGTGCGCGTCGTGCACGGCGACGTCCGGGCGCTGGAACCCGGCACGTACGACATCGCGTCGATGAACTTCGTCGCCGAGGGCGTCACCGAGGACTTCACGGAGTTCACGGACTTCTGCCACCGCTTCGTGCGCTCGGTCGTCCCGGGCGGGCATCTCGTCGCGGCGTTCATGGAGAACATGCCGACGTACCGCATCGGGCCCGCGTCCCGGTGGCCCGGCTGTCCGGTGGACCCCGCCGTCGTCACCGAGGTGTTCGCCCCGCTCACCGAGCATCTCGCGGTCACCCGGATCGACGCCGACCCGACGCTGCCGGACTACGGGGACTCCGGGATGGTGCTGCTCACGGCAGCGCGGCGGGCATGAGCGGCACCCTCAGGCGCCCGCCTCCTGCAGCGCGAAAGCCGTCTCCACCAGGGCGATGTGGCTGAACGCCTGCGGTGCGTTGCCCAGTTGGCGGTGACTGTCCGGGTCCCACTGCTCCGCGAGCAGACCCACGTCGTTGCGTACGTCCAGGACACGTTCGAAGGTTTCCCGCGCCTGCGTGAGCCGGCCGGTGGCCGCCAGCGCGTCGGCGTACCAGAGGGAGCACGCCACGAACGTGCCCTCGGTGCCTCGCATGCCGTCGACGCCGATGGCACCCGGGCCACCGTTCACGCCGGTGGCACCCGAACCGTCGTGGCCGTACCTCCGCACGAACCCGTGATGGTCCAGGGCCCCCATCGCCCGTACGGTGTCGTGCACCCGCGGGTCGTCGGCGTGCAGGAAGCCGACCTTGGGGATCAGCAGGGCCGACGCGTCGAGGGCGGGCGACCCGTAGGACTGCACGAACGTCCGCCGTCCTTCGTCCCACCCCTCGCGGCACACCTCCCGGTGCACCGCGTCCCGCATGGCGCGCCACTCCCCCGCGGACTCGTTCCTGCCGAGCATCTCGCCCATGCGCAGGGCACGGTCCGCCGCGACCCAAGACATGACCCGGGAGTGGACGAACTGCCGCCCCGCGCCGCGGACTTCCCACAGCCCCTGGTCCGGCTCGCGCCAGTGCTCCCGCAGGTGGCTCATCAGGGATTCCACCAGACTCCACAGGTGGGGCTGCATCGGGATTCCCGCCCGCAGCGACAGATAGAGCGTGTCGAGGACCTCGCCGTAGACGTCCAGCTGGAGCTGATGGGCCGCGGCGTTCCCGAACCGTACGGGCCGCGAGCCCTCGTAGCCGGAGAGCCAGGGCGCCTCGGCCTCCGGCAGCCGCCGCTGTCCCTCCACCCCGTACACCGCCTGAAGGTCGGCGGGGCCGCCCGCCACGGCACGCGTCAGCCAGCCGAGCCAGGCCGTCGCCTCGTCGCGGTAGCCGCTGCGCAGGAGGGCGGAGAGGGTGAGCGTGGAATCGTGCAGCCAGCAGTAGCGGTGGTCCCAGTTGCGCTCGCCGCCGACGCACTCGGGGAGCGAGGTGGTCGGTGCGGCGACGATGCCGCCCGTGGGCGCGTAGGTGAGGGCCTTCAGCGTGATCAGCGAGCGGGTGACCGCTTCCCGCCAGGGGCCCTGGTAGCGGCACTTGGCGGTCCAGCGCCGCCAGAAGTCGCCGGTCGCCTTCAGCGCGGTCTCCGCCGGGACCCGCAGGGGCTCGGGCGGTTCGGGCAGGTGGGAGGGGGCCCACACGAGTTGCAGCGAGAGGCGCTGGCCCGCCGAGACGGTGAAGTCCAGGGCACTGGAGTCACGGACGCCCGGGTCATGGGCGGTCGCGTCGTGAAGGCCGGTGCGTATCTCCATCGGGCCGTCGGCGCTCAGCCAGAGGGAGTCGGGGCCGGCCACGGCGACCGTGCAGTGCTCCTGAGGGCGCACCCACGGCACGACGCGGCCCTGGTTGAAGCGCGGCCGCAGTTCGCTGCGCATGGCCACGGCGCCGGACAGGCCCTCGACGACGCGCACGATGCAGGGCAGACCCGCGCGCGGAGGCATGAAGTCCGTGACGCGCACGGCACCGGCCGGGCACTCCCAGCGGGAGTCCACGACCAGGGTGTCCTGGCGGTAGGCCCGCCGCGTGCAGGGTCCCGCGCCGACGGGTGAGACCCGCCAGAACCCGTTGTCCGCCGTGCCGAGCAGCGCGGCGAAACAGGCCGGGGAGTCGAAGCGCGGCAGGCAGAGCCAGTCGATCGACCCGTCCCTGCCGAGCATGGCAGCGGTTTCCAGGTCGCTGATGAGGGCGTAGTCCTCGATGCGAGCGTTCATGATCGAGTCACGCCGTCGTGCACCTTGCCGCCCTCTCATTGTACGGCGGACGGGCCCGTCAGGCCTGGGCTCAGGCCCCCGCTCGACGCACCACATCCACCATGTGCAACGGCCATGGACAGCCCCCGAACCGCTGTGATCTCATCCGTCCGGGCGGATCGATCGAGTTCGCCTCCGCTCAGGCCCGAAAGACCCCCACACATGCAGAAGACCAAGTCCGCGCTCTGGGAATTCCTCCAGGGCCTCGGCAAGACGTTCATGCTCCCGGTGGCCCTGCTCGCGTTCTGCGGCATCATGCTGGGCATCGGCTCGTCGCTCTCCAGCGAAGCCGTCACCGACAACCTCACCTTCCTCCGGGGCGAGGGCTTCCACCTCGTCTTCACGTGGATGGCGAGCACCGGCCTCGTCGCCTTCAAGTTCCTCCCCGTGATGTTCGCGATAGCCATCCCGCTGGGGCTTGCCCGCGAGGACAAGGGTGTCGCGGCGTTCTCCGGCTTCGTCGGCTACGCCGCGATGAACCTGGCGGTGAACTTCTACCTCACCGCCAAGGGCGTGGACCTGGAGGACGAGAAGGCCGTCGCGCACTACGGCATCGCCGACGTCATCGGCATCCAGTCCATCGATACGGGACTGCTCGGCGCCGTAGCTGTTGGCATCGTTGTCAGCGTGCTCCACCAGCGCTTTCGTGCCCAGCGGATGCCGGACGCGCTCGCCTTCTTCGGCGGTCTGCGGTTCGTGCCGATCATCTCGACGCTGGTCCTCAGCCTGCTCGGTCTGCTGATCCCGCTGGTGTGGCCGACGTTCAACGGCTGGATCTCGGACCTCGGGCGCGCGATCGGTCACGCGGGTGTCTTCGGCCCGTTCTTCTTCGGCATGGGCGAGGTGCTGCTCCGGCCGATCGGCCTGCACCACATCCTCGTCGCCATGTTCCGCTTCACGGACGTCGGCGGCTCCGGCGCGGTCTGCGGCGATCAGGTCTCCGGCGCGCTGAACCTCTTCTACGCCCAGCTCAACTGCGCGGCCCCGCCCGGTGAGGCGGTCACCGACGCCACGAACTTCCTCTCCCAGGGCAAGATGGCGGTCTACCTCGGCGGGCTGCCGGGCGCGGCCCTGGCGATGTACCACTGCGCGAACAAGAAGATGCGCCCGGAGATCAAGGCGCTCCTTGTCTCCGGCGTCGTCGCCTGCGTCGTCGGCGGCATCACGGAACCGCTGGAGTTCCTGTTCCTGTTCATCGCGCCGTGGCTGTACCTGCTCCACGCCGTCCTCGTCGGCCTCGGGTTCCTGACCGCCGCCGTCCTCGGGGTGTTCATCGGCAACACCGACGGCAATGTCATCGACTGGCTCGTCTTCGGCGTCCTTCAGGGCACGACCACGAAGTGGTACCTGATACCCGTCATCGCCGCCGTGTGGTTCGCCGGCTACTACTTCCTGTTCCGCTGGGCCATCACCCGCTTCGACCTCAAGACGCCGGGGCGGGAGGAGCCGGTGGCGGAGGAGGCCGATGAGGGGGCGCGCGCCAAGGAGAAGGAAGAGGACGCGGCCGGAGCTCCCCGTGAGCTGATCGCGGGGAAGTACGACGCCGTGGCGATCCTGGAGGCGATCGGCGGCGCCGAGAACATCCAGACCCTCGACAACTGCATCACCCGCCTGCGCATGACGGTCGCGGACGCCGAACGGGTCGACGAGGCCCGGCTGAAGAAGCTGGGCGCGGTGGGGGTCATCAAGCTCGACGCGCACAATGTGCAGGTGATCATCGGTCCGCAGGTGCAGTCGGTGAAGGACGCGATCGCGTCGATGGTGCGGGTGGGCTGAGAAAATGCATGCCCCCTCCCACCGCGGCTTCGACTTCGATTTCGACAAACCCATCGACCGGCACGGCACGTGGTGCACGCAGTGGGACTACGTGGAGGACCGCTTCGGCGTCCCTGACCTGCTGCCGTTCACCATCTCGGACATGGACTTCGAGACGGCGCCCGCGGTCCTGGCGGCTCTTCGCGGCAGGCTCGACCACGGTGTGCTCGGCTACTCCCGCTGGCGCCAGACGGACTTCCTATCCGCGATCGTCGACTGGTACGGCGAACGCCACGCGACCGAGGTGGACCCGGAGTCGATCGTCTACGGCCCGTCCGTGATCTACCAGATCTCCCAGCTCCTGCGCCTGTGGTCCCGCCCCGGCGACGGCGTCGTCGTCCACACGCCGACGTACGACGCGTTCCCCAAAACAATCGCCGCGCACGAGCGGCGGCTGCTCGGCTGCCCGCTCGGCGACTGGGCCGAACTGGAACGGCTCCTCGCCCTGCCGGACACGTCCGTCCTGCTGCTCTGCTCACCCCACAACCCCACCGGCCACGTGTGGACGGAGGCCGAGCTGGACCGCACCGCGGTGCTATGCGCGCGGCACGGCGTCGCGGTGATCAGCGACGAGATCCACTCGGACCTGGTCCACCCGCCGCACGTCCACCGCCCATGGCCCCTGCACGGCACGCGCGAGGGACAATGGGCGCTGGTGACGTCAGCATCAAAATCCTTCAACATCCCAGCCCTGACAGGCAGTTACGGCATCATCACCGACCCGGCAACGCGCGAGGCGTATCTCCGCAACCTCAAGGAGGCCGACGGTCTGTCCTCCCCGGCGGTGCTCTCCTTGGTCGGGCACATCGCGGCGTACCGCCAGGGCGCCCCATGGCTGGACGCCCTGGGCACGTACCTCCGCGGCAACCTCGCCCTGATCGCCGACCACCTGAACAAGGCGTTCCCCACCCTGAACTGGACCCCACCAGAGGCGGGCTACCTAGCCTGGATCGACCTACGCCCCCTGCACGTGGACGACGAGCCCCTCCAACGCGAACTGACCGAAACCCAGAGGGTGGCCATCATGCCCGGCACAACATACGAGGCCCCCGGCCACGTACGCCTGAACGCGGGGTGCCCACGGGGGAAGGTCGAGCGGGGGGCGAGGGCGCTGGTGGCGGCGGTACGGGCGGTCCAGCGCGGGGACGCGGCGGGCTGAGACGGGAGGCCGGGCCGGTCTGCGCAGGTCAGGCCGGTCCTCCAGGGCTGAACGCCGTGGTCCGTTGGTACAGTCGCGAAGTTGTCCCTCGTACCCGGGAGATCCGTGTCATGGCCGTCGATGAGCTCGACACCCGCATTCTGCGGCTTCTTCTGGAGCAGCCTCGTACCAGTGTGCGGGAGTACGCGCGTGTGCTCGGGGTTGCTCGTGGGACGCTGCAGGCGCGGCTTGATCGGCTTGAGCGGGACGGGGTGATCACCGGGAACGGGCCTTCGTTGTCGGCTGCCGCGCTCGGGCATCCGGTGCTCGCCTTTGTGCACATCGAGGTCACCCAGGGGCACCTGGACGAGGTGGGGGACGCGCTCGCCGCCGTGCCGGAGATCATCGAGGCGTTCTCGATCACCGGCGGCGGTGATCTCCTGACCCGCGTGGTGGCCCGGGACAACGGCCACCTGGAGGACGTGGTCCAGCAGCTGATCCAGATGCCGGGCGTGGTCCGCACCCGTACGGAGATGGCGCTGCGCGAGCGCGTCCCGCACCGTCTGCTGCCGCTCGTCGAGTCGATCGGCAAGGCCTCCGCCGAGCAGCGTTGAACTGCGGCTTTGGCATCCTGGAGTGCATGAGCATCTTCGGCGGCACCTCGGTCATCTTCGATCTCGACGGCACGCTCGTGGACAGCGAGCCGAATTACTACGAGGCGTCGCGCGAGCTGCTCGCCGAGCACGGCGTGGCCTACACCTGGGCCGACAACGAGCAGTACGTGGGCATCGGCACCCAGGAGACCCTCGCCACGTGGAAGGACCGGTACGGCATCGGCGTACCGGTGGTCGAACTGCTCTCGGAGCTCGACCGGCGCTATCTCGCGCTCGCCCGCGCCGACACCCACGTCTTCCCCGAGATGCGGAAGTTCGTGGAGCGGCTGCACGGCGCCGGGGTGCCGATGGCCGTGGCCTCCGGGTCGTCCCGAGCCGCCATCGAGGCGATCCTCGCGGGCACCGGCCTCGACGCGCTCCTGACCACCGTCGTCTCGGCGGAGGAGGTCGCGCACGGCAAGCCCGCGCCCGACGTGTTCCTGGCCGCCGCCGCGCTCCTCGGGGCGGACCCGGCCGACTGCGTGGTCCTGGAGGACGCCGCTCCGGGCGCGGTCGCGGCGCACGCGGCGGGCATGCGTTGCATCGCGATCCCCTACGTCACCGCCCACGCCGGCCAAGAGGCGTTCGCGTCGGCGGAACTGCTGCTGCGGGGCGGGCAGGCCGAGTTCACCGCGCAGGCGGCCTGGGACCACCTGGCCGCGCCGGCCCGGTCGTAGCCGCCGCCCGCTCCGCAAGATCCGCCTTCTTGATCTTGCCCGTCGCGGTGAGCGGCAGTTCGTCCAGGATCTCGACCGCCGGCACCTTGTAGGTCGCCATGGCACCGGCCGCCCACTCGCGCAGGTCCCGCGCCGTGAGGGCGCTGCCGGGGGCGGTGCGCACGTACGCGTGGGGGCGCTGACCCGCCTCCGGGTCGGGGACGGCGACGACGGCCGCCGCGAGGACGTCGGGGTGCCGGGTGAGCAGGGTCTCGACCTCGGCGGGGAAGACGCTCATGCCCTTGACCTTGATCATGTCCTTGTCGCGGCCGAGGTAGTGCAGGCAGCCGTCCTCGTCGAGGCGCCCGATGTCGCCGGTGTGCAGCCAGCCGTCCCGCAGGGCGGCCGCCGTCGCCTCGGGGGCCCGCCAGTAGCGGGTGAGCACCGAAGGGCCGCTGACGATGATCTCGCCGGGCTGTCCGATCGGCAGCGGTTCGCCGCTTCCGAAGTCGACGATCAGGATGTCGGTGCCGGGGACGGGAAGCCCGCAGAACGTCGCGTCGCCCGACAGGTCGTGGTCCCCGTCCTGGAAGCCGAGCGTGCTGGTGTCGCTGGTGTGCGTCTCGGTCATGCCGTACGAGGCCTCACGCAGCACGCTGTCCGGGCCGACGGCCGCGCGCCAGCGGGCCCGGAGTTCCGGGGGCAGCCTGCGGACGAAGGACACGGTGAGCGGATCGGTCAGCGAACTCAGGTCGTGGCGTGCGAAGTCGGGGTGGTCGAGCAGTTCGAGGTAGTTCTCCACCGTCCCGGCCATGGTGGTGACCCCGTGCCGCGCGATGGCGGCGAGTACGGCGGCCGGGTCCCAGCGGGGCAGCAGCACGCTGGTGCCGCCGGAGACGAGCGGCGCGAGGATCCCGAGGTTCTCCCCCGCTATCCAGAAGACCGGCAGGTAGCAGAGCGAGACGATGCCGTCGTCCGACGGCAGGGGGCCGCGGCCGTTGTCGATGGCGGTGGCCGTGTAGACCATGTGGCGCTGTGTGTGCTCGCACCCCTTGGGCATCCCGGTGGTGCCGCCGGTGTAGTTGAGCGCGGCGAGCGCGTCCAGGTCGTCGGCCGTCCGCCCGAGCGGCGCGTGCCCCACGGCCGCGGCCCACGCCTCGCTGTCGTCGGCCACCAGGACGTCCCGTACGGTCGTCCCCGCGCGCACCTCGTCGAGCACACCGGTCAGTGAGCTGTGCGTGACGACGATTTCGGGCCCCGCGTCCCGCAGTTCATGGCTCAGCTCCGCCGCGCGGAACATCGGGTTGACCGGCACATGCACCGCTCCGACGCGCAGCACGGCCAGCATCGCGACGACGAACTGCGGGCAGTTGGGCAGCTGCACGCCCACCCGGTCGCCCGGCCGCACGCCCCGCGCGTCGAGCCAGCCCGCCAACCGGTCCGTACGTTCGTCGAGTTGGCGGTACGAGATGACCTCGTCACCGAAGACGAGTGCGGGCCGCTCCGGCGCGGTCCGCGCCCAGTGCGCCACATGGCCGGGCACGGTCCGCGTGCCCGTGCGATGCTCCGCCGTGTCCCCCTGCCGTCCGCGCCGGGCCTTCTCCTGGCGGGCACGCAGGTCGCGCAGCTGGTCTTCCCTGGGCATGGGGCGGCTCCTCAGCGTGGGGCCCGGTCGGGGGTCCGATCGGGGTCCAGGTCCGGGTGATCGACTCCGAGCAGGTGCAGGAACATGGCGGTCACGTCGCGCACGGCCGCGTCGTACGTCTCCGGGGCGGACGCCGTGAGCCGGGCGAACTGGATGCTCATGCCGCCGACCGCGCGTGCCACGGCGAGCGGATCGGCGACCGGCCGGGCCGTGCCCTCGGCCGCGAGCCGCCGGATGTAGCGGGCGGAGCGGTGGATCGGGCGCTCCTGGGTCTCCTCCCACAGGGCGCGTACGTCCGTGTCGGTCTGCGCCTGCTGTTCCAACAGGCGCAGCAGTGGCAGGTGTTGGGCGTACGCGGCGATGAAGGCGGCGGTCGACGCCTCGACGACCTCGCGGGCATCGTCACGGTCGACGCCCGGCACATCCTGCGCGGCGAGGAACGCGTCCCGTACGCGCACCGCGAGGACGCGGAAGATCTCCTCCTTGGACGCGAAGTACACATAGAAGCCCGCCCGCGAGACCTCCGCCTCCGCGGTGATGTCGGCGATGGTCGTCGCGCCGTACCCGCGCCGCGCGAACACGGCCTCGGCGGCGTCCAGGAGCCGCCCACGGGCCGGGGCGTCGCTGCGGTCGCGGGCGGTGCGGGTCGCCCAGGGCTGTTGATGTCGTGCCACGCGGCGAGCTTATTGACGTTGACGCCAATGTCAATGAGCATGGCGGCGCCGGATGCCTCAGGGGCGGATACCTCAGGGCCGGATATCTCAGGAGGGCTTCATGGGTTCTGCCGCCGTGCTCGTCGCCAACCGCGGGGAGATCGCCGTCCGCGTCCTGCAGGCCGCCGCGGAGGCCGGCCTGCGCACGGTCGCCGTGTACGCGCAGGACGACGCCGCCGCCCGGCACGTGCAACTGGCCGATGAGGCGCAGCCGTTGGGCGGCACGGGTCCGGCCGCGTACCTGGACGCGGACGCGGTCCTTGCCGCGGCCCGCCGTTCCGGCTGCGAGTTGCTGCACCCCGGCTACGGATTTCTGAGCGAGGACGCGGAGTTCGCGGGGCGCTGCGCGGAGGCAGGGCTGCGGTTCGTGGGGCCGACCCCCGAGGTGCTCGGCCTGTTCGGCGACAAGGCACGCGCGCGTGCGCTCGCCACGCGGCTGGGCGTGCCTGTCCTCGCGGGCACGCGGGGGCCGACGAGCCTGGCCGACGCCACCGCGTTCCTTGCCGGACTCGGCCCTTCGGGCGCGGTGATGGTGAAGGCCATCGGTGGTGGCGGAGGGCGCGGCATGCGGGCCGTGCGGCACCCCGACGAGCTGGCGGACGCGTGGGAACGCTGCCGCTCCGAGGCCCTGCAGGGCTTCGGGCGCGCGGAGTTGTACGTGGAGGAGCTGCTGACCGGCGCCCGCCACATCGAGGTCCAGGTCCTGGGCGACGTGACCGGCGAGATCACCCACCTCTGGGAGCGCGACTGCAGCGCCCAGCGCCGCCACCAGAAGCTCGTCGAGATCGCTCCGGCACCGGGACTCGACCCGGCGGTCCGGGAAAAGCTCGTGACCGCGGCCCTGCGGATGGCCCGCGCGTGCGGCTACACCGGCCTCGGCACCTTCGAATTCCTGCTCCGCGGCGAGAAGATCCACTTCATCGAGGCCAACCCCCGCCTCCAGGTCGAACACACGGTCACCGAGGAGGTGACGGGCGTCGACCTGGTGATGACACAACTGCGCCTGGCCGCGGGCGAATCACTCGCGGCGCTCGGTCTCGCCGGACCGCCGCCCGAGCCACGCGGCTTCGCACTCCAGGCGCGCGTCAACGCCGAGTCCCCCCTGCCGGACGGCACCGCCCTCCCCTCCACCGGCACGCTCACCCGCTTCGACGTGCCGACGGGCCGCGGGGTGCGCGTGGACACGGCGGCGCGCAACGGAGCGGAGATCGGGGCGCGTTACGACTCACTGCTCGCCAAAGTCATCACGTACACGCCCCACGGGGACTTCGCCGCGGTCTGCGAACGCGCGTCCCGCGCCCTGGCGGACTTCGCCGTCGAGGGCGTACGCACCGGAATCCCCCTCCTGCGCGCACTGCTGGCCCATCCGGGCTTCACCGCGGGTGGCGCGCACACCGGTTTCGTGGCCGAGCACATGGCGGAACTGCTGCCCGATGACGCACCGGCGAGCGCGGACTCGGCCGTCGTCGCCCCCATGACGGGGACGGTCGTCACCGTCGACGTGTCGGTGGGCGAACAGGTCGCCGCCGGGCAGCAGTTGCTCGTGCTCGAGGCGATGAAGATGGAGCACGTCCTGCGCGCGACGACCCCCGGAACGGTGACCGCCCTGCACGCGCACGTCGGCGGCACGGCCTCGGAGGGCCACCCCTTGGTCACGGTGGAGGCATCGGCGGCGGGCGAGGCGGCCACGGGGCTCGCCGAGGAGATCTCGGACCCGGACGCCATCCGGCCGGACCTGGCCGAGACCCTGGAGCGGCACGCAATCGGCCTGGACGCCCGACGCCCCGAAGCCGTCGCCAAACGCCATCGCATCGGGCGCCGCACGGCTCGCGAGAACATCGACGACCTGTGCGACGACGGCACGTTCACGGAGTACGGCGCCCTCGCGATCGCCGCCCAGCGCCGCCGCCGCTCCCTCGACGACCTGATCGCCTCGACGCCCGCCGACGGCATGGTCACCGGCACGGGGCGGATCGACGGCGTGCGGTGCGTGGCGATGTCGTACGACTACACCGTCCTCGCCGGCACCCAGGGTCTGCAGAACCACCGCAAGACGGACCGGATGCTCCAACTGGCGGAGGAAAGGCGGCTGCCCGTCGTGCTGTTCGCCGAGGGCGGCGGCGGTCGCCCCGGGGACACCGACTCGACGTCGGTCGCCGGGCTCGACGTGACGACGTTTCATCAGATGGGGCGACTGAGCGGTCAAGTCCCCTTGGTTGGCATCGCGTCGGGCCGGTGCTTCGCGGGAAACGCGGCCCTGCTCGGCACCTGCGACGTGGTGATCGCGACGCCGGAGGCCAGCATCGGGATGGGCGGTCCCGCGATGATCGAGGGCGGGGGCCTCGGCGTGTTCCGTCCCGAGGAGGTCGGTCCGCTCTCCGTGCAGGTGCCCAACGGGGTGGTGGACGTCGCGGTGGCCGACGAGGCGGAGGCGGTGCGGGTGGCACGGAAGTACCTGTCCTACTTCGCGTACGACCCTGGGGCAGACCGCAGTTGGGAGGCACCGGACCCCCGGCTCCTGCGGCACGCGGTTCCGGAGAACCGGCGTCGCGCCTATGACGTGCGGGCCGCGATCGAGGGCATCGCCGACACGGACTCGGTCCTGGAACTGCGGCGCGGTTTCGGCGTGGGCATCCTCACGGCTCTCGTACGCGTCGAGGGCCGGCCGTTGGGGCTGCTCGCCAACAACCCCGGACATCTGGGTGGGGCGATCGACCGTGACGCGGCCGACAAGGCGGAGCGTTTCCTGCGGCTGTGCGACGCGTTCGGGCTGCCCGTCGTCTCCCTCTGTGACACACCGGGCTTCATGGTCGGCCCGGGCGCCGAACGGACCGCGACCGTACGGCACTTCTCCAGGCTCTTCGTGACCGGCGCCCAGCTCCGCGTCCCGCTGGTCAGCCTGGTGCTGCGCAAGGCGTACGGCCTCGGTGCGATGGCCATGATGGGCGGCTCCACGCGCGCCCCCGTGGCCACGGCGGCGTGGCCGAGCGGCGAGTTCGGCGGGATGGGGCTGGAAGGTGCCGTCCGCCTCGGCTACCGCAAGGAACTGGCGGCGATCGTCGATCCCGTGGAGCGGCAGAGGGTGTTCGACGCCCATGTCGCCGAGCTGTACGAGCACGGCAAGGCGGTGAACGCGGCGGCTGCGCTGGAGATCGACGCGGTCATCGACCCGGCGGATTCGCGGGGGTGGATCCTTGCGGCGCTGGAGGGGGCGGGTGGGGCAGGTGGGGCAGGTGGGGCGCGACCGTGACCGGCGACCGAAGCCCGGTCACGGGTCCGGTCTCGGTCGCGGGTCCGATCGGTCCCGGTCGCGCGAGCCCGGTGCCCAGCCCCGTCCGTATCAGTACATGATCCCCACGAGGCCGTCCCCCTGCTCGGCGCAGACGAGTCCGCCCGCGCAACAGGCGCCCCAGCTGCCGGATCCGGGACCGAAGAGGGTCACCCGTTCCCAGTGCTCCGCCGTCGGCCTGGCGCGTGAGAGGCGCAGGCCGAGCTCGCCCACCGCCACGTCGGCGGGCGGCGGCCCGCCCGGCGTCGCGGTGGCCCCGGGCAGTACGGCCACGATCTCCGCGGCGGGATAGCCGAAGAGGTCGATGTCGTCCCAGGCCACCGGAGTCGCTTCGGGGCGGTCCGGCCGGGCCCGCGCCTGGATCTCCACGCGGGCGAGCCGATCCGTGACGCCGGGCCCGCCGCCGCCGAAGCCCAGGACCACGCCGTCGAGCTCGGCGTCGAAGTTCCACTCGGGCTCGAAGAGGAGGCCGCCGAGCCAGGCGTCGTGCGCGTGGCGGAGCTCCGCGTACTGGTCCAGGGTCAGGCCCATGCACTGCCGGTGCCGCGTGACCTTGTCGGGCGGCAACAGTTGTAGGACCTCGCCGGGCGTCATGCCGAACTTCAACAGCCCGGCACCGCCCGGCAGTTCTACGCCGACTTCTCGCAACAACTCCAACATTGCACCATTGTTCACCCGTTGACCGGGGTGGCAAGGCTGTTGACGAGATCACACAGAAACCGGTTGCACGGGCGCCGGCCGGCGACCGTCAGGACTGACGGTCAGGACTGGGGACGGCTGCCGTGGTTGGCCGCGTGCTTACGGCGCGCCTTCTTCTTGCGACGTCGCTTCGATGACATGCGCTTCCCCTCTCGCCGGGTGTGCCAGGAGTGGCATTTCAGGTGTTTTCCACCGTTCCACACGCCGCCTCGCCCGGCGACTGGGACGCCTCACGGCCTGCCGATGCAAACAGATTGTTCACAACATTCCATTGACACCACATTGTGTGCCACCCCATGCTGGACGGCATGACCTCGAATCTGGAGCAGCAGCCGGAGCAGCAGCCCGCCGAGACCGACTCCTTCAGCCCCACGCACCCGGACCAGGTGCGCGCGGGTCGCGCCCCCGCCGCCCTGTTCCGCATCGCCGAGCGCCACGCGGCCACGGACGAGCAGCGGCGGCGCCAGGTGCACGCCACGATCGTCGGTCCGTACGAGGCGGCGAGGCTCGTGACGTTCCTGCTGACCGGAGTCGCGGATCGCGAGGAGGGTGAGCCGGAGGTGGACCACGCGGACATCACCGCGGCGCTGACGCTCATGCCGATGGCGCGCGGCGAGATGGACCAGGTGGAGGCCGGACTTCTGCAGATGGCGCGCGGCCGGGGCATGACCTGGCCGGAGATCGCCTTCGGTCTCGGCCTCGGCACTCCGCAGGCGGCCAGGCAGCGCTACGAACGGCTGGTCGGCCGTACGTCGGTCGCCGACGCGGACACCACGCCCCCAAGCCCGTAGCCGCGACCGTTACCGCTCACTCCCCCCTCGCTCGCCCTCACGTCCCCGTGTGCCGGAGCCACACATAGCTGACGGGTTGCGGGGCGTTCCACTCCTTGGCCAGAGCGGGGGCAACCGGCAGGAAGCCGGCCCCGTGGTAGCAGCGCAAGGCGGCGGTGTTCGTGGGGTGGACGCGCATGAAGATCTCCGTGTAGCCGGCCCGCAGTGCCTGCTCGGCCAGGCCCCGCACCAGCCGCCGCCCGATGCCCCGCCCCCGGGCGCCCGGCGCCACGATGACGCGGGCGAGTTCCGCCTCGCCCTCCTCCTCGTCGCACCACACCTCCCCGTAGCCGAGGAGCGTCCCGCACGCGACCAGCACATGCCCGTGCGCGTCGGGGTCCTGCTGCCATCCGGCCACCACTCGCGCGGCCACGGGGAAGTCGTGCGACCCGCACCACAGGGCGACCTCGGCGGCGGAGGCGGGCCAGCGCGCCACCGTGGCCGCGTCCGCCACGGCGAAGGGTCGAAGCTCCATGTACGATCGCTCCCGCCATGCAGATGAATGCCAACTACACCAGTCTCGTCGCGGTCGGCGACTCCTTCACCGAGGGCATGTCGGACCTTCAGCCCGACGGCACCTACCGCGGCTGGGCAGATCTGCTCGCCGCCCGGATGGCTGCCGCCTCCCCCGGATTCCGGTACGCCAACCTCGCCGTACGCGGGAAACTCATCGGGCAGATCGTGGCCGAGCAGGTGGACGTCGCGGCGGCCATGCAGCCCGACGTGATCACCCTGGTGGGCGGTCTCAACGACACGTTGCGCCCCAAGTGCGACATGGTCCGCGTGCGCGACCTCCTGGAGGAGGCGGTCGAACGCCTGGCCCCCGCC
The DNA here is from genome assembly GCF_040682375.1 of Streptomyces sp. NPDC051214. Lineage (NCBI taxonomy): Bacteria > Bacillati > Actinomycetota > Actinomycetes > Kitasatosporales > Streptomycetaceae > Streptomyces > Streptomyces sp. NPDC051214. The sequence continues at coordinate 346,795 of NZ_JBFBAT010000008.1, forward strand.
TGCAAGCAGCTGGTCCTGATGCGCAGCCCGGGCAGGAACGGCCCCGTGTTCCAGCGCTTCCGCCCGCGCATGGAGGAACTCTTCGTCCACATCGACGATTTGGCGGCTCGGCACGGCGCCACGGTCGTGGACCTGTACGGGTCGGCCGCGCTCGGCGACCAGCGCATGTGGGACGTGGACCGGCTGCACCTGACGGCCGAGGGCCACCGCAGGGTCGCCGAAGCGGTGTGGCAGTCCCTCGGCTACGACCCCGAGGACGACTGGCAGACCCTGCTCCCGGCCACGGCCCCGCCGACCTGGGCCGCGCGCCGCGTGGCGGACATCCGCTTCGCCAGACAACACCTGGCCCCATGGATAGCCCGCCGCCTCACAGGCCGCTCCTCAGGAGACGGCCTCCCGGCCAAACGCCCGGACCTACTGCCGTGGGAGGACCCGCGGGAGTAAGGCGGCGCGCTCCGGGACAGCGATCCGCGACTCGGGCGCTAGTCGACCTTCTTCCAGTCCTTGCAGCCGGTCGTCTGAAACGCATTGTCACCGGGCGAGATCGTGACGGTTGCCGGTCCCTTGGTGTTGCCGTTGGCGATGATGTCGCCAATAGCCCCGGAAGTGCTTTTCAGACGCGCCCAATAGCAGTTGTCGATGACGTCGTCCGCAGGTCCCGCTGTGCGGTACGTACCCGGCTCGGCCTCTGTTCCGACGACGAAGGTGCCGTCGCCGGGAATGCCGTCGCTGTCCCCTTGCTCTTCGGAGGCTGGGGCGCTGGACTTCGGCGAGGAGTCGGGCTCACCGCTCCCGGCCACCGTCTCCGTCGCGGTGATCGTGGCGGACGGCTCTGCACTGTCACCGGAGCCCGACCCTCCGGTGGCCGCCGCGACGATGACGGCGCCGATGACGAACCCGGCCACCGCCGCAGCCCCATGTGTCAGCCAGCCTCGCCGGGATCGCGGTGCTCTCGGAGGTTCCGCTCCCCATCGCAGGGGGCCTCCAGGGGGCCCTGGGGCCGGATCGCCCTGGCTCCCCCGCGGCGTCTTGTCGCTCATCTCTTCAGGTTCCGCCCCGCCGTGCCGTCCCGCACCCGGAGCCCCGGGCGTGGCGGCGGGCGACGTCGAGCAGCGCCGTGCGGATCTGGGCCGCCAGGGTGAGGTAGGCCGGGCACGCTTTCTGGATCGCCCTGGTCTTGTGTCCATCCCCAGTCCCCGTACCGACCCCCTGCATCAGGCCGCGCAGCGTAAAGCGGCGCGGGCGGGACGCCCCAGGGGTGGCCCGGCCGCGCCGTCGGGCGTGGGCCCTTACTCCTCCACCTCGTCCTCGAAGTGTAGGGCGATGGACTGCAGGACGTCCGCCGACGTCACGTCGGTGCGTCCCTCGTCGTGTGCCTCCGCCAACTGCGCGAAGGAGAAGGCGAAGGCCGACGTGATCTGCTCGATGACCGGACTCAGTTCCCGGCCCACCACCTCGGCGACCTCTATGGCGGTGGCGTCGGCGGGGATCTCGATGCGCGGCAGCATCTCCTCCAGCATCGCGCCCACCGCGCCGCTGGGTTCGACCTCGCCGTCCGGGTTCTCCCGTACCTGTCGGCGCATCTCGATCGCCTCGGTCAGGATGCCGACGACTCTTTGGATGATCTCGCGCTGCTCCATGTGGTGAAGCCTAGACGTAGGTGGATCAACGGGAGTTGCGGCACAGCCGGTGACCGGCCGTTGTCAGTGCTCGATGGCACGATGCCCGGAGCTGGACAGAACGGTGTCCGGCACGGGACGAAAGCGGGAATGACCATGGGCACTTGGGATGTCGGGCCGTTCGACAACGACACCGCGGCGGATTTCTGCGGAGACCTCGACGACGCCCCCGCCGAGGACCGGCTCGGTCTTGTCCGGGCCGCCCTGAGCATCGGCGCCGCAGCGGATGACGAGGCGGAGCTGGACGCCAGCGTCGCCGAGACGGCCGTGGCCGCCGCCGCCCTGGTGGCCGCGCAGTGTCCGGGCGGCGAGCCCGTCGACCCCGTGTACGGACCGGAGCAGCCGATACCCGACCTTCTCTCGCTGCGTGGCCCCGCCCTCCAGGCCCTGGACCGTGTGCTGGCCGAGGGCTCGGAGCTGCGCGACCTGTGGGAGCAGTCCGACGGGGAGCCCTGGCGCGAGGGAGTCGAGGGGTTGCGAGGAGTGCTGCGGCCGTCCGGCGAGTAGGTCCCGTCGCGGCAGGAGGCCCGCTGTCACGACGGCGCCACGCCTGGATGATGCTCCAACCGCCCCGCGCTCCGCGGACTGTACGGACGGTCAAAGAGCAGGTCGGACGGCAGGTAAACTCCGTACACGTGACTGTCGCGCCTGCAAAGCCCCGTATCCCGAACGTCCTCGCCGGGCGTTATGCCTCCGCCGAGCTCGCCACCCTCTGGTCGCCCGAGCAGAAGGTCAAGCTGGAGCGTCAGCTCTGGCTCGCCGTCCTGCGGGCGCAGAAGGACCTGGGGATCGAGGTGCCGGACGCCGCCCTCGCCGACTACGAGCGGGTTCTCGACGACGTCGACCTCGCCTCGATCGCCGAGCGCGAGAAGGTCACGCGCCATGACGTGAAGGCCCGCATCGAGGAGTTCAACGCGCTCGCCGGGCACGAGCAGGTCCACAAGGGCATGACCTCCCGCGACCTGACCGAGAACGTGGAGCAGTTGCAGGTCCGCCTCTCCCTGGAGCTGGTGCGGGACCGCACCGTCGCGGTGCTCGCGCGCCTGGGCAAGCTGTCGGGTGAGTACGCGGAGCTGGTCATGGCCGGCCGCTCCCACAACGTGGCCGCGCAGGCGACGACCCTGGGCAAGCGCTTCGCGACGACCGCCGACGAGCTGCTCGTCGCGTTCCGCCGTGTCGAGGACCTGCTGAACCGTTACCCCCTGCGCGGCATCAAGGGCCCCGTCGGCACGGCCCAGGACATGCTGGACCTGCTCGGCGGCGACGCCGACAAGCTGACCGAGCTCGAGCAGCGCATCGCCGGTCACCTCGGCTTCGAGCGCGCCTTCACCTCGGTCGGACAGGTCTACCCCCGCTCCCTCGACTACGAGGTCGTCACCGCCCTGGTCCAGCTCGCCTCGGGCCCCTCGTCGCTGGCCAAGACCATCCGTCTGATGGCCGGGCACGAGCTCGTCACCGAAGGCTTCAAGCCGGGCCAGGTCGGCTCGTCCGCGATGCCGCACAAGATGAACACCCGCTCCTGCGAGCGCGTCAACGGCCTCACGGTCATTCTGCGTGGGTACGCCTCGATGACCGGCGAGCTGGCGGGCGACCAGTGGAACGAGGGCGACGTCTCCTGCTCGGTCGTCCGCCGTGTGGCCCTGCCGGACGCGTTCTTCGCCCTTGACGGGCTGCTCGAGACCTTCCTGACCGTCCTCGACGAGTTCGGCGCCTTCCCGGCCGTCGTCGCGCGTGAGCTGGACCGCTACCTCCCCTTCCTCGCCACGACCAAGGTCCTGATGGCCTCGGTGCGCGCGGGCGTCGGCCGCGAGGAGGCCCACGAGGCCATCAAGGAGAACGCCGTCGCCTCCGCGCTCGCCATGCGTGAGCAGGGTGCCGAGCGCAACGAACTCCTCGACAAGCTCGCCGCTGACTCCCGCATCCCGCTGGACCGCGCGGAGCTCGACGCCCTCATGGCCGACAAGCTGTCGTTCACGGGCGCGGCGAGCGACCAGGTCGGCGTCGTCGTCGCGCAGATCGAGGCGCTGCTCAAGGAGCACCCCGAGGCCGCGGCCTACGCGCCGGGGGCGATTCTCTAGGGCTCTCAGCGGGAGCTTCCCTTGCTGCGGGCGCGTCGTGGCTTGTCGCGCTGTTCCTTGTGCCCCTTCAGGGCGTGCGCCCGCAGCACCACAAAGGTCAGCGCCGCCAGTGCCACCGCCGCGAGAACGCCCTTGGAGTACACGCCCACCAGGTCCGAGACCTGGTGCCAGCGTGCTCCGAGGGCGTGGCCGATCAGGATGAACACGGCGTTCCAGATGAGGCTGCCCGCGGTCGTCAGGGCGAGGAAGACGGGCAGGCGCATCCGCTCCACGCCCGCCGGCACCGAGATCATGCTGCGGAAGATCGGAATCATCCGGCCGAAGAAGACCGCCTTGGTGCCGTGCCGGGCGAACCACTTCTCCGTGCGCTCGATGTCGGGTGCCTTCACGAGCGGGAGGCGGGCCGCGATGGCCACGGTGCGGTCCCGGCCGAGGAGCGCCCCGATCGCGTAGAGCGCGAGCGCGCCGATCACGGAACCCGCGGTGGTCCAGAGCAGCACCGTGATCAGGCCGAACTTGCCCTGACTCGCGGCGAATCCCGCGAGGGGCAGGATCACCTCGCTGGGCAGGGGCGGGAACAGGTTCTCCAGGGCGATGGCCGCTCCCGCGCCGACGGCACCGAACGAGTCCATGAGATCGGCGGCCCAGCCCGCGACACCGCCGACCGGGGCGTCGTTCGCGGGGGTCGAGGATGCGTGCGCGGCAGTGAGGATCATGCACTCGACGCTACGGAAGGCGTGGCGCGTGACGGTATGAGGGCGGCCACACAGGTCGTGTGCGGTGTACCGCAGGGCAGCATTGTGGTTTTCCGCAGTCCCGATGGCCCGGCCGTTGGGCTAGCGTCATCGATCATGCGTACGCATCTCCAGCGCTGGCTCAGGGTGACCGTCGGCGTCCTCGCGGGCGCCCTCACCGGCCTCGCCGAGCTGGCCTTCGCCCTGGTGGCCGGCTTGTGGCTGCTCGCCACCCTGGGGCGGCGCACCGGGCGTGGGGCCGAGACCCGGATCGTGGCCGGAGCCCGGCGGCTCGCCGATCTCGAGCGGCGGCGCATGACCGCCTTCTTCGGCACCGAGCTGGCCACGCCGCCGACCGGCCTGCCCGCCGTGAACTACATCGCGTCGCGCTGGGCGGTAGGACTCCTCGGCGGGGTCGTGCTCGGCTGCGCGCTGCTGGGGGCGGGTTATGCCTCGCTGGCGGTGTGGGGCTGGTTCGTCGCCGACATCAACTCCCCCGCCACTCTGATCCTCTCCTCCGTCGGCGGCCTCTTCCTGTTCTACCTCTGTGTGCAGGGCACGTACGGCGTCGCGCTCGCCGACGAGCGGCACGCCCGCCGATACCTCGGCCCGAACGACGGGCAGCTCATGGAGCGCAGGATCGGCGAACTCGTCGCGAGCCGCGCCGGTGTGGTGGAGGCCGTGCACGACGAGCGGCGGCGCATCGAACGCGACCTGCACGACGGCGTCCAGCAGCGCATCGTCGCCCTCGGCATGCTGCTCGGCAGGGCCCGCCGCGCCTCCGAGCCGGAGAAGTCCGCGCGGCTCCTCGCCCAGGCGCACGAGGAGACCCAGCAGGCCCTGGTCGAACTACGTGAGGTCGCCTGGCGCGTCTACCCGGCGACGCTCGACGAGGGCGGGCTCGCCGCCGCCCTGGAGACGGTCGCCGAGCGGGCGGCGATCCCCGTACGCCTGCGCTGCGACCTGCGCGAGACGCCGCCGCCGACCGCCCAGGCCGTGGCGTACTTCGTCGCTGCCGAAGCCGTCACCAACGCCGTCAAGCACTCTGGCGCCACCCTCGTCACCGTCCACGGCGAACGGCGGGGTGCCGTGCTGCGTCTGCGCGTCGAGGACAACGGGCGGGGCGGCGCCGACCCCTCCGGCAGCGGACTGCTCGGGCTCGCCCGGCGCGTCGCCGCCCTGGACGGAACCCTCACCGTGGAGAGCCCCGCCGGTGGGCCCACCCTCATCACCGCGGAGCTCCCATGCGCGTAATGCTCGCCGACGACTCGACGCTGCTGCGGGAGGGCCTGGCCCGGCTTCTCGTGGACGAGGGGCACACGGTCACAGCCTCGGTCGGTGACGCGCAGGCGCTGCTCGCCGCCGTCGCCGAGGATCCGCCGGACGCCGCCGTGATCGACGTACGGATGCCGCCCACGCACACCGACGAGGGGCTGCGGGCCGCGCTCGAGATCCGGGCGACGTGGCCGCAGACGAGTGTGCTCGTGCTGTCGCAGTACGTCGAACGCCGTTACGCCACTGAGCTGTTGACCACCGCGACCGAAGGTGTCGGCTATCTGCTCAAGGACCGGGTCGTCCAGGTCGACGAGTTCCTGGACGCGCTGGAGCGGGTCGCCTCGGGCCAGACGGCCTTCGACCCGGAGGTCGTACGGCAGTTGCTGACCCTCAGCAGCCACACCGACCCGCTCCAGCGCCTGACCCCGCGCGAGCGCGAGGTGCTCGGCAAGATGGCGCAGGGGCACACGAACGCCGCGATCGCCGGCCAGCTGCACGTCTCGCAGAGCGCCGTCGAGAAGTACATCAACGCGATCTTCGACAAGCTGGAGCTAACCGGGACGACCGGGTACAGCCGCCGCGTGCTGGCCGTCCTGCGCTATCTCGGGTCCTGACCGGCCGCCGTGCGGGGCCACGGGGGTTACAGGCCGACGTCCCTGCTGCGGAAGTCCTCAAGGGACTCGCGCCGCACCAGGAGCCGCGCGTGCCCGTCGGCGACGGCCACCACGGGCGGGCGCCCGACGAGGTTGTAGCCGGAGGCCATGGACAGGTGGTACGCCCCGGCCACCGGCACGCCCAGGATGTCTCCCGGCCGTATGTCGCCCGGCAGTTCGATGTCGGAGGCGAGTACGTCGCCCGCCTCGCAGTGCCGCCCGACGACGGTCACCGGCGCGGCTGGGACCGTGGAGTACCGGCCGATCAGGCGCGGCGCGTACCGCACGCCGTACAGCGCGGGCCGCGGGTTGTCGCTCATCCCGCCGTCCACGGCGACGAAGGTGCGCCCGCCGGTGCGCTTGACGGCGAGCACGCGGTAGAGGGCCACTCCGGCAGGGCCCGCGATGGCGCGCCCCGGCTCGATGAGCAGCCTGGGCACGGTGAGCCCGGCCGCCGCGCAGCTCCCGGTCAGTTCGGCGCGCACCTTGCGGGCGAGGGCGGTGATGTCGAGCGCTTCCTCGCCGGGGCGGTAGGCGATGCCGTGCCCGCCGCCGAGGTCGAGTTCGGGAAGGGTGACGCCGTGCTGCTCCTTGATGCGGGCCATCAGGCCGACCAGTCGGCGTACGGCGGCCAGGAACGGCTTCTCGGTGGTGATCTGCGAGCCCAAGTGGCAGTGCAGGCCGACCAGTTCGAGACCGGGCTGGCCGAGGATGCGGGCGATGGCGTGCTGCGCGGAACCGTCGGTGATCGACAGGCCGAACTTCTGGTCGTCGGTCCCGGTGCGGATCTTGGCGTGGCCGCCGGCCGCGATGCCCGGCACCACCCGGACCAGCACCTTCTGGCGACTGCCCGGCGGCACGGCGGCGGCGAGGCGCGCGATCTCGGAGGCGCTGTCGATGACGATGCGCCCGACGCCGAGCCGCAGCGCGGCCTCCAGGTCGTGCGGGCTCTTGGCGTTGCCGTGCAGCACGATGCGCTCGGCGGGGAAGCCCGTGGTGACGGCGAGCTCCAGCTCCCCGGCGGAACAGACGTCGAGCCCGAGACCTTCCTCCGCCACCCAGTGGGCCATGGCGCGGCACAGGAACGCCTTGGCCGCGTAGTGCACTTCGGCGTCGGGGAAGGCGTGCAGGTAGGTGCGGCAACGCGTGCGTACGTCGCCTTCGTCGATGAGGTACGCCGGGGTACCGAAACGCCCGGCGATCTCGGTGAGCGGTACGCCGCCGACGGCCAGGTCGCCGTGGGGCAGCCGCGCGGTGGACGCGGGCCAGACGGACAGGTCGTCGTCGGCGGTGGCGCCGGTGGTCAGGGGGTCGTACAGGGTGGTCACGGGCAGTCTCTCTTTCGCCTCGTCCTCGTTCCGCGTGCCGCAGGTCAGCTGATTCAGGCGGTCAGCGCGCCGACCGCCCGCGGGTCCCACGTGCGCCAGGCGGGCGTGAGCCGCCGCCGGGGCGCACCGACGGGGTGCGCGGCGAGCCGTGGGTCGACGGTGACCTCGCGGACGCCGAGCGGTTCGGTGAGGGTGCGCAACGCGGGCTCCGAGAGCCTGATCCAGGCCTGGCGGTCGCCGAGGGCGGCGCTGAGCCGCTGGGGCGTGGTGAAGGCGACGGCGGTGCGGCCGCCCACGGGGGTGCGGAACAGGCGGGCGACGCAGCCCGCGGGTCCCGGCCGGACGGGGACGAAGAGCGGTCCGGCCGGGCCGGGTTCGGAGGGCTCGGGGTCCTCGCCGCACTGGGTCTCTGCCATGGAATTCCTCCTTGAGGATCCTGCTGCTCGTTGATCCTGCTGCTCGATGAGCCTGCTGCTGTGAGCTGTCGTCACGCTATGCCCGGCATCAGGTGCCGACCGAGCCGTCATGACGGGACGTTGACGAAGAGGCGATCCACGTTGACGAGGGCTTGACGCCCCGCACATCTGTCGCAGACGGCTTGCTCCTCAGCCAGCTACTACGTCGCCGCGGGTCTAGCGGCGCATCGACCGCGCCGCTACCGAAGGAGCCCTTCAGGGCCTCTGGCCTGGAACGACGCCGGAACAGGCACATACGGGCCCAGGCCCCACCCCGCCGTAGCCGTCCGCTCGTTTGAGATCAAGAGAGTGCGGGAGAGGCCAAGGTCACAGCCCTGGACGGCACCGAGTGCCAGGGGTTGCGCCCTAGCATCATGCCCATGACGGTCCTGCCTGACGACGGGCTTTCCCTGGCCGCCGAGTTCCCTGATGCGACCCATGAGCAGTGGCAGCGCCTGGTGGAAGGCGTGCTGCGCAAATCGGGTAAGGACGTATCGGGGCCGGCCGCCGAGGAAGCGCTGTCCACCGCACTCGAGGACGGGCTCAGCACCCGCCCCCTGTACACCGCCCGTGAAGCCGCGCCTGACGCCGGTTACCCGGGTTTCGCCCCCTTTGTCAGGGGCGGCACCGCCGCGGGCAGTGCCGCGGCCGGCTGGGACGTACGGCAGCGGCACGCGGCCACGGACCCCGCGGCCTCGAACGAGACCGTGCTCGCGGACCTGGAGAACGGCGTCACCTCGCTGTGGCTCGGCGTCGGCCCCGGCGCGCTCCCGGTCTCCGGCATCGAGCGCGCCCTGGAGGGTGTCTTCCTCGACCTGGCGCCGGTCGCGATGGACGCGGGCGCCGAGTTCGAGCCCGCGGCCCGCGAGTTGTTCCGCCTGTACGAGGAGCGGGGCATCCCCAAGGACTCCGCGCACGGCACCCTCGGCGCGGACCCGCTCGGCCACGAGGCCCGCACCGGCGCGCGGCTCGACACCGCCGCCGCGATCGAGCTGGCCCGGCTGTGCAGGCAGGAGTACCCGAACCTCCGCGCGCTGACCGTCGACGCCCTGCCGTACCACGAGGCGGGCGGCTCGGCCGGGCAGGAGCTCGGCGCCTCCCTCGCCACGGCGGTCGCCTACCTGCGCGAGCTGACCGAGGCGGGACTCACGGTCGAGGCGGCCTGCGCCCAGCTGGAGTTCCGGTACGCGGCCACCGCCGACCAGTTCCTGACCATCGCGAAGCTGCGGGCGGCCCGGCGGCTCTGGGCCCGCGTGGCCGAGGTCTGCGGCGCACCGGACGCGGGGGCGCAGCGGCAGCACGCCGTGACCTCGCCGGTGATGATGTCGCGCCGCGACCCGTGGGTGAACATGCTACGGACGACGGTGGCCTGCCTCGGCGCGGGTGTCGGCGGCGCCGACTCGGTGACCGTGCTGCCCTTCGACCACTCGCTCGGCCTGCCGGACGCGTTCGCGCGCCGCATCGCCCGCAACACCTCGACGATCCTCCTGGAGGAGTCGCACCTCGCCAAGGTGATCGACCCGGCGGGCGGCTCCTGGTACGTGGAGCGGCTCACCGATGAACTGGCCCACGCGGGCTGGGAGTTCTTCCAGGAGATCGAGCGCGCGGGCGGCCAGGCCGCGGCCCTGCGCTCCGGACAGATCGGCGAACGCCTCGCCGCCACCTGGGCCAAGCGCAGCGAGAAGCTGGCCAAGCGACGTGAACCGATCACCGGCGTCAGCGAGTTCCCGAACCTGACGGAGCGTCCGGTCGAGCGCGAGGCCCCGCCCGCCGAGGCGACGGGCGGCCTGCCGCGCGTCCGCCGCGACGAGGCGTACGAGGTGCTGCGCTCGCGCTCGGACGCACACCTCGCCTCGACGGGGGCCCGCCCCCGGGTCTTCCTCGCCGCGCTCGGACCGGCCGCCGCACACACCGCGCGCGCCTCCTTCGCCTCGAACCTCTTCCAGGCGGGCGGCATCGAAGCCGTGCACGACCCGGCGACAGTGGACGCGACGACGGCCGCCGAGGCGTTCAAGGCAAGCGGCGCCACGGTGGCGTGCCTCTGCTCCAGCGACGCGCTGTACGAGGAGCAGGCCGAAGCAGTCGCCGAAGTACTCAAGTCGGCGGGCGCCCAGCGGGTGTTCCTCGCCGGACGCCCCGCCGAGTACCCAGCGGTCGACGCGTACGTCTTCGCCGGCTGCGACGCCGTGTCCGTACTCTCCTCCACCCTCGACCACATGGGAGTGGCGTAATGGCGATCCCCGACTTCACCGGTGTCGGCCTGACGTCCGACGCCGCGTCCCAGGTCTCCAAGGACCAGTGGCGCAGCGCCGTCAAGGAATCCACGGGCAAGGCCGACGACGACCTCCTGTGGGAGACGCCCGAAGGCATCGCGGTCAAGCCGCTCTACACGGGCGCCGACCTCGAAGGTCTCGACTTCCTGGAGACCTATCCGGGTGTCGCGCCCTACCTGCGCGGCCCCTACCCGACGATGTACGTCAACCAGCCCTGGACGATCCGTCAGTACGCCGGGTTCTCCACGGCCGAGGAGTCCAACGCCTTCTACCGCCGCAACCTCGCGGCCGGGCAGAAGGGCCTCTCGGTCGCCTTCGACCTGCCGACGCACCGCGGTTACGACAGCGACCACCCGCGGGTGACGGGCGACGTCGGCATGGCGGGCGTGGCGATCGACTCGATCTACGACATGCGTCAGCTCTTCGACGGCATCCCGCTGGACAAGATGACCGTGTCGATGACGATGAACGGCGCGGTACTCCCCGTGCTCGCGCTCTACATCGTGGCCGCCGAGGAGCAGGGCGTACCGCCCGAAAAGCTGGCCGGGACCATCCAGAACGACATTCTCAAAGAGTTCATGGTCCGCAACACCTACATCTATCCGCCCAAGCCCTCGATGCGGATCATCTCCGACATCTTCGCGTACACCTCGCAGAAGATGCCGCGCTACAACTCCATCTCGATCTCCGGCTATCACATCCAAGAGGCGGGCGCGACAGCCGACCTGGAGCTCGCGTACACCCTCGCCGATGGCGTGGAGTACCTGCGGGCCGGACAGGAAGCGGGCCTGGACGTCGACGCGTTCGCGCCGCGGCTCTCCTTCTTCTGGGCGATCGGCATGAACTTCTTCATGGAGGTCGCCAAGCTCCGCGCGGCGCGCCTCCTGTGGGCGAAGCTGGTCAAGCAGTTCGACCCGAAGAACCCCAAGTCCCTGTCGCTGCGCACTCATTCGCAGACCTCGGGCTGGTCACTGACCGCGCAGGACGTGTTCAACAACGTCACCCGTACCTGCGTCGAGGCGATGGCGGCGACGCAGGGCCACACCCAGTCGCTGCACACGAACGCCCTCGACGAGGCGCTCGCCCTGCCCACCGACTTCTCCGCGCGCATCGCCCGCAACACCCAGCTGCTCATCCAGCAGGAGTCGGGCACCACGCGGACGATCGACCCTTGGGGCGGCAGCGCGTACGTCGAGAAGCTGACGCACGACCTGGCGCGCCGCGCCTGGCAGCACATCGAGGAGGTCGAGGCGGCGGGCGGCATGGCGCAGGCCATCGACGCGGGCATCCCGAAGCTGCGCGTCGAGGAGGCCGCGGCCCGTACGCAGGCGCGGATCGACTCGGGGCGTCAGCCCGTCATCGGCGTCAACAAGTACCGCGTGGAGACCGACGAGCAGATCGACGTCCTCAAGGTCGACAACTCCTCCGTTCGCAGCCAGCAGATCGCCAAGCTGAAGCGGCTGCGCGAGGAGCGCGACGAGGCGGCCTGCCAGGACGCGCTGCGGGCGCTGACGGCGGCGTCCGAGCGGGACCCCGGCCCGGGGCTCGAGGGCAACCTCTTGGCTCTGGCGGTCGACGCGGCCCGCGCGAAGGCGACCGTCGGCGAGATCTCGGACGCCCTGGAGGCCTCGTACGGGCGGCACGCGGGGCAGATCCGTACGATCTCCGGTGTGTACCGCACCGAAGCAGGCTCGTCCCCGTCCGTGGAGCGCACCCGCACCCTGGTGTCCTCCTTCGAGGAGGCCGAGGGGCGCCGGCCGCGCATCCTGGTCGCCAAGATGGGCCAGGACGGCCACGACCGCGGCCAGAAGGTCATCGCCACCGCCTTCGCCGACCTCGGCTTCGACGTGGACGTCGGCCCGCTCTTCCAGACCCCGGCGGAGGTCGCGCGCCAGGCGGTCGAGGCGGACGTGCACATCGTCGGCGTCTCGTCGCTGGCCGCCGGGCACCTCACGCTGGTGCCGGCGCTGCGGGCGGAGCTCGCCGCCGAGGGCCGCGAGGACATCATGATCGTCGTGGGTGGCGTCATCCCGCCGCAGGACGTGCCGACGCTCCTGGAGATGGGTGCCGCCGCGGTCTTCCCGCCCGGCACAGTGATCCCGGACGCCGCGTACGACCTGGTGAAGCGGCTTGCGGCCGACCTCGGCCACGAGCTGTGAGCATGGCGGCGCCGCGGATCGACATCGACGCGTACGTCAAGGGCGTACTCGACGGGAAGCGGGCGCAGATCGCGCGCGCCATCACGCTCGTCGAGTCGACCCGGCCCCAACACCGCGCCCTGGCCCAGGAGTTGCTGACCCAGCTGCTTCCGCACAGCGGGCGGGCGCGGCGGATCGGCATCAGCGGGGTGCCGGGCGTGGGCAAGTCGACGTTCATCGACGCGCTCGGCACGATGCTGACCGGGCTCGGGCACCGGGTCGCGGTCCTGGCCGTCGACCCGTCGTCGACCCGGACGGGGGGTTCGATCCTCGGCGACAAGACGCGGATGGAGCGCCTCGCGGTGGACCCGGCGGCGTTCGTGCGTCCGTCGCCCACCGCCGGGACGCTCGGCGGGGTCGCGAAGGCGACGCGCGAGTCGATCGTGGTGATGGAGGCGGCGGGCTACGACGTGGTGCTCGTGGAGACGGTGGGCGTGGGCCAGTCGGAGACGGCGGTCGCGAACATGGTCGACTCGTTCCTGCTACTTTCCCTCGCCCGTACGGGCGACCAGCTCCAGGGCATCAAGAAGGGCGTCCTGGAACTGGCGGACGTCCTCGCCATCAACAAGGCGGACGGCCCGCACGAGCGGGACGCTCGCTCGGCGGCACGTGAACTGGCGGGCGCCCTGCGCCTGATGCACCCGGCGGACGCGGCGTGGACTCCCCCGGTGCTCAGCTGCAGTGCCCGGGAGTCGAGCGGCCTGGACGAGGTCTGGGACCGCCTGGAGCAGCACCGCACGCTCCTCGACTCGACGGGCCGCCTCGCCGCCAAGCGACGGGACCAGCAGGTCGACTGGACGTGGACGATGGTGCGGGACGAACTCCTGGACCGGCTGCGGGGGCACGCTCAGGTCCGAGACCTCGCCCCTGAGCTCGAACAGCGGGTGCGCGAGGGCACGTTGACGGCCACGACGGCGGCCGAGCGGATTCTGGAGGCGTTCCAGGGGGACGGGGGCCGGTCGGCCTGATGTCCGGCCCGAAACCCCTTACTAAAGTAGGGGGTTGCTCCACACCTTCGTCGCTGTCGACGGCTCTGCGCGGTTCATAGGCTCCAGGGCATGATCAGAATCCGCACACGGCGCAACGCCGTCACCGCTCTGCTGGCCCTCGCCCTCGCCACTCCTTCCGTGGCGGCCTGCGCCGAGGAGGGCGGCTCGTCATCGGCGGGTACGGCTTCCCCTTCCCCCACCGCATCCGAGCTCGCTCTGCCACGCCCCTCCGGCCCGCACGCGATCGGACGGGACACCCTCCATCTCGTGGACGACAAGCGTCGCGACCCGTGGGTGCCCTCGGCGGGCGCCAGGGAGCTGATGGTGTCCGTCTTCTACCCGGCCCGGCAGGGCGCGGGTGACGGTGACCGCGCTCCGTACCTGGCGACCGAAGAGGCCGAACTGCTCCTGAAGGGGCAGAAGCTGGACAAGCTGTACGACGCCGGGCAGCTGACCTCCGTCCGCACGAACGCCCGCCCCGGCGCCCGCCCCGCCGGGGGCAAGCACCCGCTGATCGTCCTCTCCCCCGGCTTCACGCTGCATCGCGCCACCCTCACCACGCTCGCGGAGACACTGGCGTCCCACGGCTACCTCGTCGCTCTCGTCGACCACGCGTACGAGTCCTTCGGGACCGCGTTCCCGGGCCGGGACGGCTCGTCGCGCATCCGCACCTGTGTCGCGTGCGAGAAGGTCGAGGACGCACCGAACGGCGACGCCGGAGAGAGGAAGATGCTGGCCAAGGCCGCACGGAACCGGGCCGCGGACATCTCCTTCGTCATCGACGAGTTGACCGCGCGAACCGCCCAGCCCGGTGACGGCAGGCACCCCGACTACTCATCGCTCATCGACCCCAGGCGGATCGGGGCGGCCGGTCACTCGCTCGGCGGCAACGCGGCGGCCGTGGCCACAGGAACGGACCGCCGCGTCCGCGCCGCCGCCAACCTGGACGGCACGTTCTTCGCCCCGGTCCCGTCCGCCGGCACCGGCCGCCCCGCCCTCATGCTCGGCACCCTCAAGGGCCACAACCCCTCTGCCGAGGACGCCACTTGGCCCCGCCAGTGGAACCGCCTGCACGGCTGGAAGCGCTGGCTGACGGTCGCGGACTCCGGGCACCTCACCTTCACCGACCTGCCGATCCTCGGCTCCCAGCTCAACAGGACCGACCCGACGGCCCCGCTCTCCGGCAAGCGATCGGGCGAGATCACCACCGCATACGTGACGGCGTTCTTCGACAAACACCTCACCGACAAGAACCGCCCCCTGCTGAACGGCCCCACCCCGACGAACCCGGAGGTCACGTTCCACTCGCCCTGAGTAGGTTGGGCCGTGTCATCGTCCGTCGTTGAAGGAGCCTTCTGCACCATGTCCATCGCTGACTCCGACGAAGCTCCCGTTCTTCTGCGTCACTACGGTCGCGTGGGGCACATCGTTCTTAATCGGCCCCGTGCCATCAACGCCCTCAACCACGCCATGGTCCGGCTGATGGACGACGCTCTCGCCGGGTGGGAGGGGGATGACGCCGTCGGCGTCGTCGTGGTGACCGGGGCCGGTGAGCGGGGGCTGTGTGCCGGGGGTGACATCCGGTCCATCCACGACGACATCCGTGCGGGTGGCGGTGCCGCTTCCCTCGCCTTCTGGCGTGACGAGTACCGGCTCAACGCCCGTATCGCCCGCTTCCCGAAGCCGTACGTGGCCGTCATGGACGGCATCGTGATGGGGGGCGGGGTCGGCGTGTCGGCGCACGGCAGCGTGCGGATCGTCACCGAGCGCTCCCGGATCGCCATGCCGGAGACGGGGATCGGCTTCGTGCCGGACGTCGGCGGTACGTACCTGCTGTCGCGGGCGCCCGGCGAACTCGGCACCCACCTCGCGCTGACCGGCTCGGCGGTGGGCGCGGGCGACGCCGTCCTGTGCGGTCTCGCCGACCACTACGTGCCCTCGGAGCTACTGGCGGAATTCACGGAGGCGCTGGGCGGCGCCGACGTGAGCGAGGTGGTCGCGGAGTACGCCACCGCCGCGCCCGAAGGCGAACTCGCGGCCCACCGTGCTTGGATCGATGCCTGCTATGCCGCCGATTCCGTGGAGGAGATCGTCGAGCAGCTTTTCGCATCCGGTGACCACGCCGCCAAGGAGGCGGCCGAGACCATCCTCTCCAAGTCGCCGACCTCCCTCAAGGTCACTCTCGCCGCCCTGCGCCGGGCCCGCGCCCTCGCCTCCCTGGAGCAGGTGCTCGACCAGGAGTACCGCGTGTCGGCCACCGCCCTCACCGCGCCGGACATGGTCGAGGGCATCCGCGCCCAGGTCGTCGACAAGACCCGTGACCCGCACTGGTCCCCCGCCGAACTCTCACAGGTGAGCGACGCGGAGGTGGCCCGCCACTTCGCCCCGCGCGTCGGCGACGAGCTCGGCCTCGCCGCCGGGCCGGGTCCGCGGCGCACCTGATCCGCCCGCCCCGCCTCGTGCCGCGGCGCCGGCGCGAGGCGGACGTCGCCCCGCGCCGCGGTCGCCCCATTCGCGTCCGCTACGGCGGATCGATCTCCGTGATCACGGCGAGGAGCTGGAACGGCAGCTCCTTGTCCCACTGCGAGACACCGAGAGCTATCCACCGCCCGCCGGCCCGCCAGAGATGGAGGTCGGGCACCGAGGAACTCAGCGAGCCCCACGGCTCCGGTATGTCCTCCGCCTCGACGGTTTCGCCCTCGGCCG
The DNA here is from genome assembly GCF_040682375.1 of Streptomyces sp. NPDC051214. Taxonomy (NCBI): domain Bacteria; kingdom Bacillati; phylum Actinomycetota; class Actinomycetes; order Kitasatosporales; family Streptomycetaceae; genus Streptomyces; species Streptomyces sp. NPDC051214. The sequence continues at coordinate 363,163 of NZ_JBFBAT010000008.1, forward strand.
CCTCATCCCCGTTGTCGCCGTCCCTGTCGTAGTCGTCGTAGCCGTACGCACCGCCCTGCGTCCGCTCGAAGACGCTCGCCAGGCTGAATATCTGGGGCGCTCCCCAGCGCTCCGCGAGCAGGACCGTCAGGGCGTCGCGCTCGGCGTCGTACTGATCCGAGGTCGCCTCCCACCGCGTGCCGTCGTCCTCCCAGAAGTCGCCGCTCGTCAGTAACTCGGCGATGTGATACCCCGGACCGCCGACGCCGGACGGCGACCTGCCGTGCTCCGCGGGAAACTCCCGTGAGCGCAGCAGGTCGATCGCGGCGAGATGCTCTGCGGTACTCATGGCATCCAGTAAAGCGGCCACCACTGACAACTGGCCCGCCGTCAGGCCCCCGAGGTCACCATCCGGACACCTGCCTCACGCGTCACGCCGCCGCAGCGCCCACCAGCCCGCCAGCAGCGCCACGGCCGCCCAGGCCGCGGTGACGGCAAGTCCGGTCCACGGGCCGAGAGTTCCCGCCGGGTTTTCGTGCAGCACCTGCTGTCCCGCCCGGTCAGGGAGGTACTCCGCGGCGCCGCTCGCGACGTCCCCGACCACGAAGGACACGATGAGCGTGAACGGGATGAGGATGCTGAGTACGGCGACCCCGCTGCGCAGCAGCACGGTCAGACCGGCGGCGAGGAGCGCCATGAGCGCGAGGTAGACCCCGCCGCCGACGCACGCCCGTACGGCACCGTCGTGGCCGAGGCCGATGGCGTACTCCCCCAGGAAGGCCTGACCGGTCAGGAAGCCGGCGAAGCTGGTGAGGACCCCGACACCGAGCGCCAGGGCGCCCACCACCGCGACCTTGGCCCCGAAGAAGAGTCCCCGGCGCGGCACCGCGGAGAGGGAGATCCGCAGGGCACCGTTCAGGTACTCGGAGGACATCGCCGTCGTGCCGAAGCTGATGGCGGCGATCTGGCCGAAGTTGAGTGCGTAGAAGGCGCCGAAGAGCGGCTCGTAGTCGGCGTTGTCCGCCTCCGCCGTGCCGACCGCGGCGAACGCGAGCACGGTGACGGCGACGGTGGCCGCGAAGACGGCGATGAGCGATCCGAGGCTGGCCCGCACCGACTTGATCTTGATCCACTCCGAGTGGAGCACGGCGGTCGTCCGCATGGTCAGGCCTCCTGGCGGGGCGTCGAAGGGGCGGCGGCGAACTCGGCGTCGTCGGCCGTGAGGGAGAGGTATGCCTGCTCCAAGGAGGCCTGCTGGTCGGAGAGTTCGAGGAGAGGGATGCCGTGTGCGGCCGCGAGGGAGCCGATCTCGTCGGCCTTCGCGCCGTCCACGGTCCAGCGGCCGTCCTCCCCGTGCGTCATCGCGTACCCCTTGTCCCGCAGCAGGCCGCGCAGCCGGTCGCTCTCCGAGGTGCGCAGGCGGACCCGCGGGCTGCTGTGTGCCGCGATGAAGTCCGCCATCGAGGTGTCCGCGAGGAGCTTTCCGCGGCCGAGGACCACCAGGTGGTCGGCGAACGTGGCGGTCTCGTTCATGAGATGGCTGGACACGAGGACCGTCCGGCCCTCGCGGGCGAGGCGGCGGAGGAGTTCGCGGATCCAGATGATGCCTTCGGGGTCGAGGCCGTTGGACGGCTCGTCCAGCATGATGACGCGCGGTTCGCCGAGCAGCGCGGCCGCGATCCCCAGGCGCTGGCGCATGCCGAGGGAGAACGTCTTGATCCGGCGCCCGGCCACGGTGGCGAGCCCGGCCTCTTCGAGGACCTCGTCCACGCGCCGCGCGGGGATGCGGTTGGCGACGGCGAGGGCGAGGAGGTGGTTGCGTGCGGTACGCGATCCGTGCGCGGCCTGGGCGTCGAGCAGGGCTCCCACGTGGTGCAGGGGTTCGTCGATGGCCGCGTAAGCTCGTCCGCCCACCGTCGCGGTGCCCGAGGTGGGCCGGTCCAGGCCGAGGACGAGCCGCATCGTGGTGGACTTGCCCGCGCCGTTGGGGCCGAGGAACCCGGTGACCTTCCCCGGGCGGACGGTGAAGGTCAGTCCGTCCACCGCGCGGGTGGTGCCGTACTCCTTGCTGAGGTCTTGGACGTCGATGCTGGTCATGGGCCCAGACTGGCGGCCGTAAGGGGGGTGGGGCTTCCCCCGCCCGGGGATCGCGTCTCCCCCTCACGGGGGAGCCGGACGGCGGCGGCCGGCTGGCACGATGACGCGATGTCCCGCTTCCTGAGGCCGCTCACCCGCGCGGTGACCTACACGCGCTGGCTGCATCTGCTCATCGGCGCGGCCATTCCGTTGATGATCTCCTTCATCTACCCCGGGCTCAGCGACCCCGCGTTCGCCGACTGGATGCTGATTGCTCTCCAGCCGATCCCCCTGGTGGCCGCCGTCGCCCTCCTGCCGTCCATACGCCGGGCGGAGGGACTGCAGGCCCGCCTGATGCTGTTTCCGGGGCAGCACGCGCGCGTGCCGGGCGCCGACGAGGATCCCGGCGTGTCCGTCGCTCCCTCCGCGTCCTGGCGGGACCGGGGCAGGACGGCGGTGTGGCTCGTGCTGCGCCTTGAGGCGGGGGCCGCGGCGGCGTTCTGCACGGTGCAGCTGCTGGGGACCATGCTGGCCCTGCTCGGATCGGTGACGGAGCCCGGCGAGGACCCTGGTGTGCTCTTCCCCGTTCCCGCCGCGAGCTGGACGAACGCGCTGCTCGCCCCGCTTCCCCTGTTGGCCCTTCTCGCGCTGGCCGTGGTGGCGGGCCGGCTGATGGCGACGGCCGCCCGGCGGCTGCTCGGCCCCTCTCCCAAGGAGCGCCTGGCCGCCCTGGAGGAGCGCACCGAGCAGCTTCTCGAACGCAACCGCATCGCCCGTGAACTGCACGATTCCATCGGCCACGCGCTGACCGTCGCGGTCGTCCAGGCGGGCGCCGCGCGGGCTGCCGCGGACCCCGAGTTCACCGACCGCGCGCTGGGCGCGATCGAGGAGACGGGCCGGGCCGCCCTGGAGGACCTGGAGCGTGTCCTGCGCGTGCTGCGGGAGGACGGGCAGTCCGCGAGCCGCCGCCCCACGCTCGCCGACGCCGGCCAACTCCTGGACTCCGCGCGCGCTTCGGGGGCGAAGGTCGACGTCGAAGTGACGGGCCCCTTGGAGCGGGTGCCCGGCCCGGTGTCCCGCGAGGCCTACCGCATGCTCCAGGAGGCCCTGACGAACGTGCTGCGGCACTCCGGACCGGTCCCGGTACAGGTGCGGCTCGCGGTCGACGCGGCAGCCCTGGAGATCGGCGTACGCAATCCTCTGCCCACGGGAGAAGAGGCCACCGGGCGTGGCGGCAGCGGCCTTCGCGGCATCCGGGAGCGGGCCACGCTGCTCGGCGGCCGGGCCGCCACGGGGCCGCGGGACGGCGAATGGCAGGTGCACGTCCAACTGCCTCTCGGGTGATCTACGCTGACCGGATGCCGGTCACTGTCCTCCTCGTCGACGACGAGCCCCTCGTACGCGCCGGGCTGCGCGCCGTCCTCGAGGCGCAGCCCGACATCGAGGTGGTCGGTGAGGCGGCCGACGGCGCCGCGGTGATTCCGCTCGTGCGCCAACTGCGGCCGGATGTGGTCGCCATGGACGTCCGCATGCCGCTCCTGGACGGCATCGAGGCCACCCGCGCCGTCCTGCGCACCGTGCAGGACCCCCCGAAGATCCTCGTCGTGACGACCTTCGAGAACGACGAGTACGTGTACGAGGCGCTGCGCGCGGGCGCCGACGGTTTTCTGCTGAAGCGCGCCCGGCCGACGGAGATCGTGAACGCCGTCCGCCTGGTCGCGGAGGGTGAGTCGCTGCTGTTTCCCGCGGCGGTGCGGCAGCTGGCCGGGGAGTACGGGCGGCGGCCGGGCAACGCCGCGGCCAGGGACGCCCTGGACCGGGCCGCGCTCACCGAGCGCGAGTCGGCCGTGCTGCGCCTGATGGCACGCGGCCTGTCGAACGCGGAGATCGCGGCGGAGCTGATCGTGGGCGCCGAGACGGTCAAGTCGCACGTCAGCTCCGTGCTGGCGAAGCTGGGGGCCAGGGACCGGACGCAGGCGGTCATCGCCGCGTACGAATCCGGTTTCGTGGCACCCGGGTGAGGGCGACGGCCGACCGGCACTCTGGGTCACAGGTGGGCCCGGCACTCGCAGCGGCCGGTCCCGGCGAGTACGATCCGCCCAACATGCGCACGAGCTGGGAGGACGGACGTTGGGGCGGCTGACCGGCGGGGATCCCTCTCTGCTGCGGCGGATCAACTCCGCGGTGGTGCTGCACGCGCTGCGTGCGGCGGACTTCGCGACACTCACCGAGATCACCCGGGTGACGGGGCTTTCCAGGCCGACCGTCGAAGGCGTGGTCGAGGGGCTCATCGAGGCCGGGCTCGTGGTGGAGACCGCGGCCGAGGAAGGCGCGGCCAGACGCCAGGGCAGGCCCGCGCGGAGGTTCCGCTTCCGGGCCGAGGCGGGGCATCTGCTCGGCCTGGAGATCGGCCCGCACCGGGTCGCGGCGGTCCTCTCGGATCTGGACGGCCGCGTGCTCGGCTCGGCCGCGAAGGCCGTGGACGAGACGGCCCCGGCCGACGAGCGCCTCGAGCGGCTGCGGATGGCGGTCGCCGATCTGCTGCGCCGCGGCGGGATCGCCCGCAGCTCGCTGCGCGCGGTGGGAGTCGGCAGCCCCGGCATCGTGGAGGCGGACGGCACGGTCCGGCTGGGCACCGCGCTGCCCGAATGGACCGGCCTGCAGCTGGGCGAGCGCCTGCGCCGGTCCTTCAAGTGCCCGGTCCTGGTGGAGAACGACGCGAACACGGCGGCCGTGGCCGAGCACTGGAAGGGTGCGGCGACCGAGTCCGATGACGTGGTGTTCGTCCTCGCCGGGCTCAGCCCCGGGGCCGGTGCGCTGATCGGCGGACGGCTGCACCGCGGCTACGGCGGCGCCGCCGGGGAGATCGGCGCACTGCATCTCCTGGGCCGTGACGTGACCCCGGAGACGCTCCTTTCGACCACGGACGAGCCCCTGCATCCGCTCGACGAGCAGGCGGTGGCGGACGTCTTCGCCCACGCGCGCGAGGGCGACGAGCGGGCTCAACAAGCCGTCGAACGGTTCATCCAGCGTCTGGTGCACGACGTGGCCGCGCTGGTGCTCGCCCTGGATCCCGAGCTGGTCGTCGTGGGCGGCTGGGCCGCCGGTCTCGACGGTGTACTGGAACCGCTGCGCCGCGAGTTGGCGCGCTACTGCCTGCGACCTCCCCGGGTCGCCCTGTCGATGCTCGGCGAAGCGGCCGTCGCAACGGGCGCGTTGCGCCTAGCCCTCGACCACGTCGAGGAGCAACTGTTCGCGGTCGAGGGAACGGTGACGGCACGACGCTAAACCGCCGCGATCGAGCTTCGGGGAGCCGGGCGCCCAAGACCACGGCGCATCTCGACACCGCCCGCCCCGCCCGGCGAAACGGCCGTCGCAACGGGTGCGTTGCGCGCTGAGACACCGGCTCGGGTCGGGGCAGAAAGCCCGGTCGTCCTGGATCTCGACGCTGCCCCACCGCCCAGCGAAACGGCCGTCGCAACGGGCGCGTTGCGCACCGAGACACCGGCTCGAATCGGGGCAGAAAGCCCGGCTTGCATCGCGACGCTGCCCCACCGCCCAGCGAAACGGCCGTCGCAACGGGCGCGTTGCGCACCGAGACACCGGCTCGAATCGGGGCAGAAAGCCCGGCTTGCAG
>NZ_JBFBAT010000008.1:368950-485749 GCF_040682375.1 Streptomyces sp. NPDC051214
GCATCGCGACGCTGCCCCACCGCCCGGCGAAACGGCCGTCGCGGCGGGTGCGTTGCGCGCCGAGACACCCGCTCGGATCGGAGCAGGAAGCCCGGCTTGAATCTCGACGCCGCCCGCCTCGCCCGGCCACGCGGCCGTCGCGACAGGTGCGTTGCGTGCGGAGACGCCTCGCCGAAGCAGGCGAGACCGGCTCGAAGCGGGGCTCAGGAAGCCTGGCGCTCCGGGCCGTGGTGGATCTCGACGCCGCCCGCGTCACCGAACGTGAGGCGGCAGGTGTCCGCGCGGTACGTGGCCACGGAGACCGCGGCGGTGCGTCCCTCGGCGAAGAAGCGGGTCGTCACGACGAGGACCGGCGCTCCGGGCAGGCGGTCGAGCGCCTTGGCGTCGTCCGCGCGGGCCGAGCCGAGCTCGACGGCGCGGTCCTGCCCGTCGAGACCGAGCCGGTGCAGCTCGCGCAGCACGCCACGCGCGCGTGCCGGCCCCGACGGCGCGTCGATGGCGGAGAGCTCCGTGACGGATGACATCGGCACGTACAGCAGCTCGGCGGCCACGGGCTGGCCGTGCGAGACGCGCGTACGACGCACCACGTGCACCTGCTCGTCGGGGTCGGCCGCCAGCATGCGGGCCACCGCCGCGGGCGGGACCGCCGGTGCGCAGTCGGCGGGCTGCCAGGCGTCGCCGACCTCGCCCGGCCACGTGCCTTGTGCGGATCCGACGGCCACACCCACCCGCGGCGGGGCGACGGTCGTGCCGACCCCGCGACGGCGCTGCAGCCTGCCTTCGAGCTCCAGCTGTTCGAGTGCCTGACGGAGCGTGGCGCGGGCGACACCGAACCGGGCGGCGAGATCACGTTCGTTGGGCAGGATCTCGCCGACGGCGAACTCGGAGTCGAGTGCCTCGCTGAGCACGGTCTTGAGGTGCCAGTACTTCGGCTCCGGTGCCGTTTCCAGCTGCGTGGTCCCCACCCTGTCCTCCGCAATCGCCGTGTGCCGGCGGCTTTTTAGCGCCCTTGTTTATTAAAGGTTCCTGCACTATCTCTGCGACGATAGAGCGGCACCCACCCTTGGTCAAGACCAATCCTCGATCCGTTACAGCGCGCACAGGGACGATGCCACAGAGCATTCATGTGTTGTTGGCGTCGGGTCATGCACCCGTGGCGAACAAGACAAAAACCCCCGCCCTGTAAAGGCGGGGGTCCGTCGCACGGGCAGCAGCGATGCCCTAGGGGGCGAGCCCGACCAGCTTGTCCGGGTTGCGGATGATGTAGACGTACGCGATCCGTCCGTCGACGACGTCCAGCTGGAAGAGGGAGTGCGGCTTGCCGTCGACCCGGAAGAAGACGGAGCTCGCGCCGTTGACCTCCAGGAAGCGGGCCTCCAGCTCCGCGTCCGCGGGCACACCCTTGCGGGCCGCGCCCTTGAGGAAACGGCCGACCTTGTCGGCCGTCTCGATGACGCGCAGCGGGGCCTTGGCCTTGCCGCCGCTGTCCCCGACGAGACGTACGCCCGGAGCGAGCAGGGACATCAGACCGTCCAGATCACCGCTGGTCGCCGCGGCGAGGAACCGCTCGGTCAGGTCCCTGCGCTCGTCGGGATCCACGGCATAGCGCGGCCTGCCCTCGTCGACGTGCTTGCGGGCCCGCGCCGCCAGCTGGCGCACGGCGGGCTCGCCGCGGTCCAGCGTGAGCGCGATCTCCGAGAAGGGGAAGCCGAAGGCCTCCCGCAGCACGAACACCGCGCGCTCCAGGGGCGAGAGCGACTCCAGGACGACCAGGACGGCGATGGACACGGAGTCGGCGAGCACGGCCTGCTCGGCGGTGTCGGGGACGGTCGGCCCGAAGTCCGTCACGAGGGGCTCGGGCAGCCATTGACCCACGTAGGACTCGCGGCGTGACTGCACGTGGCGCAGGCGGTCGATGGCGAGCCGGGTGGTGACGCGCACCAAGTAGCCGCGGGGTTCGCGCACTTGTGAGCGGTCGGCCGCCGCCCAGCGCAGCCACGATTCCTGGACGACGTCCTCGGCGTCGGCCACCCGGCCGAGCATGCGGTAGGCCACGCCCATCAGGACGGGACGGTGCTCTTCGAAGACGTCGGTCACGGTGTCGGTCGCCACTTCTCCATCCCAGCCGACGGGCCACGCGGTGTCCAGGCGAATTCGGTGCGTCACGCCCCACACCGGTCCGGCGGCCGTTGCCCCCGCCCTCTTGAACTGGGGGCTACTGAGCGGTAATTGTTGCTGACAAGGTGTCTAAGGTGTCTGTAGACCGTCGCCGTGCGGCGGGGACTGGAGCAACAATGGCCGCAGAGGTGTCCTTCAGCGTCGAAACCCCGGGCGGCCCACGGACGATGTCCGTCGCCTACGAACGCACGGGCCGGGGCGAGCCGCTGCTCCTGCTGCACGGCATCGGGCACCACCGCCAGGCATGGGACCCGGTGCTCGGCATCCTGGCCGCGGAGTACGACGTGATAGCCGTGGACCTGCCGGGCTTCGGTGAGTCCCCCGCCCTGCCCGACGGGCTGCCCTACGACATCACGACGGTGGTCTCCGTGCTCGGCGCGCTGTGCGAGGCCCTGGAGATCGAGCGTCCGCACGTGGCCGGCAACTCGCTGGGCGGCCTGCTCGCCCTGGAACTCGGCCGGGAGAAGCTCGTGCGCTCGGTCACCGCGCTGTCCCCCGCGGGCTTCTGGACGCCCGGCGAGCGGCGGTACGCGTTCAACACGCTGCTCGCCATGCGGCACGGCGCGCGACTGCTTCCGTTGCCGCTGATCGAACGGCTCTCGCGGAGCGTGGCCGGACGTACGGCGCTGACCAGCACCATCTACGCCCACCCCGGGCGCCGTTCACCCGAGGCCGTCGTCGCCGAGACGCTCGCGCTGCGCGACGCCAAGGGGTTCGAGCAGACCCTGGCCGCCGGGCGTGACGTGCTCTTCGACGACGACGTGCCCGGCATCGCGGTCACCGTCGCGTGGGGCTCGCGCGACCGGATCCTGCTGCGCCGCCAGGGTGTCCGTGCGAAGCACGCCGTCCCCGACGCACGGCTGGTGCGGCTGCCCGGCTGCGGTCACGTCCCGATGAACGACGACCCCGCCCTTGTCTCGCGCGTCGTCCTGGACACCTGCCGCCGTACGCCGGCCGCGTAGCACCCCGGAGCCCAGGGCCACCCCGGCTCCGACGAGGGCGCTGCCCACGGCCTGCGGGACTCCGTAGGTGCCGGTGCCGACCATGGGGGCGGTGAAGGCCGCCGCCACCGGAATGAGGCCGGAGAAGAGGGTGGCCCGCTCGGCGCCGATGCGCTGGATGCCCGAGTACCAGCAGACGAACCCGATGACGGTGACGATCGCCGCCTGCCACAGCAGGGCCGCCGCCTCGGTGGTACCGGGCATCCGCAGGAAGTTCCCGCCGTCGACCACGGCACCGATGACGGCGGACTCGGCGGCGGCGATCCCGCAGACCGTCGCGGAGAGCAGCTTCGGGCCGAGCGGGCGGAGCACGGGGACGGCGAGGACCGCGAAGCCGACCTCGCCCGCCAGCGCGCACACGGAGAAGAGGATGCCGAGCCCGTCCGTACGCCCCCAGCCCTGCACGGTGAAGGCTCCGAGGGCCACGATCAACGCCCCGTACATCACGAGGCGTTGCGGCTGTCGGCCCTCCAGGAGGGGCACGACGACCGCCACGACGACCGGGGCGCATCCTACGAAGACACCCGGTACGGCGGGTTCCGACGTGCGTTCGGCGGCGAGGATCGCCAGGTTGAAGCCGACCATGCCGACGGCGGCGAGCACGGCGAGCCGCCCCCACTGGCGGCCCGTGAGGCGGCGGAGCGGCGCCGTGCCGCCCCGCCCGAGCAGCGGCAGGAGCAGCAGGCAGGCCAGGCCGTAGCGCAGGAACTGGCCGCCCGCGTACGGGTAGTCGCCGAGGAGGCTGTTGGCGGTGAAGGAGCCGCCGACGAGGAGGCAGGCGAGGGCCGCGAGGAGGGACCCGCGTGTCAGGTTCGTGTTCATGTCCCCGACGGTAGGAACGGACGCGGACCGGTTTAAGGTCCACTTCCGGGACCGTTTCGGGGACCACTTCTGATCCTCGACGAACCGAGGAGGCGTATCCCGGTGTCATCGAGTGCGGGCCGAGCGCCCGGGACCGCCGCCTGGGAGCTGCTGCTGCCCGCCGCGGCCGCCCCTGCCCGCAGTCGCGGCCGCAGCCTGCAGTCGGCGCTGCGCGAGGCGGTGCGGTCCGGTCGCCTCGCGTCGGGGACGCGGTTGCCCTCCAGCCGTGCGCTCGCCGCCGACCTGGGCGTCTCCCGGGGGCTCGTCACCGAGGCGTACGAGCAGTTGACGGCCGAGGGCTATCTGCGCAGCGACCGTGGCGCGGGCACCTGGGTGGGCGGCGCCGCACGGAAGGCCGCGCCGGGTGCACGCGATCTGGCGCCGCGTGGGGTCCACGCGCGCGTGGACTTCATCGCGGGCACCCCCGACCTGTCCCTGTTCCCGCGCGCCGCGTGGGCGGCCGCGCACCGCGGCGTCCTGGCCGAACTCCCGCACCACGCGCTCGGATACCCGGACCCGCGGGGCCTGCCCCGGCTGCGTACGGCCCTCGCCGAACTGCTCGTACGCCGCCGGGGCGTGGTCGCGGACCCCGAGGCGATCGTCGTCTGTTCCGGCGTCGCGCAGGCCATGGCTCTGGTGGGCTTCGTGCTGCACGCGCGCGGGGTGCGCACGGTGGGCGTCGAGGACCCCGGGAGCCCGCAGCACGGCGAGCTGTTCGCCTCCGCGGACGTCGCCACGGTGCCGGTGCCCCTGGACGAGGAGGGTGTCGTCACCGGCGTGCTGAGGGAGCGGGGCCTGCGGGCGGTCGTCACCACGCCCGCGCATCAGTTCCCGCTGGGCATCGGCTATTCGGCGGGGCGGCGCGCCGAACTCCTGGACTGGGCGCGGGCCGTGGACGGTCTGGTCATCGAGGACGACTACGACGGGGACTTCCGTTACGACCGCGCCCCGGTGGGCGCGCTGCAAGGACTCGACCCCGGGCACGTGGCCTACACGGGCTCGGTCAGCAAGTCGCTCGCCCCGGGGCTTCGCCTCGGCTGGCTGCTCGTACCGGAGTCGATGACCGATGAGGTCGTCGCCCGCAAACGCATGATGGACCTGGGCAATCCGGCCCTCGACCAGGCGCTCCTCGCGCGTTTCGTCGAACGCGGGGACTACGACCGCCAGTTGCGCCGCTGTCAGCGTGCCTACCGGGAACGCAGGGACGCGCTCGTCGCCGCCCTCGACGAGCACTTTCCCGGTGCGGAGGTGTCCGGCATCGCCGCCGGACTGCACGTCATCGCCCGGCTGCCCCCGCAACGGGGCTCGCAGGCCGACTTCCTGCGGCGGGCGGCCTCGGCCGGGGTCGCGGTCCGCCCGTTGAGCGACTACGGCTCGGCCGACGGCCCCGGCGTACGCCTCGTGCTCGGCTACGCCCACCTCACTCCTGCCCGGATCGCCGAGGGGGTGCGGCTGCTCGCCGAGGCGGACCACCGGCACGGTGACGCCGTCGGGACGGTCCGGTGACAGCACGTCGTTAAGGTCGGCCGGGCCCGGTGACCGCGAGCGCCGTCACCGGGCCCGGCGGCCCGGACGAGCGGCTCGGACGCGGTGCCGGAGCAGTACGGGGGGAGCAGACCTGTGGCCGAGGCCGAAGTCATCGTCCGGCTCCGCACCCCGCAGCGTCCCGCGACGGCGGGCACCACGGGTGTGCTGGACGTCGGCAGCCTTCTGGAGCGGTGGTTCGGCGTGACGGCCGAGCCGCTGCACCCCGGCGTCGACGATCCGGCGCTCGTCGGATGGCAACGGGTCGCCGTCCCCGCCGGTGTGGACGCCGAGGCCGTCGCCACGGCCCTGCGCGGCCACCCGGCAGTCGAGGCCGCCTATGTGAAACCACCGGCGGACCTTCCGTGACGTGGTGAAGGAGTCAGCTGTGCCACAGCGATCAGGTGCGGGCAACAGCCGGGGGAACAGCAGCCCGGCTCCAGATATCGGACCACTCTTCGGACGCCCTGAGCTGGTGTGCGTCATGCGCGCCGACGCCGGGGTACGCATCACTCCCACCGGCGCCAGTGCCGCGGCGGACATCTCCGTCAGCGGTCTCGATGCCGTGGCGGCCCAGGAGGACGTCACCATCAGGCCGTTGTTCGGCACGGACCAGGAGAGGCTGCGCGCCCAGGCGGGGCCGCTGCCGGAGGCCTCGGCGGCCGAGGAGGCCATGCCGGAGACACTGGTCCGGATGGCGCTCTTCTTCCATGTCGACGCGCCGGAGGACCAGTTGGACGCGCTGGCCGAGCGGCTGCGCGCGTCGGACGCCGTGGAGGGGGCCTACGTCAAGCCCGCCGCCGCCCTGGCCGTCCCCCGGGTCGTCCCGAAGAAGGAGAGCGAGGAGGCCGAGCTGCCGCCGCTCAACGACATGCAGCCGACGGGCGCCGACGCGCCGCCGGTGACCCCGGACTTCACCGCCCGCCAGGGCTACCTCGACGCGGCTCCGGGAGGCGTCGACGCCCGGTACGCGTGGACCCTCGCGGGTGGGCGCGGCGCCGGCGTCCGGGTGATCGACTGCGAGTGGGGCTGGCGCTTCACCCACGAGGACCTGCGCCTCAACCAGGGCGGCATCGTCTCCGGCACCGGCAGCACGGACACCGATCACGGCACCGCGGTGCTCGGCGAGATCGGCGGCGACGTCAACGCGTTCGGGATCACCGGGATCGCGCCCGACGCCATCACCAGCGCGTCCGCCTTCTCCATCCCGACAGCCACGGCGATCCGCAACGCCGCCGACCGCCTCGGCCCCGGAGACATCATCCTGCTCGAGATCCACCGAGCGGGGCCGCACGCGACCGGGGTCGGCCAGGTCGGGTACATCGCCGTCGAATGGTGGCCGGACGACTATCTGGCCATCCGCTACGCCGTCAACAAGGGCATCACCGTCGTCGAGGCCGCGGGCAACGGCGCGGAGGACCTGGACCACGCCGACTACGACACCCCGCGGGCCGGCTTCCCCTCCTGGTGGCGCAACCCCTTCCGGCGCACCACGCTGGACGCGGGCGCCGTGATCGTCGGCGCCGGAGCACCGCCGCCCGGCACCCACGGCCGTCAGCACGGCCCGGACCGCTCCCGGCTCGACTTCTCCAACTACGGTGCCTGCGTGGACGCCCAGGGCTGGGGGCGCGAGGTGACCACCACCGGGTACGGCGACCTCCAGGCGGGCGCCGACCGCGACTTCTGGTACACGGATCAGTTCAGCGGTACGTCCAGCGCCTCGCCGATCGTGGTGGGGGCGGTCGCGAGCACACAGGGCGTCCTGCGAGCCGCGGGCCGTATCCCGCTGTCACCCTCGCGGGCCCGCCAGCTGCTGCGCGCCACCGGCTCACCGCAGCAGGACGCGCCGGGCCGCCCGGCGACCCAGCGCATCGGCAGGCGGCCCGATCTGCGCCAGCTCATCCCGGCGGCCCTCCAGACGAGCAGCTGGGTCGGCGTCCAGTTCCGGGGCACCCTCGCCGGGCACCGCACCGGCCGCTGGTTCACCTTCAACTGGCCCGCCCACTGGCACGTGGTGTGGACGGTCGTCCCGACAAGTCCGCGCACCGGCGCCCCGCAGATCGGCTGGAAGGTGCGGGTCGAGCGGGCCAGCGACACGTACGCGACGTACTGGATCGACGTGACCAACCTCGTGGCCGACCCGGTCGACTTCGAGGCCCGGTTCGCGGTTCTCGGATGGTGAGAGGTCTCGGATGGTGAGAGGAAAACGACGATGCGCGTAGGCACGCAGTTCACCGGCACACTCAACCCCGGGCAGACCGGGCGCTGGTTCACCTTCAACTGGCCGCAGGGCTGGCACGTCATCTGGTACTTCATGCCGACGACCCCGCAGACCGGCAGCCCGCAGATCGAGTGGGAGACCGAGGTGGAGCGCGCCTCGGCCACGACGGTCACGTACTGGCTGACGGTGAAGAACATCGGCAGCACCCAGATGAACTTCGAAGGCCGGTACGCGGTTCTCAACTAGGCGAGGGGGACGGCCATGCAGGTACACATCACGATCGCGGAGGACGCGGGCGCGGCTCCGGCTCCGGCCGCCGCCACGGAGCAGCAGCTCTCCGTGACGCGGAACGCCACGGCCGCCGCCGGTGCCGGACCCGTCATGGACGGCGGGGAGGCCCCGGGCTGGCTCACGGAACTCGTCAGGCTCGCCGACGCCGGAGAGGTGGCCAGGCCGGGCGAGGAGTCGTCGGAGGCCCGGGGGTCGTTCGACGGGCGGGCCATGGACGCCGGAAGCGCGAGGTGATCAGGGGGTAAGAGCCGCCGTATCAGGAATTGGCCCACGCGCGCGTGCAGAGCACCAGGCGGTAGCCGTCGGGGTCCTCGACGGTGACGCCCCACTCGTTCCAGTACGGGTTGGGTGACTGCACGCGCGTGCCGCCGTGCGCCTCCAGGCGGGCCACCAGGCTGTCGGGGACCTGCTCGTCGAGGTAGACGACGAGCAGGTCCTCCTCCGTGGGGCGGGGCAGGACCGGCTTGCCGGCCTCGTGGACGAGTTCGAGATGCCAGGAGGCGTCCGGCCACCCCACCATGAGCAGGTCGTGCTCGCCAGGAGCGCCACCGCCCTGCGCACGCCATACGACGTCGAGGCCGAGGCCCGCCACCCAGAAGCGCTCCGCCGTCGCGAGGTCGCGGGACGGGCGGGCGATACGTATGTGGCTCTGACCGTTGACGGGCACGGGTCCCCCTTCGCCGGGGCGCGCTCGGCCGCGCGCCTCTGTCGCCGAGCGTAGACAGCCGACGATCTCCCGGCATCGGCCCTTCGGCCTCGGGCGGACGGCCGGGCGCTGGGACCTGCGGCCTAGGCCCGCGGCTCGGGGTCTGGGGGCTCGGGTCTCGGGGCTCGGGTCTCGGGCGCCCGGGGTCTCGGCCGGGGCTGCCGTCGAAGATCCGGACGACGCGGCCTTCGCACACCGGTTCCCTTGTGCCCATGGGCAGTTGTTCACTTGTGGTTTGTGTGTGCGCCGCCGCGCACCACTAGTTGTTGCCCTGCACACTGGTCGGACCTGTCACTGGAGGCGCATCCATGTCACACCCTCAGCCGAGCCCGTCACCTCGCCGCCGCAGTGTGCTGCGCGGCTCGCTCGCCGTGCCGGCGGCGCTGGCCGTGCCCTCCCTCGCCGGGGCGGCCCCGGCGTTCGCCCGGTCCGGGCGCCCGCGGGCCGAATGGGGCGTGCAGGCCGGTGACGTGACAGCGCACGCGGGTCTGGTGTGGGTACGTTCCGACCGTCCGGCCCGCATGATCGTGGAGACGTCCGCCACCGAGTCGTTCCGCAACCCCACCCGCTGGAAGGGCCCGGTGCTGGGCCCCGACACCGACTTCACCGGGACGACACGGCTGCGCGGGCTGCCCGCGGGCGAGCAGATCCACTACCGCGTGATCCTGGCCGACCCCGACGACCCCAGACGCGCGGGAGAGCCGGTCTCCGGCACCTTCCGTACGACACCGAAGGGGCGCAAGGAGGGGGTGCGCTTCCTGTGGTCGGGTGACATCGCGGGCCAGGGGTGGGGCATCAACCCGGACCGCGGCGGCTACCGCATCTTCGACGAGATGCGCCGCAGGGACCCGGACTTCTTCCTGTGCAGCGGCGACAACATCTACGCCGACGGACCGATCCTGCCGAGCGTCACCCTGCCGGACGGCACGGTGTGGCGGAACGTGACCACGGAGGAGAAATCCAAGGTCGCCGAGTCCCTCGCGGAGTTCCGCGGCGCCTTCCGCTACAACCTGCTCGACGAGAACCTTCGGCGCTTCAACGCCCAGGTGCCCTCCATCGTCCAGTGGGACGACCACGAGGTGCGCAACAACTGGTACCCGGGGCAGATCCTGACCGACCCCCGCTACACGGAGAAGAACGTGGACGTCCTCGCCGGACGCTCCCTGCGGGCGTTCAGCGAGTACTTCCCCCTCTCGACGCTGCCGCCGGGCGACGAGGACGGGCGGGTGTACCGCGTGCTGCGGCACGGACCGCTCCTCGACGTGTTCGTCCTGGACATGCGCTCCTACCGCAACGCCAACTCGCCCGGACGGCAGCCCGACGACGCCACCGGCATCCTGGGCGCCCGCCAACTGCGGTGGCTGAAGCGCGAGCTGTCGCGTTCGCGTGCCACCTGGAAGGTCATCGCGTCCGACATGCCGCTGGGCCTCGTCGTGCCCGACGGCTCGGCGAACTTCGAGGCGGTCGCGCAGGGCGACCCCGGCGCCCCGCTCGGCCGTGAGCTGCAGATCGCCGAACTGCTGCGGCACATCAAGCACCGCAAGGTCACCGGAACGGTGTGGCTGACCGCCGACGTCCATTACACGTCGGCGCAGCACTACGACCCCTCACGCGCGGCGTTCAAGGACTTCGCGCCGTTCTGGGAGTTCGTGTCGGGACCGCTGGCGGCGGGCGGCTTCCAGGCCCTCAGGCTCGACCAGACGTTCGGCGCCGAGCAGCGCTTCATCAAGGCGCCCAACCGCTCCAACACCTCGCCGGCCGAGACCCCGCAGTACTTCGGCGAGGTCGACATCGACGGCGGCAGCGGGGACCTGACCGTGCGGCTGCGCCAGGAGGGCGGCGGAGTGCTGTTCACGAAGGTCCTGCGGCCGGGACAGGTGGGGCAGCAGTGATTTCGTCCCCGAATGCGCAACAAAAGGTCACGTCCGCACGTCGGTAAAGACCAAAGTTGAACTAAACGGACAGAAGGCGTCTTAACTCATCAGTCACAAAACGTTCGTGATCACGCAACACCCTTCCTCCACAGTGACTGCATGAGTGCTGACATGTCTGATGTGACGCGAACCAAACACGGCCGCCCCGTGCACCACTGGCGGCGCGACCTGGTGGAACTGGCCGCCCTCTTCACGGCCGTCGCTGTGGCGGACGCGGTGGCCAACATGATCGGGCACGGCCCCGACGGCCCCGCCCTGCTCGTGATCTCGGCCGTGGCGCTGCTCGCCACGGTCGGGTTCCACACATGGTGGGCACGCCGCCACAACCACGCGCCCCCGACGGCGGACGATACCGACGCCCGGCCGCACGCCGCCGGGCCGGAGGTCACAGGGGAGACGACCCTGTGGCGGATGCGCACCACGGTGCGGGACGAGCCGGGTGCCCTCGCCGCCCTGTGCACGGCGCTTGCCCACGACAAGGTCGACATCCTGAGCCTCCAGGCGCACCCGCTGGCCGAAGGCACCGTCGACGAGTTCCTGCTGCGTGCCCCCGCCGAGCTGTCCGCGGCGGAGATCACCCGGGGAATCGCGCACGCGGGCGGCTCGGGCACCTGGATCGAGCGGGCGGACGCCCACGACCTGGTGGACGCCCCCACCCGCATCCTCGGCCTGGCCACCCGCACCGCCCTGGACGCGGCCGAACTCCCGCTCGCGCTGCGGCAGTTGCTCGGCCGCTGCACCATCCGGTCACTGCCCGCGAAAGCAGGGGGCGCGGGCGGGCAGCGGGCGGACAGACCCGCCGAAGGCGCCCCCGTCGAGGGCGCGCTCGAAGGGACGGTGCTGCGGCTGCAGGCCCCTGAGGGTGAAGTGATCACCGTGGAGCGACCCTATTTGCCGTTCACGCCGACCGAGTTCGCCCGCGCGCGTGCCCTGGTCGAGCTCGACACCCGGCTCGGTCCGCGCATCCCGCACAGCCAGGACGTACTGACCCTCGCCGAGGGCAACTCCATCACCGTGCGCCGGGCCGACACCGCCGACGTCGAAGCGGCCAAGGCCATGCACGACCGCTGCTCCCAGCGGACCCTCGGCATGCGGTACCACGGCCCCGTACGGGACGCCGACCGCTATCTCACCCACCTGCTCAGCCCGCGGTTCGGCCGCACCCTGGCGGTGCAGACCGCGTCCGGGCGCGTCGTCGGCATCGGCCATCTGCTCTGGGACGGCGACGAGACCGAGATCGCGCTGCTCGTCGAGGACGACTGGCAGCGCCGCGGCATCGGCGGCGAACTGCTCGGCCGCCTGGTGTCCATGGCGGTCGAGGCGGGCTGCGAGAGCGTGTACGCGGTGACGCAGGCGTCCAACACGGGCATGGTCGCGGCCATGCGGGGCCTCGGGCTGCCCCTCGACTACCAGATCGAGGAGGGCACGCTGGTGATCACCGCACGGCTCGAGGCTACGCCGGTGAGTTCGCGGCTGCCGTACGACCAGCCGCAGGGGCGGGCGGAGCGGCACTGACCCGAGGTGCTCCGGCCAGCACGCCGATGCCGGGCGGGCAAGGACCGAGGGCGTTGTCGAGGTCCTGCCACAGGTCCTCGATGTCCTCGAGCCCGGCCGAGAGCCGCAGCAGCTTGTCGCTCACGCCCGACGAGCGCCGGTCCGCCGGGTCCACGACGCGGTGGCTGATGGACGCCGGATGCTGGATGAGCGTGTCGACGCTGCCCAGGCTGACCGCCGGGGTGATCAGCCGCACCCCGGCGGTCACCTCGTGCGGGTCGCCGATGACCTCGAAGGCGACCATGGCGCCGCCGAGCCGCGGATAGTGCACCCGGCTCACGCGCGGGTCGGCCGTCAGGCGCCGCGCGAGTTCTGCCGCGTTGGCGGAGGCGGCACGCACCCGCACCGGGAGCGTGGAGAGCCCGCGCAGCAGCAGATATCCCGCGAGCGGATGCAGCACCCCGCCGGTGGCGAACCGCACCTGCCGCAACTGCCGCGCGAACTCCTCGTCACACGCGACCACTCCGCCCAGGACGTCGCCGTGGCCGCCCAGGTACTTGGTGGCGCTGTGCAGCACGAGCCGGGCCCCGCTCTCGACGGGCCGTTGCAGGACGGGCGTCGCGAAGGTGTTGTCGGCGAGCAGCGGCACCGTCCCGCAGGCGTGGGCCACCGCGCGCAGATCGAGTTCGGCCAGGGTCGGGTTGGCCGGCGACTCGACGAGGACAAGACCCGTGTCGGGGCGTATGGCGTCGGCGATCCCGGCGGGGTCGACCCAGGTCACCTCGGAGCCGAGGAGCCCCGCGGTCAGGAGGTGGTCGCTGCAGCCGTACAGCGGGCGGACCGCGACGACATGGCGCAGGCCCGCCGCTCCCCGTACGAGGAGGACCGCGGTCAGTGCCGCCATGCCGCTGGCGAAGGCGACCGCGCTCTCGGTGCCCTCGAGCCTGGCCAGGGCGGTCTCGAAGCGGGCGACGGTGGGGTTGGCGAGGCGGGCGTACACGGGCGGGCCGTCGTCCAGGGCGCCGTCGGCGGCGAAGGCGTCGATGCGCGCGGCCTCGCCGCGGGTGTCGTACGAGGGGTAAGTGGTGGACAGGTCGATCGGTGCGGCGTGCAGACCGAGGCCCGCGAGGTCGTCGCGTCCGGCGTGCACCGCCTCGGTGGCCAGCGCCCGGGGTGCGGGAGATTCCGTGTTCGTGTCCATGCCGGACAGCCTGAACAAAGACCGGTGACCGGTCGTTGAACCCCGTGCTACGTTCGGCAAGTGGCTGATTCTGTCGTACTCGACCCGGTGGATCTCCGCATCCTGCGGCTGCTGCAGAACGATGCCCGGATCACCTACCGCGATCTCGCGGCCCAGGTCGGCGTCGCGCCGTCGACCTGCCTGGACCGTATCTCCCGACTGCGCCGCTCCGGGGTGATTCTCGGACATCAACTGCGGCTCGACCCGGCGAAGCTCGGGCGCGGCCTCGAGGCACTGCTCTCCGTGCAGGTGCGTCCGCACCGGCGTGAGCTGGTCGGCCCGTTCGTGGAGCGGATCAGGGCGCTGCCCGAGTCCCGGTCGGTGTTCCATCTCGCGGGCCCGGACGACTATCTGGTCCATGTGGCGGTGGCCGACACGGCGGACCTCCAGCGCCTCGTCCTCGACGAGTTCACGGCGCGTCGCGAAGTGGCGCGGGTGGAGACGCGGTTGATCTTCCAGCAGTGGGAGTGCGGCCCGCTCCTTCCGCCGGGCCCGGGGACCGATGACCAGGGGGAGACCTCCGGCCAATCGTGATGACGGGGAGCCGTCCCGCATACGAGGATGTCCGCATGTCAGACACGAAGATCCCCAACACGAACGAGAGCGGCGGCCCGCTGCCTCGCCAGGTCGCCGACACCTACGTCGACGAACTCATCGTCCTCGACCCCGTCAACGGCACGTTCCTCGGCGTCAGGGCCAGCCACAGCAAGCTCCCCGACACCTCGCCGGCAGGCCAGGAAGCCGTCGCGGAGCTGGCCCGCACGACCCTCGCCCGGCTGGACGAGGCGGAGCGCAGGCCCGGCGCCGACAGTGACGCCGAACGCCGGTGCGCCCGGCTCCTGCGGGAGCGGCTCACCGCCGAACTCGCCATGCACGAGGCCGACGAGGGACTGCGCGCGGTCGGCAATCTGCACACGTTTCCGCACGCGGTGCGGGAGATCTTCACCATGACGCCGATGGAGACGGACGAGGACTGGTCGGCGATCGCCGAACGGCTGCGTGCCGTGCCCGCCGCCTACGAGGGATATCGCGCGTCGCTCGAACTGGGCCTGGAACGCAAGCTGTTCGCGGCGCCACGGCCGACGGCCGTCTTCATCGAGCAGCTCGGTGAGTGGGCGGGCCCCGGTGGCGCGGAGGGCCGCGGCTGGTTCGAGGAGTTCGCCGCGGACGGGCCCGCATCGCTCAGGGCCGAGCTGGACGCCGCGGCCCGCGCCGCCACCGCCTCGGTCGTGGCACTGCGCGACTGGATGCGCGATGTCTACGCGCCCGCGATCGAGGGCGCCCCCGAGACCGTGGGGCGCGAGCGCTACGCCCGTTGGTCCCGCTACTTCAACGGCACCGACCTGGACCTCGACGAGGCCTACGCGTACGGCTGGTCGGAGTTCCACCGGCTGCTCGGCGAGATGCGCGCCGAGGCCGAGAAGATCCTGCCCGGCGCCGCGACGCCGTGGGTGGCGCTCGCCCATCTCGACGAGCACGGCACGCACATCGAGGGCGTGGAGGAGGTGCGGGTCTGGCTCCAGGAGCTGATGGACGAGGCGATCGAGGCGCTGAACGGCACGCACTTCGAACTCGCCGAGCGGGTGAAGAAGGTGGAGTCCCATATCGCCCCGCCGGGCGGCGCCGCGGCCCCGTACTACTCGGGGCCCTCGGAGGACTTCTCGCGCCCCGGCCGGACATGGCTGCCGACGATGGGCGAGACCCGTTTCCCCGTGTACGACCTGGTCACCACCTGGTACCACGAGGGTGTGCCAGGCCATCACCTGCAGATCGCCCAATGGGCGCACGTCGCGGAGCACCTCTCCCGCTACCAGGCGACCATCGGCATCGTCAGCGCCAACGCGGAGGGCTGGGCGCTGTACGCGGAGCGGCTGATGGACGAGCTCGGCTTCCTCAAGGACGCCGAGCGCAGGCTCGGTTATCTGGACGCGCAGATGATGCGGGCGCTGCGCGTCATCGTCGACATCGGCATGCACCTGGAGCTGGAGATCCCGGCGGACTCGCCCTTCCGTCCGGGCGAACGCTGGACACCCGACCTCGCGCAGGAGTTCTACGACGCGCACTGCAGCCGGTCCACGGACTACGTGGCGAGCGAGATGACCCGCTACCTCTCCATCCCCGGCCAGGCCATCGGCTACAAGCTGGGCGAGCGGGCCTGGCTCCTCGGCCGTGAGAACGCGCGGCGGCGGCACGGCGAGGCGTTCGACGCGAAGGCGTGGCACATGGCCGCGCTGTCACAGGGGTCGCTGGGGCTCGACGACCTGGTGGACGAGTTGTCCGCGCTCTAGAGGCTCCGGCCTCAGCAACCGCAGTCCTCCGCGTCCACCGGGGCCGTCAGGGCGTCGGGCGTACGTCGTTCGGCGCCCTCCCAGGTCTCGTACCCGAAGCCCTCGCGCGCCCAGTACTCGAAACCGCCCAGCATCTCCTTGACCTGGAAGCCGAGTTCCGCGAGGGCGAGGGCGGCGCGGGTCGCGCCGTTGCAGCCGGGGCCCCAGCAGTACGTGACGACCGGGACGGACTTGTCGAGGAGTTGCTCCGCCTGCTCGGGGACGCGTGCGGTGGGCAGGTGGAGCGCGCCGGGTATGTGGCCCTGGTCCCAGGACGCGGTCGAGCGGGAGTCGACCACGACGAAGCCGGGGTCGCCGTCGGCGGCCAGCGCCGAGGCGACGTCGGACACGTCGGCGTGGAAGGCGAGGCTCGCGCGGAAGTAGGCGGCGGCCGCGGCCGGGGATGCGGGCGGCACCCGCAGGACGGAGTTCGGGGCGGCGGCCGCCTCGTCCTGAGTGCCGATGCCGGTCGTCGTCTTGGCGTGCGTCACTGTGCTCATGGCCAGAAATCTACGGGGAAAGCCACACGCCCAGAAGGGATGATCACCGGCGTACCTCTTGATCGGCCGGGGATTCCCCTGTTACCTCTCAGGCATGACCGGTTATTCCACGGACGCCACCGACTGGCGCATCCTCGATGTCCTCCAGCGTGAGGGCCGCGCCAGCTACGCCGAGCTGGCCCGTGCCGTCGCCATGTCCCCGAGCGCCGTCACCGAACGGGTCCGCCGCCTGGAGGAGGCGGGCGTGATCCAGGGGTATGCGGCCGTGGTCGACCCGGAGCGCCTTGGCCTGCCCATCCTGGCCTTCGTGCGCCTGCGCTACCCCAACGGCCATTACAAGCCGTTCCACGACCTGGTCGAGGTGACCCCCGAGATCCTGGAGGCGCACCACGTCACCGGGGACGACTGCTTCGTGATCAAGGTCGCCGCGCGCTCGATGGGTCACCTGGAGGAAGTCGCGGGAAAGATCGGCGCGCTGGGTTCGGTGACCACCAGCATCGTCTACTCCTCCCCCCTGCCGAGGCGCCCGCTGGGCCGCTGAGCCGCCCGCGATGGCCCCTCACGCCCCGCCGCGCTGCCGCACGACCGACCCCGCGCGCCCCTTCTCGACCTCCAGTTGCGCGTGGACGCGGCGCCGCAGGTCCGCCACGTGACTCACGATGCCGACGCTGCGGTCCCGCTCGCGCAGCGAGTCCAGGACGTCGAGCACCTCGTCGAG
This sequence comes from Streptomyces sp. NPDC051214, assembly GCF_040682375.1. NCBI lineage: Bacteria > Bacillati > Actinomycetota > Actinomycetes > Kitasatosporales > Streptomycetaceae > Streptomyces > Streptomyces sp. NPDC051214. The sequence continues at coordinate 385,946 of NZ_JBFBAT010000008.1, forward strand.
CGTCTGGTCGTCGAGGCTGCCGAAGCCCTCGTCGATGAAGAGCGTGTCCAGCCGTACGCCACCGGCCTCGTCGGTGACGACGTCCGCGAGCCCGAGCGCGAGGGCGAGCGAGGCGAAGAAGGTCTCACCGCCCGAGAGCGTGGACGTGTCGCGTTCGCGGCCCGTCCACGCGTCGACGACGTGCAGCCCGAGGCCCGAACGGCCGCGCCCCGTGCGGTCGTCGGAGTGGACGAGGGTGTAGCGGCCCGACGACATGCGCCGCAGCCGCGCGGTCGCCGCGGCGGCGACCTGTTCGAGCCGCGCCGCGAGGACGTAGGACTCCAGGCGCATCTTGCGTTCGTTGTCCGCCGACGTGCCCGCGGCGAGGCCCGCAAGGCGCGCCACGCGGTCGTGGTCGGCGCGCAGCGGCGCGAGCCGCCGGGCTCCGGCGGCCGACCGCTCGGAGAGCCGGTCGAGTTCGGCGCACCGCCGCGTGGCCGCGTCGAGCGCGGAGGCCGCCGCCCGGGCCCGCTGGTCGGCGTGCTCGGCGGCTTCCTGGGCCGCCCCGAGGTCGGCCGGCGGCTTCTCGGCGGCGGCGGCCGCGTCCGGCTCGGCGAGGAGGGAACGCACGGCCGCCTCCTCGTTCTGCCACGCGTCGATACGGCGCTGCAGCTCGCGGTGGCCCGCGTCGTCGAGCAGGGCTTCGGCCGCGTCCTCCGGCGTGTCGAACCCGGCGCGGAAGGCGGCGTCGGCGAGTCGCGCGTCGGCGTCCTTGAGGCGCTGGGCGGTGTCGTCGGCGGCGCGCGCGGCCTCCGACGCCTCGGTCAGGAGTGCGGCCTGCCGCTCCAGCTGGGCGGCCCGCGCGGCGACGCTGCCGCTGGCTCCCCGCGCGCGGGTCAACTCGTCTTCGAGCACAGCCTGTTCGCGCTCCTGGGCGTCCCGCAGGGTGGCGCGGGACGCGGCCCGCACGACGGCCTCCTGCCGTGCGGCGACCCTGCGGTCGTGCTCGCGCTCGGCCTGGGCGAGGGCCTCCCTCGCGGCGTGCAGCCCGGAGGCGCGGCTGCGCGCTTCGGCGTGCTCCCTCCGCAACTCCTCGACGAGTGCGGCGAGTTGATCGACGGAGGGCCCCTGACGTACGACCTCGGGATCGTCGGTGCCTCTCTCCCCGCCGGACGACCCCAGGGCCGCGGCGGCGGCCGCCGCCAGTGACTCGCGCACCTCGCCGAGCTGCCGTTCCTCCTGCGTGCGCGCCTCCTCCGCCTGCCGGTAGGCGGCGAGCGCCGACTCCTCGGTGGCGCGGTCGACATGTCCTGCGCTCCGCGGTGCGGGCGCGGGGTGTTCGGTGGCTCCGCAGACCGCGCAGGGGGTGCCGTCGGCCAGACCGGCGGCCAGTTCCGCCGCGATGCCGGTGAGGCGCTGTTCCTTCAGGGCGAGCCAGTGTTCGTGGGCCGTGGTGGCACGCTCACGGGCCGCCAGGGCGCGTTCGTGCGCGGCGGTCGCTTCCCCGGTGAGCCGGTCGCGGCGGCGGGCCGCGTCCAACCTGCCTTGTGTGGGCTCCAGTTGACCCGCGAGGTGCTCCGCGCGCGTCGCCGCCTCCTGGGCGGCTTCGATGCGCTCCTGGAGCGCGGTCCTGGTCGTTTCCCAGCCGTCGAGCCAGCCCGCGGCCTCACGGAGGAGCTCGTCGTCGGCGCGCTCCTCGCGCTCCAGGGACGTGCGCTCCGCGCCGAGTTCGGTCAGGCGCCGCTCGGCGCGCCGGGCGGATGCGAGGCCGCCGAGTTCTTCGGCGGCCTTGCGCGCGGCGGCGGCGAGTCCCGCCGCGCCGGAGTCGGCGAACGTGGCGGGCAGCTGCCCCCTCGCCCGTGTCTCGTCGGCGCTCGCGCGGCGGTGCTCCTCCTCGGTGGCGCGGCGCAGGCCGAGCGCGGGGGCGACCCGTTCGGCCTTGCGGGCGCGCTCCATCCGGTCAAGGCGCTCGCGGTGTTCCCCGGCCCACTCCTGCAAGCGCCCGGCCCGCTCCCGCGCCTGGGCGAACCGCGTCTGCAGCCGGTCGAGTTCGCGTACGTCGTCCAAGCGGCGTCCCGCGGCGGCTTGCGCGGACTCGGCCGCCATGAGCGCGCACTCGGCGACCGTGCGGCGCTCGCGGGCGCTGGTACGGGCGACGGCGGCCCAGGTCAGCACGGACTCGGCGAGCCCGGGGTCGCCGGGTGAGAGTTCGGGCAGCGGCGACTCGGCATCCTCGAGGCCGCCCCCGGCGGCCTGCTGCATCCGGTGCGCGTCGGCGAGGAGCTCCCTGTCGCCTTCCCGCACCGCGCCCTCGGCCTCGCGCCGCTGCTCGGCGAGACGCTGCTCGACCGCCGCGAACCTGCGCGTGTCGAAGAGCCGCCCGAGGAGTTTGCCGCGGGCCTCGGCATCGGCCCGCAGGAAGCGCGCGAAGTCGCCCTGCGGCAACAGCACCACCTGGCAGAACTGCTCCTTGCTCATGCCGAGCAGCTGCGTGATCTCCTCGCCGATCTCCTGGTGGGAGCGGCTGAGGTCCTTCCAGGCGCCATCCTGCCCGGCTTCCCCGGCCTCGTGCTCCCGGAGCCAGCTCTGCGCCTTCTCCATGGTGGTGCCGGTGCCGCGCTTCTTGGGGCGCTCCCACGGCGGCTGCCGGGTGACCTCCAACCGGCGTCCGGCGACGGTGAGTTCGAGGCACACCTCCGTCCGCACGCCGGGCTGCGCGTGGTCGCTGCGCAGCGTCACGCCCTGACCGCTGCCCTGCCGGGGACCGGGCACCGAGCCGTACAGGCCGTAGCAGACGGCGTCCAGGACGGATGTCTTGCCCGCGCCGGTCGGTCCGTGCAGCAGGAAGAGGCCGGCGGCCGAGAGGTCGTCGAAGTCGATGTCCTGGGTGGTGCCGAAGGGGCCGAACGCGGTGATCCTCAGCCGGTGCAGCCTCATCGGGCCACCTCGCGCAGCGTGTCGTCGCCGCGGACGGTGTCGAACGCCGCCCGCAGCACCGCCTGTTCGGGTACGTCGGGTCCCGCGCCCCGCACATGGGTCACGAAGTCCTCCGCGATCTGCTGGTCGCTACGGCCCTTCAGACGCTGGGCGTACGAGACGTCCGGGTCCTCGGGGGCGCGTTCGGGGTCGAAGACGAGGCTGAGGGTGTGCGGGAAGCGCTCGCTGACGCGGGCCATGGGGTCGTCGGGGCGCACCGGGTCGGTCAGCGTCGCCTCGACCCAGGCGTCCTCGTGGCGGGCGAGCCCCGGGTCGGTGAGCAGCGTCTCGATGTCGCCGCGGATGCGGGCGAGCGGGCGCGGCACCGGGCAGTCGATCCGCTCGGCCGCGATCTCCCCCGCGGGTCCCAGGTCCACGAGCCACATGCTCTTGCGGTGCGTGGACTCGGAGAACGAGTACGGCAGCGGGGAGCCCGAGTAGCGCACGCGCTCGGTGATGGCCTGGCTGCCGTGCAGGTGGCCGAGCGCCACGTAGTCGACGCCGTCGAAGACGCCGGACGGCACGGCGGCGACCCCGCCGATCGTGATGTCCCGCTCGCTGTCGCTGGCCTCGCCGCCGGTGACGAAGGCGTGGGCGAGGACGACGGAACGGGTACCCGGCGTGCGGCCCGCCAGGTCGGCGCGGACCCGGTCCATGGCGGCGCCGAGCACCGCCTCGTGCCCGGCCCTCGGCACCGCGAACTCGTCCTTGACCAGGGCAGGTTCGAGATAGGGAAGGCCGTAGAACGCCACGTCCCCGTGGTCGTCGGCCAGGACCACCGGGTCCGCGCAGGCGGCGGGCGCGGTGCGCAGGTGTATGCCCGCGCGGCCGATGAGACCGGCGCCGACGCCCAGGCGGCGCGCCGAGTCGTGGTTGCCGGAGATCATCACCGTCGGGACGCCCAGGTCCGCGAGCCGGTGCAGCGCGTCGTCGAAGAGCTCGACGGCCGCGAGCGGCGGTACCGCCCTGTCGTACACGTCGCCGGACACGACGACGGCGTCCACCTCGCGCTCACGCGCCGTGGTGATGAGGTGGCCGATGAAGTCGGCCTGGGCGCCGAGCATGTTCACGCGGTGGAACGCCCGGCCCAGATGCCAGTCGGACGTGTGCAGAATTCTCAAGACGCCGCTCCGGCCCGCATGCTCGCTTTCCCCTCCTAGGCCGCGGAACCAGCACCGCCCCAGCACGGGCCTCGCCGACAGCACCCACCACGCTAGCGCCTGTCGGCACCTGCTCCCTCACGAACGTCGATGTGTCACGGAGAGGACGGCGGCTGCGCGGGCTGCGACGCGGGCGGCTGCTCCTGCTCCGAGGAGGGCGTCAGCGGGGCGGACGGCGAGGAGGGTTCGCCGGAGGAGGGCGGCACGGAAGAGGGCGAAGAGGATGAAGGGGATGAAGAGGGCGAACTCGACGGGGAGGACGAGGACTCGGACGGTGACGGGGACGGCTGGTTCACCGGCGGCTCGGTCTTCGTGTCCCCGGCACCCGTGTCGCCCTTGTCACGTTCGAACCAGTCGCCGCTCTCCGGGTCGTACATGACGAAGGCGTTCACGACCTGCGTGGCCGGCGCCACGACCACGACGTTCGACGACCGGTAGCCGGGCCAGGCGTCACCTGTCGGCTTCGGGGTGCTCTTCTGCGCGACGGGGGGCAGCAGCGGGTTCCCGCAGGCGCAGCGCACCCGGGGCACGCCCCGGTCGTCGACGAGCACGGCGGTCCCGGCCTGGAGGACCGCCTGATAGGCGGTGGGGGCGCCGTCGCGGTAGCCGTGGTTGGTGACGCGGGTGTCCATGCGCAGCTGTACGGGGGTGAGGGCCCGCAGGTACGCGGGGACGGCGGACGCCTCGATGTCGAGGACCGAGGCGAACGCCTTGTTCTTCGCCGGGTCCTTCCCCAGGGCGTCCACCTGCTTCTCCACGTCGCAGCTGCCGACCTTCCGCGTGCCGCCGTAGAGGCCGGGAGCGGCGCCGTCGACGCCGCGCGTCACGTTGGCCGACGCCGAGGAGCTCGGCAGGGCGCTCGGGGACGGCGGCGTGGCGTCGTCCCGGGCCGTCGACTCGGTGAAGGGGTCAGGGCCTTGCTTCCCCGCGGGCTGCAGGGCCACTTCGCCGCCGGACTTCGAGGTGCCGCCGTCCGGCCGCGTGAGGACGACGGTCAGCACCACGGCGGCCACGAGCACCAGGGAGATCGCCGCCACGCGCGGCGCCGACTTCCACCAGGGGCGGTCCGGTGCCGGGCCCCCACCGGGTCCCGGTTCGGGGCTCGCGCCACCGGGCGGCGGGCCCGGAGGTTCCGGTGGGCCGCTCGGTGGGCCGCTCGATGGCCCGCTCGATGGGCCCGAGAGCGGGCCGGACGGAGGTCCTGTGGGGCGTCCTGACGACGGCGGTTCGGCACTCACGAGCACTTCTTCCCTGCGTAGGGGATGTACGGCGCTCAGACCCGGTAAGGCAAAGGCATGCTTTCACTCGATCCGTACGCCTATTTCCGTTACGCGCCTATTGTGTGTCCCGCCTCCCCGGGACCCGCAAGCCGACGCGGTCGGCCCTCCCGACGGGCGGACCCCGGCGGCGCTGCTTAGCGTGACAACGTGAGCGACCAGACACCGCCCGGGCAGACAGGCGCGCAGCGCGCGTCCGAGAACCGGCGGGCCCCCCACGGCTGGATCCACGCCCTCCTCGCGGTGCTCGCCGCGCTGGTTGGCATGGCCGTCGTCGCCACGCTCGGCCTGTGGGCCGCCGGGGCCGCGGATCTGCCCGACGGCGCGTTCCCCCGTGTCGTCGCGGCCGTCGTCGTGATGGCGGTCGGCGGCTCCGTCGGGCTCTCCGGTGACGCCGGGGCGATCGCCGAGACGAACGCGGGCCTCTCCGTGCTGCCCCTCTCGGTCACCCTCACCGGGGCTCTGGTGATCGCCGCCGGGTTCCTCAGGCCGCTGCGGCACCGGGCCGTCGCCGACACCCGGGAACTGGCCGGCTGGGCCGCGCGGTTCGCCGTGCTGTGGGTGCTGCTCCTCGTCGGACTCGGCCTCCTGGCGCGCCACCGGTTCAAACTCACGCTCGGGGAGGGGCCCGCGGCCGACATCGGCGATCTGCTGGACGCCTCGCCCGAGGTCGGCTTCGAGACGGATGTGCCGCTGACCCTCCTCTTCGGGCTGCTGTGGCTGGCGGGTGTCCTCCTGGTGGCGCTGCTGGTCTCGCGCGGCGCGCCGCTCCCGGCCCGCCTGGTGCGCTTCCAGGAGTCGGTGCGTCCCGCGGCGCACGCCATGGTCGTCCTGCTGCTCGCGTACGTCGCCCTGGGGCTCGTCGCCGGCCTGGTCGTGGCGGTGACCAAGGGGCACACGGCCGAGACGTTCGCGGTGCTGCTGCTCGGCCTTCCCAACCTCGTCTGGCTCGCCTTCACCATCGGGCTCGGTGCGTCCTGGGAAGGCCGCGTGGACGGTCCGTTCGGGCTGCCGATGCCGAAGGTCCTCGACGAGGTACTGCGCACTCCGACCGATTCCACGCTCAACCTGCACACCCTCTCCGAGCACGACGGGCGGGTGTGGTGGCTGCTGGTGGTCGCGGCGGTCATGGTCCTGGGGGCCGCGTTCCTGATGGCGGCACGCTCACCGGCCCGGATGCGGGCCTGGCAGCACGCCGTGCACATGGCGGTGGCGCTGACCCTGACGGTGCTCGCGGTCTGTCTGCTGGCCCGTGTGTCCGCCCACTACGGCCTGTCGCTCCTGGGCATCGGCGATCTGGGCGGCGGCCTGTCGGGCCTGGTGAAACTGCACCCGAATCTGGGGACCGCGCTGATCCTCGCCGTGGCGTGGGGTCTGGTGTCCGGTTTCGTCGGCGGCTTGCTGGCGCGCGGGGTGCGGCGACGCGGCGAGGTGAAGTGAGTACGCGCTAGCCGGGCAGACGCCGGAAGACCGGGCGCGCCCAGCCGGGCGGTTCCGGGGGCGCTCCCGGGTCCGCCGTAGCTCCGACGACCCCGAGGTCCACCTGAGTGGGGGCATGGCCCTGCTCGCTTCCCGTGGCCGCGGCGCGCAGTGCGGCCGCGAATTCCAGGCAGGAGCCGTACCGCTCCTCCGGGCGCTTGGCCAGCGCCTTCGCGAGGACGCCGTCGAGGGCGGCGGGGATCTCGGGGCGCTGCTCCGTCAGGCGGGGCGGCTGGTCGTACTGGTGGGCCCAGAGCAGCGCCATGTCGTCGTCACGCTGGAACGGCGGCCCGCCGGCCATGGTCTCGTGGACGACGCAGGCCAGGCTGTAGACGTCGCACCGCCCGTCCACGGGGCGTCCCGAGATCTGCTCGGGCGCCACATAGTCGAGGGTCCCGACGAACTGCCCCACGGTGGTGAACCCGGTCAGCGACAGCGACTTCTTCGTCAGGCCGAAGTCCGTGAGGTAGACGTGCTCCGGGTGGTCGCTGTCCGTGCCCTTGGCCACGAGGATGTTGCCGGGTTTGACGTCGCGATGGACCAGGCCGTGATCGTGGGCCGCGTCGAGCGCGGAGGCGACCTGCGCGGCGATGCGGAGGGCGGCTCCGACGGGGAGCGGACCCGAGTCGTCGAGCAGATGGCGCAGGTCGAGCCCGGGAACGTACCGCATGGCGATGTAAAGCACGCCGTCCGTCTCCCCAGCCTCAAATACCGGCACGATGTGCGGATGCTCGATCGCGGCGGCCACGCGTGACTCGTGCGTGAAGCGCTGCCGGAAGGTGTCGTTGCGCGCGAGCTCGGGTGCGAGCAGCTTCAGGGCGACGGTCCGGTCCAGGCGCAGATCCTTGGCACGGTAGACGACGGCCATCCCGCCACGCCCGATCTCACACTCGACCCGATACCCGGCAATCTGCTCCCCCACCAACTCGGAGGACCGCCCGGAGCGAGCACTCGCCCCCGCCACGTCCCCCATCACCGCTCCCCGGCCGGAGCCGCCGGCCCGGGGTCGGCGGTGACGGGAGGGATACGACGGGTGGGTTCGTCGGCGGGGTCGTCGCGGGGCGTCGCAGGGGCGCGGCGGGCATCGTCGCCGTACGAGGCAGGGTCACCGCGGTGCGTCGCGGGCGCGGACACAGAGCCTTCGCCGTCCGTCGCAGGGGCGCGGCGGGCGTCATCGCCGTACGACGGAGGGGCGAGCCCTGCATCGCCCTCACCGCCCCGCGCGGGGGCCGTCCCCGAGCCGGACACGGCCTCGACCACCTGCGTCGGCTCGGGAGAGCCGGCCCCTCCCCCGGCCCACTCACCCGCAGACCGGCCCGCATCACCGGAACCCCCGACCACCCGCGTCGGCTCCGGACCCGCAGGCCCCCCGTCACCGCCACCGGCCTCCCCCCGCGCTCCGTCGACGCTCGGCCCCTCCTCCACCGCGTAAGTGCTGAGGCGGGCCCCGTCGCAGTACACCCACCGTTCGTGTTCGGCGTCGTAGAGCCACATCGCGTCGCCGTCCACGACCACGCCCACCCGCAGTCCGCGCGTCCGCTGACGGAAGGTGTCGGCGTCGGTCTCGGCCGTCGCCAGGTCCCGCGTCGCGCGGCGGTAGTCGATCAGTGCCGCCTCGGTGCGTGCGAGGAGCGGGGCCGGGTCCGCCGTACGGGTCAGGGGGTGGCCGGCGGCGGGCGGGTCCGCCGATACGGCGATCAGGAGGCGGCCGTCGACCCAGGCCGACCAGTCGTTCGCGCAGACGATCCGGGCCCAGTCACCGAGCCGGTCGACCAGTTGGACGGGCAGGAGCGCGTCGAGCGGCGCCGTCGGGCGGTTCACGTCCGGGGCCTCCCAGGCGGAAAGACCGTCCTGGGGGACGACGTGCGTGGGGCGGAAGTCCGCTGTGGTCATGTCGTCCACTCCTGCTCCCTTGCCCGTATCCGCTCCCCCCACCGCGCGCCACTCGCCACTACTTCCGCATCACCGCGGGTTCGTGCCGTCTCAGCAGCCGCGCCACCAGGTAGCCGAACACGACCGAGAGGGCGACCAACATGCCCATGTTGAGCAGCCAGATGCCCGCCGAGTGCCGGAAGAGGGGATCGGCGGTCAGCTCCCCGGGCACGATTCTGCCGAGTCCGATCGTGCCCGCCATCGCGCCCAGCGCCCACCGCGACGGCACGAGCCACGCCAGCTGCTCCACGCCGGGAACCCCGTGGAGTTTCAGGAGGGCGCCGCAGAACACCACCTGCACGATGGCCAGCAGCACGAGCAGCGGCATCGTCACTTCTTCCTTGCGCACGAGCGCCGAGACCAGGAGTCCCAACATCATCGCCGTGAACGCCAGCATCGCCACCGCCACGGTGATCTCGACCAGGGGTGGCAGCAGCACGCCCTCGCCGCCGGGCGCGTTGAGGTCGACGCCGAGCAGCGCCACCAAGGTCAGCACGACGGCCTGGAGGACGGTGATCGTCCCCAGGACGACGACCTTGGACATCAAGTACGCCGATCTGGAGAGCCCTACGGCCCGTTCACGCCGGTAGATCACCCGCTCCTTGACCAGTTCCCGCACGGCGTTGGCCGCGCCGGTCAGGACTCCGCCCACGCAGAGGATCAGCAGCGCGTTCATCGCCGTCTCCTGCGTGAGCTTGCTCCCGGACAGCGCGCGGGCCATGGCGCCCATCACGAACGGCAGCGCGATCATGATGGCCAGGAACGTCCGGTCGGCGGCGAGCGCTGCCGCGTACCGCCGCACCAGTGTCCGGAGTTGGGAGCCCCAGCTCTGCGCCTTGGGCGGCGGTGCGAACGCGGCGACCGGCCCCGCACCGCCCTGCGGCATCGGCGGCTGCGCCGAGGAGTTGACGATGTACCGCTGGTGGAAGGGCGAACGCCGGTACTCCCCCGCCCAGTCCCGGTCGCGGTCCCCCTCGAAGGCCTCGAACGCCTCGGGCCACTCCTCGAAGCCGAAGAACGGGAGTGCGTCCTGCGGAGGCCCGTAGTAGGCGATCCTGCCGCCGGCGGCGAGCACGAGGAGCCGGTCGCAGCCGTCGAGGCTGAGCACGCTGTGCGTGACGACGATGACCGTCCGGCCGTCGTCGGCGAGGCCGCGCAGCATGTGCATCACCGAGCGGTCCATGCCCGGGTCGAGCCCGGACGTCGGCTCGTCGAGGAAGAGCAGGGACGGTTTCGTCAGGAGTTCGAGGGCGACGCTCACGCGCTTGCGCTGCCCGCCGGAGAGGCTGTGGATGGGCTGGTCGACGCGCTGTTCGAGGCCGAGCTCGCGGATGACCTCATCCACCCTGGCCCGGCGTTCCGCTTTCTCGGTGTCCTGGGGGAAGCGCAGTTCGGCGGCGTATCCGAGGGCCCGGCGCACGGTGAGCTGTGCGTGCAGGATGTCGTCCTGCGGCACGAGCCCGATGCGCTGACGGAGTTCGGCGTAGTCGCGGTAGAGGTCGCGGCCGTCGTAGAGGACGGTGCCGTCGTCGGCGGGGCGCAGGCCGGTGAGGGCGTTGAGGAGGGTGGACTTCCCGGCGCCGCTGGGTCCCACGACGGCGAGCAGGCATTTCTCGCCGACGGGGAAGGAGATCCGGTCCAGGAGCGTCTTGCGGCCACGGTCGACGGCGACGGTCAGCTCCTGCACGTCGAGCGAGACCTCGCCGGTGTCGACGTACTCCTGGAGCTGGTCGCCGACGAGGCAGTACGCGCGGTGGCCGACGCCGACGATGTCCCCGGGCGCGACCGGGGCGCGGCCTACCGGCTGGCCGTTGAGATAGGTGCCGTTGTGGCTGCCGAGGTCGACGATCTCGTACGTGCCGTCAGCGAGGACCCGCAGCTCGGCGTGGCGGCGCGAGACGACCAGGTCGTCGATGACCAGGTCGTTGTCGGCGGCGCGACCGATGCGGACGGTGCGGGCGGGCAGCGGGCGCACCGTCGTCGGCTGCCGGAAGGTGCCGGTGGCCGAGGGGGTGCGGACGGCGGAGGGACGCTCGGGGGCGGGGGGCGGAGCGGGCGGGGGCGGCGCACGGCCGACGAGGACCGCGCGCGGGCCGTCGGTGACGCTGCCGAAGCGCAGGACGCTGCCGGCCCCGACGTCCCAGGCCTGGACGCGCTGCCCGTCGGCGTACGTGCCGTTCGTGCTGTGCTCGTCCTCGATCGTCCAGTGGTCGCGCTCGGCGTGCAGCACGGCGTGGTGCCAGGAGACGCGGGCGTCGTCGATGACGACGTCGCTCAACGGGTCGCGCCCCACGTGATAGTCCCGGCTCGGACTCATCACCGTGGAGCCGGTGTCGGTCTCCAGGACGAGTTCGGGCGCAGTCGGTGCTGCGGACCGCTCTCCCATGCCCGAATTCTACCCATTCGGACGCATTCACGCCTGGGCTCGGGCACCCGCCGGGCCTCAGGCGTCCCCGTACGCCTCTCCCCCGGGCTCGAAGACCGCGGCGCCCGCGGTCGCGTCCGCCAGCCAGGCCTTGAACGCCTCGACATCGGCGTCGGGGAGGCCGATCTCGATGGTCACCGCGTCCCCGTACCGCACATCACGCACCTCGCGCCCCGCCGACCGCAGATCGTTCTGGATCTTGCCCGCGCGCTGGTGGTCGACCGTGACGGTGGCGACCCTGAAGCGCCTGCGGGTCAGCGTGCCGACCGCGTCGAGCGCCTCGCCGACCGCGCCTCCGTAGGCCCTGATCAGACCACCGGCACCGAGCTTGACCCCGCCGTAATAGCGGGTCACGACGGCGACGACGTACCGCATCTCGCGGCGCAGCAGCATCTGGAGCATCGGCACCCCCGCGGTGCCGCCGGGCTCCCCGTCGTCGCTCGCCTTCTGCACCCCGGCGTCAGCCCCGATGACGTACGCGAAGCAGTTGTGCGAGGCGGACGGGTGCTCCTTGCGGATGCGCGCGACGAACGCCTGGGCCTCCTCCTCGGTGGCCGCGGGCGCGAGGGCGCACAGGAAGCGCGAGCGGTTGATCTCGATCTCGTGCACGGCCTCACGGGCCACGGTGCGGTACTCGTCGTGCATCCCGCCAGAGTAGGCCCCCACGCAGCCCACAGCCCCGGTACGGTGATCCGTTGTGATGTCACCTTCGAATCGCGTACGCCAAGTCCCCGGCGCCACTGACGTGTTGGGGTCACTGCTCGCCGACGCCCCCGTCACCGTCGTGGAGACCCGCGAGGATCCGGCCGATCCCTTCCTGTTTCCCGAGGAGGCGGACGTCGTGGCGCGGGCCGTGGACAAGCGGCGCCGCGAGTTCGCCACGGTCCGGCAGTGCGCCCGCACCGCGCTGGCCGGGCTCGGCGTGCCGCCCGCGCCGATCCTGCCGGGGCCCAAGGGCGCGCCGCGCTGGCCCGACGGCATCGTCGGCAGCATGACGCACTGCGCGGGCTACCGTGCCGCAGCCGTGGCCCGCGCCTCCGAGGTCCTCTCCGTCGGCATCGACGCGGAACCAGCCGCTCCGCTCGCCGACGCCGACGTCCTGAAGCTGGTCTCGGACGCGTCGGAGCGCGCGGCCCTCGCCGAGCTGGGCGTGCGGCACCCCGACGTTCCCTGGGACCGGCTGCTCTTCAGCGCCAAGGAGTCCGTCTACAAGACGTGGTTCCCGCTCACCGGCCGCTGGCTCGGCTTCGAGGACGCGCGCCTCGACCTGGCCGCGGACGGTACGTTCACCGCGGCGCTGCTCGTCCCCGGGCCGACCGTGGCGGGGCGTGAGCTGACGGGCTTCGCGGGCAACTGGCTGATACGCGACGGCGTCGCGGTCACCGCCATCGTCCTGCCCCTCACTCCGGCCCCGCCCGGAACGTAGGCACCCCGCCGAGCCAGGTGCCGAGGACCCGCACGTGCCGGACGGTCATCGGGTCGACGGCGCGCGGATCGGCGGACAGCCTGACCAGGTCCGCGGGCGCGCCGGGCACCAGCGCCCCGCGGTCGTCCGCACCGGCTTGATGGGCGACACCGCTGGTGGCCGCGGCGAGCGCCTGCTCCACGGTGAGCCGCTGGTGCGGAATCCAGCCGCCCTCGGGCACGCCGTCGAACGTGCGCCTGGTGACCGCCACTTGAATGCCCTCCAGCGGCTCGTACGAACTGACGGGCCAGTCGCTGCCGAAGGAGAGCCGCACCCCGTCGCGGGCCAACTCCCCCATCGGGTACTGCCGGCCGGAGCGTTCGGCGCCGATCCGCGGCATGGACAGATCGGTCTGGAGCGGATCGGGCTGCGCCCACAGGGGCTCGAAGTTGGCGATGACGCCGAGTGCGGCGAAGCGATGCAGGTCGGCCGGGTCGACGAGCTGGACGTGGGTGATCACGGGCCGCCGGTCCCAGGCGGGATTGGCGAGGACCGCGGCCTCCACCGCGTCGAGCGCGGCCCGGACGCCCGCGTCGCCGATGGCGTGGATGTGCGTCTGGAAGCCGTCGGCGTCGAACGCGCACACCGCTTCGGTGAGCGCGCCCGGCTCCCACACGGGCATGCCGCAGCTGTGCGGCGCGTCCAGATAGGGGTCGAGCAGGGCGGCCGTACCGCCCTCGATCACGCCGTCGCTGAAGTACTTCACCGTGCGCGCGGACAGCATCGGGCCGCCCTCGTCGTCCACTCGCGCACGCGCCGCGTCGAACTGCTTGCGCTGCCGGCGCCAGCGGTCGGGGTCGGCGCGCTGGGCCAGGTCCACGCGCACGCTCAACGCGTCGAGCCGGGCCGCCGCGAGATAGGCCTCCACCATCTCCGGCTCCACCCAGGCGTCCTGCACCCAGGTGATGCCCGCTCGCGCGTACGCCCGGCCCGCGCGGCGCACCGCTTCGACCAGTTCGGCCTCCTCGCGCGCGGGCACCTGGTCGAGCACCAGGTCGCAGGCGTGCCACTCGCGCAGGGTGCCCATCGGCGAGCCGTCGGGGCGCCGGACGATCCAGCCCAGCCGCGGGTCCGGCGTCGCGTCCCGCACCCCGGCCCTGCGCAGCGCCTCCGAGTTGCACCACACCGTGTGGTAGTCGTGGGCCCGCAGCACGACGGGCCGTTCACGCACCGCCGAGTCGAGCCACCGCGCGTCGAACTCGCCGTCGGGCGCGAGGGCGGGGTCGTAGGACGCGCCGACGATCCACTCCGCGTCCGGGTGCGCGGCGGCCCACCGCCCGACCTCCGCGACGATCGCGGCGACCGAGGTGAGGTCCTTGATCTGCGGGCCGAAGCTCTCCAGACCGCCGAAGAGAGGGTGGGCGTGGCCGTCACCGAAGGCGGGCATGAGCAGCCCGTCCCCCAACTCGACCACCTCGTCCGCCACTTCGGCCAGGCCGCGCGCCTCGTCGCCGAGCGCGACGACGCGTCCGTCGCGTACGGCGAGTGCCGTGGTGTCCCCATGGACATCGCTTCCGGTACGGACCGCCCCCAGGAAGACCCACGTCTGCGTCTCGTCCGCCATGCTGTTCCGCTCCTCCGTCACACGCTCTCCGCGTCCACTGTCGTCAGCCGTTCGTACGCCCGCGGATCGCGCCGTCGAATCCGCAGGGCCCGTGCCGCTCCCCCCACGAAGAGCACGGGCAGCGGCGCGATCAGCGCCGCGTTGACGCCGCCCGAAGCGCCCGTCAGGAGATCGAGGTTGCCGCACACCAGGGCGATCAGTACGGCGAGGCCCGCGCACGCGACCAGCGGGGCCGCGCGAACCCGCCAGGCGGGCATGCCCCTGCGGTCGCGCCGGAAGAAGCCGTACACCGCGAGCGCGGCGAGCGCCTGCATCAGCATCACGCCGAGGATGCCGGAGCCGTTGCTCCACAGGAACGTGACGGTGTACGGGTCGGCGCCGCTGATGACGGTCACGGCGACCACGGCCAGCGCGAGCCCCGACTGCGCCACGACCGCCGCGACCGGTGCGCGCGTCTTCGGGGACACCCTGGCCAGGCGGCGCGGCAACAGCCCTTCGCGGCCCAGGGCGTAGAAGTAGCGGGCGGCGCCGTTGTGGAAGGCGAGGGTCGCGGCGAAGGCGCTGGTGATGATCAGCACGTGCATGGAGTCGGCCGCCCAGGCTCCCGCGAACCGTTCGGTGGCCGCGAAGACCATGTCGGCGCCGCCCTCACCGTTGGCGACGGCCTGGGCGCGGTCCGAGCCGTACGCGTTGATGATCGTCCACACCGTGAAGGTGTAGAAGAGCGCGAGGAACGCCACCGCGATGTACGTGGCGCGCGGCACGGTGCGTTCGGGCTCCCTCGCCTCCTCCGCGTAGATGGCCGTCGCCTCGAACCCGACGAACGCGCCGACGGCCAGCACGAACATGCCGCCGACACCCGGCCCGCCCAGGTGCTCGGGCGAGAGCGTGCCGAGGTCGAAGCCGCGCGGGCCACCGCCGTGCGCGAACAGACCGGCTTCGAGGACGAGCAGCACGAGGACCTCGAGGACCAGGGCGACTCCGAGGACCTTGGCACTGAACGTGACCTTCAGACAGCCGAGTACGCCGATCGCGACGAGCCCGGCGAGCGACCAGATCCACCAGGCCACGCGGACCCCGGTCAGGTCGTCGAACCCGGACTCGGTGAACCACCCGAAGGCGACGAGCAGTCCGACCTCGATGGCGTTGTACGAGAACAGCGCGACGTACGCGGACCCGGCGCCCGCGGGACGTCCGAGCCCGCGCCCGATGTAGGCGTAGAAGGCGCCCGCGTTGCGCACGAAGCGGCTCATCGCCGTGAACCCGGCCGCGAAGACGATGAGCAGCAGCCCCGACACCAGGTAGCCGAGGGGCGCCGCCCGGCCCGCCATGCCGATCGCCAGCGGGGCCACTGCGGCCATCACGGTCAGCGGCGCCGCGGCGGCCACGACGAAGAAGACGAGGTCGCCGGTGCCGACGGCGCCGCCGCTGAGGCCCTTGGCGGCGTGGGAGGGGGGTGCGGTCACGCGGGTGCTCCCGGGCAGCGAGAGGGGAAAACTAAAGGCTTTAGTTGCGGCTGGGCAGGACCGTACTCTGCACACGGGCGGCTGTGAAGACCCCCGTCCGCAGGAAGATCCCGGGGAACGCCTGGGGTCGCGCCCGCGGAAAACCCCACGAACAGACGGGAGTTGGCAGGTCATGGGCAGAGGCAGACCGCGCATACCGGTGCTCGACGCGGATCTGATAGCGCGGGAGGCCCTCGCGCTGATCGACGCCGAGGGGGCCGACGCCTTCAGCCTGCCCCGCCTGGCGGCACGGCTCGGGGTGCGGACCGCCTCGCTCTACAACCACCTGGACGGCCGCGCCGAGGTCATCGAGGGCGTTCGGCGTCTGGTCGTCGAGGAGATGGACGTCTCCGCCTTCGACACGCTGCCGTGGCCCGACGCCCTTGCCGCGTGGGCCCGTTCGTACCGCGACGCCTTCGCGAGGCACCCGCACTCCATCGACCTGCTCGCCACCACCACCATCAGCTCACCGGCCACGCTCGGCATGTACGAGGCCGTCGTGTCGGCCCTGGCCCGTGGCGGCTGGCCGCAGGGGCGGCTGATCGCTGCGCTGACCAGCGTCGAGTCCTTCCTCCTCGGCTCCGCGCTCGACCTCGTGGCACCGCCGATGATGATCGACCCGGCCGGGCACGCGCCACGGGTGCCGGTCCTGACGGCGGCTCTGCAGAGTGCCGTCGGCGGCGACAAGGCGGGCCGGGCCGAGGACGCGTTCACCTCGGGGCTGGACGCGCTGATCCGCGGGCTCGTGGGGCAACTGGCGGAATTGCGCGGGGAGTAGGCCGACGAGGACGGTCAGAGGCCGCGCGCCGGGTCGGCGAGGGTCTCCCAGAACATCGCCTCGTAACGCTGGAGCAGCTTCCCGTGGCGCAGGGCGGCTCCGGTCGCGTCGAGGCCACGGTCCATGCCCGCACGCACCGCGGCGAGCGCCTGCCGCTCCAGGTCGGGCGCGGGCTCGGCGAAGAAGGCGAAGAACCCGCAGGCCTCCTCGCTGAAGCCGTAGTGCGCCGGCAGGGCGTCGGCGAGCGTCGCGCAATAGGCGCCCCAGGAGGCGAAGTTGGCGGTCAGGGCGAGGACCACGTCGGCGGGGGTGCCGTTCAGGGCGAGCCAGGCCACGTACGCCGGATAGGCCTGGCAGCCCGCGCGCGGCTCGTACGCCTCGGCGTCGGATTTACTCACCCCGCACGCGGCGACCAGGGCGCCGAGCCGGTCGAAGGCGAGCGTCTCGCCCTCGGCGAGGGTGCGGAAGAAGGCCTCGCACTCGGCTTCGCCCGCGTCGGCCGAGCGTGCGGCCAGGTGCAGGAAGGAGCGGCGGTCGGCGGGGATCACGGAGTGCTGTTCCAGGGCGAGAGCGGTGATCGCGGAACGATTCGCGGTGCCGTCCGCGAGGCGTGGGACGAGCGGGTTGGCCGCCGGATCGGGCGCGAGCCGCGCCACCACGTCGTCGAGCAGTTCCCGTGCGGTCCGTGTCATCGTCCGTCCTTCCCGCCTTCGGCAGATGCGGCTCTCTTGACGGCCCCTCAAGGAGCGCCACATCGTAACGGGACGCGGTACGAGGGGGCAGGCCATCCCGCCTCTTTCTACAGTGTTGTAGTTTTTAGGTCCCGGCCCTGACCACGGCCGGTACGCACTTCACCTCAGGACCTCAGGAGGACATCGTGGGAGTTTCCCTGGCCAAGGGCGGCAATGTCTCGCTCAGCAAGGAGGCCCCCGGCCTCACCGCCGTCCTGGTCGGCCTGGGCTGGGACGTCCGCACGACCACCGGCACGGACTACGACCTGGACGCGAGCGCACTGCTCTGCGACGACTCGGGGAAGGTCGTCTCCGACCAGCACTTCATCTTCTACAACCAGCTCAAGAGCCCCGACGGTTCGGTCGAGCACACCGGCGACAACCTCACGGGCGAGGGCGAGGGCGACGACGAGGCGGTCAAGGTGAACCTCGCGCAGGTGCCCGCCGAGATCACGAAGATCGTCTTCCCGGTGTCCATCCACGACGCCGAGAACCGCGGCCAGAGTTTCGGCCAGGTCCGCAACGCCTTCAT
This sequence comes from Streptomyces sp. NPDC051214, assembly GCF_040682375.1. Classification (NCBI taxonomy): domain Bacteria; kingdom Bacillati; phylum Actinomycetota; class Actinomycetes; order Kitasatosporales; family Streptomycetaceae; genus Streptomyces; species Streptomyces sp. NPDC051214. Next base: position 403,749 of record NZ_JBFBAT010000008.1, read on the forward strand.
CCGCGTCGTCAACCAGGCCGACAACGTGGAGATCGCCCGCTACGACCTCTCCGAGGACGCGTCGACGGAGACCGCCATGGTCTTCGGCGAGCTCTACCGCCATGGCACGGAGTGGAAATTCCGCGCGGTCGGCCAGGGTTATGCCAGTGGGCTGCGCGGCATCGCGTCGGACTTCGGCGTGAATGTCTGACGTGCGCGTCTGACGAACGGCAACAGAAGGAGCGGGACGTGTACGGCGATCCGGCAACAGTGCGCAAGATCCTGACGGAACTCGGGGACACCTGGGCGGTCGTGGGCCTGTCCACGAACGAGGAGCGAGCGGCGTACGGGGTCGCCGGTGTCCTGCAGCGGTACGGGAAGCGTGTCGTCCCGATCCACCCCAAGGCCGAGACGGTGCACGGCGAGAAGGGCTATCCGTCCCTCGCCGCGGTGCCCTTCAAGATCGACGTCGTCGACGTCTTCCTCAACAGTGCCCTCGCGGGCCAGGCCGCCGAGGAAGCCGTCACGATCGGCGCTCAGGCGGTCTGGTTCCAACTGGGCGTGGTCGACGAGGCGGCGTACGAGCGGACTCGGGCCGCGGGCCTGGAGATGGTCATGGACCGCTGCCCGGCGATCGAACTGCCGATGCTCTGACACTCCGCCGGATGTGCGGAGTTCGTGTCGCGACGGGTGGGTTCCTCGACCCACCCGTCGCAGCGCTCTCGGCCACCGCACTCAAGTGGCCGCGTGACCGAGGCCCTGAGGTGCGCCGGAGCGGATCGTTCCACCCCGGCACAGCTCAGGGCCTTGCGGAAGGCCGCGCCCAGGTGTGTCAGGCCGCGGCGCCCACCAAAGCGGGGCGTTCCGCTTCCCGCAGGCGCTCCATCAGCGCGATCCGGGCCCGCGCCACGCGCGAGCGGACCGTGCCCACCGGACAGCCGGTGAGCAGCGCGGCCTCCGCGTAGGGCAGCCCGAGGAGTTGGGTGAGGACGAAGGCCTCACGCCGTTCGTCGGGCAGCGTCGCCAGCAGGTCGGCGAGGACCACGCCGTCGTCGAAGCCCGGCAGGCCTCTGGGCTGGGCCCGCTCCGCGGCGGACTGCCAGTCGTCCGTGTCGCAGAGGCGGGGCCTGGCCGCGGCGTGCCGCAGGCTGTCGATCACCGCGCGCCGGGCGATGGAGAGCAGCCACGTACGGGCGGACGAGCGCCCTTCGAACCGGTGCAGGCTGCCGAGGGCCCGCAGGAACGTGTCCTGCGTCAGGTCGTCGGCGGCCTGCGGGTCGCCGCCGAGGTACGTCACGTACCGGCGGACGTCCCGGTGGAGGGCGCGTACGAAGTGCTCGACCGCTTCGGGGTCTCCGGCGCGGGCGGCGAGCGCCCAGGCCGTTATCGACTCGTCGGGTGAGCTGGGCAGGGCAGGAATGATCACCTGGTGTCCTTCTCGGGAATCCGGGACCCGGACACGCCGTACGAGCGTGCGTCCGGCGGGTCCGGTGAGGGGGGTACGGCCGCGCGAGAGTGCGCGGGACCGATGCCCGAGCCGTCCGGCCGCGCGCGATGGCGCGCGGGAACGGCGTCGGGGAGCCGGCTGTCAGGCGACAGCGGTCCCCGCGGGCGGACCCCGAGAAGTGATGGCGTGGACGAGAAGCAGCCGACGCGGCCGGCCCGCCGCACGGTGGCGGTGGAGCCGGACGCGGGGCCGGTGTGCGGGCGTGGGCAGTGCGAGAGGCACCCGCAAGGGGGCGACGAGCCACCCGGCGAAGGCACGCGCGACACGGAAGGCCGCACGTTCGCCGTGCGCGAGCCAGAGCCCGCAGACGAGCGCGGCGAGAAGGTGGGCGGCGAGCATGCCGGTCGGCGACATGCCGCTCATGTCGTGGCCGCCGCCCATGTGATCCATGTGCTCCATCGCGGAGCCCATCGAGGACGCGGGCATGGCGGGCATGGACGTCATGCCCGCATCGGGCATCGGCGCGGACATGGCCGAGCCCTGCCCCCGCCCCATGCTCCCCGTCGAGTCGGCGCCCATCGGCGCGGCACAGAGCATGTGCTGCACCCAGCGCCGCACGAGCGGCACTCCGGCCGATGGCTGCGCGGCGGCCTGGGCCAGGGAGAACCCCGAGTGCAGCGCGGCCTGAGCGGCCACCGCCGCGGAGACGACCAGGGGCAGCCCCCGTTCGCGCCCGGCGAGCAGCCACGCCGTGCCGCCGACCCCGACGGCTCCGGCGCCCAGCGTCCACCAGGGCACCGAGGTCCCCGACATCATGACGTGCCCCAGGGCAGCGAGCAGCACACAGGCGGCCGCGAACACCGCAGCCCGTACCGCGCGAGAACACCATCCAGCAGTCATGGCGGGGACATCCTTGCATTCACGCCCCTCCTTTCACGGATGGGTACGCGAAATGACCCCGCCGTGTTCATCGGCCGGGGTCGCCGGAGTGCATGTCCCCCATGTCTCCCTCATGCGTCCCGGTCCCGGTCCCGGTCCCGGTCTCGGTCTCGGTCTCGGTCCGCTGTGTGCCGGGGGCGCCCGGCCCGACGGCCGACCCCACGGCGTACGACACCGCGAAGATCACCGCGAGCAGCGCGAGGAAACCGCAGAGCAGGGACAACTGGGGGCGGTCGCTCATCGCCGCTCTCCTGACACTCGTGACGCGACAGCGCGGTTCCGTCGCGGCCGCGCCTGTTCAGGAGTCGGCCGCGCGGGTGCCCGGGTTCCCGTGACCTTGCGGGCTGCTCACAGATGGGCGGGCAGTTCATGGGCGCCGATGACCGCTTGAGCCTGGGCGGCAAGATCCCGACGGTCGTCGCCGCGCAGCGGGGCGTGCGCGGTGACCCGTACGGTCAGGCCACGGGCGCGGGCCACGCGGTGCAGTGAGGCCCCGAAGGTCTCGTCGCCGAGGAAGGCCGCCGTGGTGCTGCGGGTGCCGTGCCGGTAGTAGCGGATGGTGACCGGCCGTACGGGCGCGCCCGCGTCGGCCGCCGCCTGGAACGTGGCCCGGCGGAAGCGCCCACCGGCCACGGAACACCAGGTGGTGGCCTGCGGGAAGACGAGGACGGAGCGGCCCGAGCGCAGGGTGGACGCCAACTCGGCCACCACATGTGGCAGTTGGCGTATCCCGTCGCGGTCGATGAACTGGGTTCCGGCCCGCCGCGCGAGCGAGCCGATCACCGGCCACCGGCCCACCTCCCGCTTGGCAAGGACCGTCACCGGCTCCACGGCGAGCAGGCTGACGACGTCGAGCCAGGAGATGTGGTTGGCGACGACGAGGGTGCCGGGCCGGGAACCGGTCACCGTCAGCCGCCCCGGCCCCGCGTCCAGGCGTATGCCCAGGGCGCCCAGGATCCCCTGGGCCCGCGCCCGCAGCGCCCGCGGCTCGGCCAGCCGCGCGCCCTGCGTCACGCCGACGCCGATCTCGTACGTCAACGCCGCGTACCGCCGGGCCAGTTCGGCCGGTGGAACCTCCGGCGCCGAGCGGGTGACGCAGGCCGGGGTGCACAGCGCGGCCGGGGTGCGCGCGGGGCTCATCGCGTCTCCCCCAGGAAATAGCGGCGGTAGCGGTCGCCGAGCCGGTCCATGTCCAGGAGGACGAAGAAGTCGGCGACGTCGAACGCGGGGTCGTGCGTGGGCGCCCCGCACATCCACGCCCCCAGGCGGAGGTAGCCCCTCAGCAGCGGCGGCAGGTCGGTGTAGGCGGGCCGCTCCACCGGTGGCGCGGTGGGCACCCAGGGGCGCCGGGGCTGCACCCGCAGCTCGGGCGGCGACGCGTGCCGGGACGTGCCGAGCAGCCAGGCGCTCGACGCCGCCCGGCCGCCGTCGGACAGCGGCACCGAGGCGCAGCCCGCCAGATAGCGGTGGCCGGAGAGCAGGACATAGCGGGCGAGTGCCGACCACATCAGGTTGATCACCGCGCCGGAGCGATGGTCGGGGTGCACGCAGGAGCGGCCCGCCTCGACGGTGGAGGAGCGCAGTCCCTCCAGCGCGCGGAGGTCGAACTCGCTGTCGGAGTAGGACCGCTCGGCCCGGCCGGGCGGCAGCAGACGATACGTGCCGACGACCTCGCCGGTGGTGGTGTCGGTGACGATCAGGTGGTCCGCGAGGTCGTCGAAGGGGTCCACGTCGTGGCCGGGCAGGGAGGTGTGGAGCGTGGCACCCATCTCCTCACCGAAGACGCGGTACCGCAGCCGCTGCGCGGCCCGGATCTGCTCTTCGGAGTGGGCGACGGAGGTGACGTACGCGGGGGTGACGGCGGGAGCGGAGGGCGTCAGAGGGGTAGCGGATGTCGAGGGCATGACAGATCCGGGCTCCGTTCGGGGAGGGTCGGCCGCACGATGAACAGCAGCACGAACAGCACGGTGATGGCCCCGGCTGAACTGCGCACGATGACCGTGAGGCCGACGGTCAGGACCCGCGTGAGCATCAGGTGAACGCCGACCGCGCACACCTGCCGGCACTTTCATGGGGTCATCAACGGCCGGGGTAGCGTGCGCACATGATCAGAGTGCTGCTCGCCGACGACGAGGCGATGATCAGGGCCGGGATACGGGCGATCCTCGGCACCGCCGATGACATCGAGGTGGTCGCCGAGGCGGCCGACGGGCGCGAGGCGGTCGACCTGGCCCTCAGGCACCGGCCGGACGTCTGCCTCCTCGACATCCGGATGCCGCGGCTCGACGGCCTTCAGGCGGCCGCCGAGCTGCGCGAGATCGCCCCGGACACGGCGGTGGCGATGCTCACCACGTTCTCCGAGGACGAGTACATCGCGAGTGCGCTCGGCTCCGGAGCCGCCGGTTTCCTCCTCAAGTCCGGCAATCCGCGCGAACTGATCGCCGGGGTCCAGGCCGTCGCCGAAGGCGGCGCGTACCTCTCTCCGTCGATCGCGCGGCGGGTGATCTCCCACCTCGGCGCGGGCCGGCTCGGCAAGCAGGCGACCGCGCGGGCCCGCGTCGAGGAACTGACGGCGCGCGAGCGTGAGGTGCTCGCGCTGGTCGGAGCCGGCCTGTCGAACGCGGAGATCGCCGGGCGGCTGTACGTCGTCGAGGGCACGGTGAAGGCGTACGTCAGCCAGGTCCTGGCCCGCCTCGGCCTCAAGAACCGGGTGCAGGCCGCGATCCTGGCGTACGAGGCGGGGCTGGTCGGCGAGGAATGAGGACCCCGGCGTCCGGAGTGATCGGCGATGCTTGCCGGATGCGCGGCTCAAACGGCTGGCTCTCCCGGCTCCTCCCCCGGTTCCTTCCCCGGCTCTTCGACATCGCCGTGTGGCTCGTGGTGTGCGCGCCGCCTTTCTCGGCCGCCCTCGGTCCCGACGGGCGTGACGCCGTCGTGGCGGCCGTGGGCATCCCGCTGCTCGGGGGCGCCGTCGCCCTCGGCAGGCGGTGGCCGCTCGCCGCCCTCGCCGTGCCCGTGGCGCTGAGTCTGCTGACGGATCCGGAGATGCTGACGCCTGTGTACTGGGCGGCGCTCGCCGTGTTCGGGTATTTCGCCGGCAGTCGTACGGCCGTGGCGCGTCCGGCGCTGTGGTTCTTCGGGGCGGTCGCCGTGGCCGGACTCGTCATGAACGGGTTCGTGGCGAGCGATCTGTGGGGCTGGCCCACGATGCTCCTGACCTTTCTGACCGGCGTGGTGCTGCCCTGGCTGCTCGGCCGGTACCGCCGTCAGTACGCCGAGCTGACGGCCACCGGCTGGCGGCTCGCCGAGCGCCTGGAACGCGAGCAGCAGGCTGTCGCGGACCGCACCCGTATCCGCGAACGGGCCAGGATCGCGGGCGACATGCACGACTCGCTCGGCCACGATCTGACGCTGATCGCCGTCCAGGCGGGTGCCCTTGAGGTCGACCCCACGCTCGACGCCCGCCAGCAGGCGGCGGTCGGCGAGCTGCGCGAGGCCGCGGGCGCGGCGACCGAACGGCTTCGGGAGATCATCGGCGTGCTGCGGGCCGACGACGAGGTGCCGCCCAGGGCCCCGTCGGAGGAGAGTCCGGAAGCCGTGGTCGAGCGCGCGCGGGCCTCCGGCGTCGAGGTCACGCTCGAACGGGCGGGGGCCACCGATGACCTGCCGCCGATGGTCGCCCTCGCCGTCCACCGTGTGCTCCAGGAGTCCTTGACCAACGCCGCCAAGCACGCGCCCGGTGCCGCGGTCCGGGTCGGCATCGCGCGGGACGGTGACGCGTTGCGCCTGACGGTGGTGAACGGCCCGGCCCCGGCCGGCCGCCTGCCCGGAGTGGCGTCGGGCGGCAGCGGACTCGTCGGCCTCGACGAGCGCGTGCGCCTGGCAGGCGGCACGCTCCGCGCGGACCCCACTGCCGACGGCGGCTTCCGGGTGGCGGCCGAGCTGCCCGCGACCGGGGCCGCCCCACGCACCGCCGACACCCCCAGGCCCACCGCCTCCGCCAGGGAACTGGAGCTCGCCAGGCGGCAGATCAGACGGCGGCTGACCCAGGCGGTCCTGACCCCGCTCGCGGTCCTGGCCGGAATCCTGCTGCTCATGATCCCCCTCAGCCTGATCAGCTCCGTCTTCTCGGTCCTGGACCGGGAGGTGTACGACGGCCTGCGGACCGGGCAACCACGCGACGAAGTCGAGTCCCGCCTCCCGGACTTCACCATGGACGGACCGCCCGACGGCGCGCCCGCGACCCCGCGCGGCCAGGACTGCGCGTACTACAGCACCCGCTTCATGTCGGGCGACGGCTACCGCCTCTGTTTCGACGACGGGCGGCTCGTCTCCAAGTCCGTCGTGGGGGAGGGCGACTGAAGCGGCGTGCCGTGTGACCGTACAGACTCAGGCAGCACCCGCGAACCCAGGACAGGAAGAGTTAGGGCAGTCATGGCGACGACGCACCACGAATCCGCAGGTCAACTCCCCCTGGAGGGCATCACCGTCGTCAGCTTGGAACAGGCCGTCGCCGCTCCCTTCGCCACTCGCCAGCTCGCCGACCTCGGCGCCCGCGTGATCAAGGTCGAACGCCCCGGGGGCGGTGACTTCGCCCGGCGCTACGACACCACGGTGCACGGCCAGGCCAGCTACTTCGTCTGGCTCAACCGCTCCAAGGAGTCCCTCACCCTGGACCTCAAGTCCGGGGAGGGCAGGGCGATCCTGCACGAACTCCTCGCGGGTGCCGATGTGTTCGTGCAGAACCTCGCCCCGGGTGCGGCGGACCGGCTCGGCCTCGGCGCGGACGAACTCCAGGCCCGCTACCCCTCGTTGATCCCGTGCACCGTCAGCGGGTACGGCACCAGCGGCTCCTGGTCCCAGCGGAAGGCGTACGACCTGCTCGTGCAGTGCCAGACCGGGCTGCTCTCGCTGACCGGCACGCCCGACGAAGCGGTGCGGGCGGGGATCTCGGTGGCGGACATCGCGGGCGGGATGTACGCCTACAGCGGCATCCTCACCTCGCTCTTCACCCGGGCCACCACCGGGCGCGCACCGGCCGTCGAGGTCTCCCTCTTCGACGCGCTCGGCGAGTGGATGGGCCAGCCCGCCTACTACACGCGGTACGGCGGCACTCAGCCGCCGCGGGTCGGTGCCCGGCACGCGACGGTGGCGCCCTACGGCCCGTTCACCGCGTCCGACGGCAAGGACGTGCTGCTCTCCGTGCAGAACGAGCGTGAGTGGGCCGCCCTGTGCGAACAGGTCATCGGGCAGCCGGAGTTGACCGACGACCCGAGATTCGCCACCGGCTCCGACCGGGTCGCCCACCGCGACGAACTCGACGCGATCATCTCCGCGCGGTTCGCCCGACTCGGCAGCGACGAGGCGATGGAGCTCTTGGACCGGGCCAACATCGCCAACGCGGGCGTGAATTCGGTCGCCGAGTTCCTGGCCCACCCCGCGCTCGTCGAGCGCGACCGCTGGCGGGAGGTCGCCATTCCGGGCAGCTCCTCCCCGGTGCAGGCGCTGGTGCCGCCCGCGGACCTGAAGGGCGTGGCCCCGCGCATGGACCCCGTACCGGCAGCGGGCGAGCACACCGAGCTGATTCTGGGGGAGCTGGGGCGTGGCCCCGACGACATCGCCCGGCTGCGCGAAGAGGGGGTCTGCGGGTAAGTGGAGCCAGGTCAGGCGACGCCGAGCCCTTCGAGGACCACCGCGTTGGGCAGCTCGGCGAACGCCTTGCCGGGCACGATGAGCTTGCCCCGGCGGCTGCCGCTGCCGATCAGGACGTACGGCAGGTCGACGACGGCGGCGTCCACCAGCAGCGGCCAGTCGGCGGGCAGACCGATCGGCGTGACGCCGCCGTACTCCATGCCGGTCTCGCCGGTGGCCGTGTCCATCGGGGCGAACGAGGCCTTGCGCGCGCCCAGTTGGCGGCGCACGACGCCGTTCACGTCGACGCGGGTCGTGGAGAGAACCAGGCACGCGGCGAGCGAGGCCTCGCCGCCGCGCTTGCCGGTGACGACGACGCAGTTCGCGGACTGCTCCAGGATGTCCCGGCCGTAGTGCTCCACGAAGGTGGCGGTGTCGGCCCACTGCGGGTCGGTGTCGACGTGGATGACCTGCTCGGCGGGAACGCTCCCGTTCCATCCGCGCACGGCGTCCGCGACGGGTGCGACGAGGAGGTCGAGGGCCTCGGGCGCGGGTCGGACGTCGTCGAAATCTCCCATGGGTGCACGCATGGCCGCACGCTAACAGGCCGCCCTCGCGGCTCGTCCCGCGGTTCGGTCCCGCGGCTCAGTACGACGAGGCGTGCGCCGGGGGCACCGACACCGACATGGTCATCTCGACCGGCTCGGCACCCTTGTTGTGATAGCCGTGCGCCACGTTGGCCTCGAAGGACGCGGCGGAACCGGCGGGCACCAGATGCTCCACACCGTCCACGAGAAGGGTCAGTTCGCCCGCGGCCACGTGCAGGAGCTCCATCGTCCCCGGCGGGTGCGCGTCGGAGTCGCTGCCGTCGCCGGGCATCAGCTTCCACGCCCACAGCTCGAAGGGCCCGCGCGCCTCGGTCCCGACCAGGAGCGTCGTGCTGCTGCCCGCCTCCGTGGACCACATCCGCACCGCCTGCTCCGGCGGCACGAGCCGTACGTGCGAGCCCTGTTCGTAGTCGAGGAGCGTGGTGATGCTGATACCCAGGGCGTCGGCGAGCTTCACCGTGATGCCGACGCTGGGGTTGGTCCTGGCCTGCTCGATCTGGATGATCATGCCGCGGCTGACGCCCGCGCGGGCCGCGAGCGCATCGAGCGTGAAGCCCCGTTCCGAGCGCCAGCGCTTGAGGTTGCGGGCGAGGGACTGGGTGAGCTGATCGAGGTCCGACACATTCCGTCCAATATATTGGATGACAGAGTTTAGGATAGTGAACTACGGTGTGGTGCACCTGAAGGTTCACCACACTGTACTGCGAGGATTTCCGATGACGGCACTGTTCGCCCTGGCCACCAGCCTCCTGTGGGGCCTGGCCGATTTCGGCGGCGGGCTGCTGACCCGTCGCCTTCCCGCGCTCACGGTGGTCGTCGTCTCGCAGGCCGTCGCGGTGGTCGTCCTCGGGGCGATCGTGGTCGCCACGGGCGGCTGGACGGAGTGGGGGCCGCAGCTGTGGTTCGCGGTCGGCGCGGGGCTGGTCGGCCCCGCCGCGATGCTCGCCTTCTACAAGGCCCTGGCGCTCGGCCCGATGGGCGTCGTCTCGCCGCTCGGCTCGCTGGGCGTCGTCGTACCGGTGGGCGTCGGGCTCCTCCTCGGCGAGCGGCCGGGGGTCCCGCAGTTCGCCGGGATCGCCGTCGCCGTGGTCGGCATCGTCCTCGCGGGCGGGCCCGAACTGCGCGGCGCCCCCGTGCAGCGGCAGGCGGTCCTGCTCACGCTGGTCGCGGCCTTCGGGTTCGGTGGCGTGATGGCGCTCATCGCCGAGGCGTCGAGCAGCCTCACGGGCCTGTTCCTCGCCCTGTTCGTGCAGCGCGTGACGAACGTGGCCACCGGCGGCGCGGCCTTGTTCGTCTCGGTCAAGCGGGGCGGCAGGGCGCTTCCCGAGGGCAGCGGGGTGCACGTCATCTGGGCAGCGGTCCCGGCCCTGGCCTTCGTCGGCCTCGCGGACGTCGCGGCCAACGGCACGTACTCGGTGGCTGCCCAGAACGGCCCGGTCACCGTGGCCGCCGTGCTCGCCTCCGTCTACCCGGTGGTCACCGCACTCGCCGCCCGCCTGGTGCTCAAGGAACGGCTGCGCGGGGTACAGGCGGCGGGCGCGGGCCTCGCGTTGGTGGGCACGGTACTGCTGGCGAGCTGAGCAGGGCGGCCGTGCGTCAGACCTGCTCACCGAGGTCGAGGTCGTTCAACTCCCCCAGGGCAAGCAACTGTTCCGGCGTGACCCCGTCAGGAATGGGCACGGGCGCAGGCGTACGCAGCGGCGGCTGCCACCCCGCCTCGGGGTCCCAGGTCCGCACCACGCGGGCCGGCGCTCCCGCGACCACCGCATGGTCAGGGACATCGCCCCGGACCACGGCTCCCGCCGCCACCACGACGTTGCGCCCGATCCTGGCGCCCGGCAGGATCACCGCGTTCGTGCCGATCCAGCAGCCGGGCCCGATCTCGACCGGCTCCATGCGCGGCCACTGCTTGCCGATGGGCGTGTGCGGATCGTCGTACGAGTGGTTCGTGGACGTCACGTACACCGTGGGCCCGAAGTAGCAGTCGTCGCCGATCGTCACCGTGGTGTCGGCGATGACGTGGCTGCCGCGGCCGAGGACGACGCCGTTGCCGATGCGCAGGATCGGGTCGGGGCCGAGGTCCAGGTCGGGCATCATCCCGGCGGTGAGCGTGACCTGCTCGCCGATGATGCAGTGATCGCCGATGCGGATCCACGGCTCACCGAAGACGGTCCCCTGCGGGAAGGACAGCTTCGTGCCCTGGCCGATCGCGCCGAACCGCAGCCTGCCCGGCCGCTGCGCGGTGACGGCACCGGTCCGCTGCACCCAGGCCCAGCCCGCGTGGACGGCGCGCTGGGTCGCGCGGCGCCGCCAGTCGGCGACCGCGGATGAGAACGTGTTCCTGTTCTTCGGCACGCGCTCACGTTACTCAGCCGCGCGCGGCCCGGTGAGCCCGGACCCCTGTGATCTTCACCCCACAGGGTGGCGGTCCCCACCCCGTCCCGTACGGTTCCGCCAGGCGCGAGACACGTACGAATGGAGAGTTCCGATGAGCCACGAGGCACTCATCACCGGGTTCGGCGGCAAGAACCCGCAGATCGATCAGGACGCCTTCACCGCGCCCACCTCGGTCATCATCGGCGAGGTGACGCTGCACGCCGGTGCGAGCGCCTGGTACGGGGCGGTGCTGCGCGCGGACGGCGGGCCCATCGTCGTCGGCGCCGACAGCAACATCCAGGACAACTGCAGCCTCCACGTCGACCTGGGCTTCCCCATGACGATCGGCGAGCGGGTCTCGGTCGGCCACAACGCCGTCCTGCACGGCTGCACCGTCGAGGACGACTGCCTCATCGGCATGGGGGCGACGGTCCTCAACGGCGCGGTGATCGGCGCCGGTTCGCTGGTCGCCGCGCAGGCGCTCGTGCCGCAGGGGATGGTCGTGCCGCCCGGCTCACTGGTCGCGGGCGTGCCCGCCAAGGTGCGCCGCCCGCTCACCGACGAGGAGCGCGCGGGCGTCACCCTGAACGGCACGATGTACGTCGAGCTCGCCAAGGCCCACCGGGACGCCCACGCCGGGTGACGTCAGTCGGCGGCCGGAACGGGGACCGGCTCGGCCGCCGTCTTCGCACCGCTGTCGACCCCTGCCGCCGAGCGCGCCTCCGCCGACTTCTTGGCGCGGCGCTTGACCAGCAGCATGGAGCCGACGCCGATCAGCACCGCGATGGCCAGGCCGAAGTACGAGAACCGCTTGAGCCAGTCCTCGGCGACGACGCCGATGTAGTAGATGACGGCGGTGGTGCCGCCCGCCCAGACGATGCCGCCCAGGACGTTGGCGATCAGGAACTTCCAGTACGGCATGCGCAGGACGCCGGCGAGGGGCCCCGCGAAGATCCGCAGCAGGGCGACGAAGCGGCCGAAGAAGACCGCCCACATGCCCCACTTCTGGAACGACTGCTCGGCGCTGCCGACGTTCGCGGCGCTGAAGTGCTTGGGGAATTTACGTTCGAGCCAGGCAAGGAGGGGCCGGCCGCCCTTGCGTCCGATCGCGTACCCGATGGAGTCGCCGATGATGGCGCCCGCGGTGGCGCAGATCCCCAGGATGACGGGGTTCAGCTCGCCGTGCTGCGAGGAGAGGAGCGCGGCGGACACGAGAACGATCTCGCCCGGCAGCGGAATGCCCAGGCTCTCCAGACCGATGACCACGCCCACCAGCGCGTAGATACTGACGGCCGGTACGGTCTCCAGCCATTCCTGGACGTGCAACGCCGGTTCCTCCTGTGCTGATGTCGTGTACCCGGCGTGCGCGCTCCCCCCAAGATCGCGCACGCCGGGCAGCCTACCCGCTCACCCGGCGTCGGCCGGGGCGGAGTCCCAGAGGTCGCACCGGTGTTCACGGGCCACAGCCGTGCTCAGCTCGTTCCCGCCCGCGGAGGCGGTGCGCAGCGAGAGCACCTGGCCGGGCCGCGTCCGCTGGTCGGGCGCTGCGGGCTGGCCGTCGGCGCGCGGCACGCCGCTGTGGATGAAGGAGCCCCAGTACTGGACCATCTGCCGGGCAAGAACGCGTTGCTCCGCGTCGAGGGGTGACGTGAGCCCGAAGTGCTTGAAGAGGTACTGCACCTCGTTGACGTGCGTCGCCCCGAAGTCGAACGTCTTGCCCGCCTCCCGGATCGAGGCGAAGGGCGGCGAGGTGCGGTCGGCGAACTCATAGGCGTAGACGGGGCCGCGGCCGGCGAGCGACCTGTCCATGCGCAGCGCCGTGCAGGCGAACATCCGGTCGCCCTGGGCGGCCGCGTACGCGTGCGTCGGCGAGGCGTACCCGGCGAGCGGATAGCGCTGAAGGACCTTGGCGCCCAGCTCCGCGCCGTAGGTCCGGGTGAGCGCACCCGGATACTGCTCCGCGGTCAGCGGCTTGCCCTGCCCGTCGAACTGGCCGTAGGCGAAGAGCCGCCCCTCGTCGCTGTTCGCGCCGTTCAGAACCGGCACGCGCGAGGCGCTTCCGTTCCCGTACGCCTCCTGCGGCTGCACCGGCAGGAAGTCGCCGCCGGCCACCGGGCCCCAGTCGAACCCGGCCTGCGCCGCGAGGATCTCCTCGGCGGGCTTCTCACGCAGACACGCGAGGGCGGTCGCCGGGTCGGGGCAGCCCGCCCTCTTCGCGAACGCCGCGCCCTGCGCGCGGGCCTCGTCGCGCTCACGGGCGGCGCAGTCCCCGTAGGCCCCGCTCTGCACGATGCCCGCGCGGAAGAGACCCCTGGCGGTGGGCGAGGCAAGCTGCGTACAGACGGAGCGGCCGCCCGCGGACTCGCCCGCGATGGTGACGCGCTGCCGGTCGCCGCCGAACGAACCGATGTTGGCGCGCACCCAGCGCAGCGCGGCCTGCTGGTCGAGCAGGCCGTAGTTGCCCGAGACCTGGTCGGACGCCTCCGAGTCGAGACCCTTGCCCGCGAGGAAACCCAGGGCGCCCAGGCGGTAGTTGACGGTCACCACCACCGTGCCGGTACGCCGGGCGAAGGTGTCGGGCACGATGTCCTCGCCCGCGCCCGCGGTGAGTCCGCCGCCGTGCAGCCAGACCATGACGGGCCGCGGCTTGTGCTGCCCCTCGGGTGCGTAGACGTTGAGGTCGAGGCAGTCCTCCGTGTGACTGGGGTTCTCGTACCCCGGGTCCCAACTCGCGGTCTGTACGCAGCGGTTGCCGAAGGAGGTGGCCTCGCGCACGCCCTGCCAGGACGTGGCGGGCCGCGGCTCCTTCCACCGGAGGTCGCCGACGGGCTGCCGGGCGTACGGGATACCGAGGAACTTCCGCCCCTCGGCGGTGGATTCACCGCGCAGCCACCCCGCGTCCGTGCGCACGAGCGTGCCGCCGCCGGTCCGGGACGGTTCCTTGGGAGCGGTCTGCGCCTGTGCGGGGTGCGGGGTGAGCAGGGCCGCGGCGGCGGCGATGACCGTGAGCATGGTCCGGGTGGTTCGCTTGCGTCCCGTGCGTCTCATGCGGCGACTCCTCTGACGACGTCAACCCTGGCGGCCGGAAACTATGACCACTGGTGACTCGTGTCAATGAGGTGAACAGAAGACTGGCCGAAACGGCTTGATGGGGTCAGGGCATGAGTCAGGACGAACGGCGCCGCGCCGGTCGGGACCCCCGTGGCCCGGCCGACGCGACGCCGCTGTGTTCAACGAACGTACGGAAGCGAACGCCCGTACGCGACTCAGTTATGGGGACGCAGGGTCCAGACGACGGTCATCTCGCCGGTCACCGCGCCGTCCTCGCGCTGAATCGCGATCGCCACCGGGAACTCGGGGCGCTGCCCCGCGTCCAGCTCGGCGACGACCTCGGCGGCCGGGCGGCCGAGGGTCGCGGTGGCGGTCACCGGCCCCATGGCGAGCTTCTTGTACGCGATGTCGGCGCTGACGGCGAGCGGCACGGCACGCGAGAGCTGGTCGCCGAACGCGGCGAGCACGATGGCGCCGCTCGCCGACTCCCCCAGCGTGAACATGGCTCCGGCGTGCGGCCCGCCGACGTGGTTGTGGTACTCGGCCTGGTCGGGCAGGGCGACCACGGCCTTCTCGGGCGTGGTCTCGCGGAACTCGAGGTTCAGCGTCCGGGCCATCGGCACGGTGGCGGCGAGCATCTCGCCTATCGACATCTGGTCAGTGCTCATGGCCGGGATGTTACCCATCAGTAGCGTTCTTTGGCCAGGAGCCTGTAGGGGGTGGATCACGGTCACCTATCGTTGCTGCGCATGTGGCCAGGAGAGCAGCAGCCCGGAGCCGGGCCGAACCAGCCGAATCCGTACCACCAGCCGGGATATCAGCAGACCGGACATCAGCAGCCGGGACATCAGCAGCAGGCGCCGTGGAACGCGCCCACCGTTCCCGGTGGCACACCCCAGGCGCCGCAGGGCGGCGGGGGCGGCAACAGGACCAAGCTCATCGCCGTCGTCGCCGCGGCTGCGGTCGTGGTGGCCGCGGGTGTCACCGGGTTCCTCGTTCTCGGCGGCGACAAGGACGACAACGCGAAGCCGGACCCCGCGAAGTCCTCGACCGCCGCCCCGAGCACGGCGGGGTCCGAGGGCTCCGACTCCCGTGGCAAGGGCGGCAACCCCGAGCCCACGATCCCGGGCTGGCAGACCGTCGTGAACCCCAAGCGCGGCATCGCCTTCGACGTGCCGGCCGGCTGGAAGCTGCAGTCGCCGGACTGGGTCGGCTGGGTCTCGGAGGCAGACGATCCGGACGACAAGCCCATCGTCGCCTTCGCCGCTCCGGCGTACCTCAAGGAGAAGTGGTGCGGAGCCGACGAGGACAGGGACGGCACCAAGGACTACACGCCTCTCGCGGCGGCGGGCACCAAGGGCAACAACGGGGCCAGGAGCACCGAGGAGGCCGCGCGCAAGGACGCCGAGCTGTGGGTCTACGGCGCCTTCACCCAGCCCGACAAGAAGAAGGTCAAAGCCGGGGCCGCCGAGCCGTACACCACCAGATCGGGCCTCAAGGGCAGTGTGGTGACCGCCTCGTCCTCGGGCGTCGAGAAGAAGGACAAGTGCGACTCGGACGGCAGGGCCACGGTGTTCGCGTTCAAGGACTCCGAGGGCGCGTTCGCCTCGTGGTCCTTCCACGGCGCGACGGGCGTGGCTGACGAGGTCCCGGAGGCCACGGTCAGGAAGATGCTCGGCACGGTGCGCGAGATCACGTCACAGCCGAAGTCCTGAACGACCGGGAGCCCGCGGAGTCCAGAGGCGTTTCGTGTACTGCGGAGGCTTATGGCCCCATGCGCCGTCCCCGCCACGGGGGCAGCGATGACATCAGGCCACAAGCCCCTCTATGGTTACTGCCCATGTGGCCAGGACAGCAGCCGCCCGGGGGCGAGCAGAACCCGCAGGACCAGAATCCCAATCCGTACCAGCAGCCGGGGTACCAGCAGCCGAACCCTTACCAGCAGCCCGGGTACCAGCAGCAGCCGCACTCCGGCTCCTACTCGCAGCCCGAGCAGCCGCACTGGGCGGCTCCCACGCCACCGCCGATGCCGTCCCAGCCGGGCGGCGGCGGTCAGGGCGGCGACGGGAACAAGACGAAGATCACCGCGATCGTCGCGGCGCTCGCCGTCCTGGTGGCCGCGGGTGTCACGGGTTTCCTGGTGCTCGGCGGCGACCAGGACGACGAGGCGGGCGGCAAGCCCGACAAGAAGTCTCCGGCCAACTCGGCCTCGCCGAAGCCCAGCCCCAGTGAGTCGGAGGGCGGCTCCGAGCGCGGCACGGACAAGGGCCCGAAGCCGACGGTGGAGGGCTGGCAGGTCGTCGTGAATCCCAAGTGGGGCACTGCCTTCGACGTCCCCGCGGACTGGGAGGTCGACACCCCCGGCACCTTCATCGGTTTCGAGGACCGGAAGAAGGGCGACGGCAGCGCACTCATCGGCATGTCCGCGCCCGCGCACTACAAGCCGAAGTGGTGCTCCTCCGACGACGACAAGGACGGCACCAAGGACGACGTCGCCCTCGGCGCCGTCGGCACCAAGGGCCAGAACGGCGCCAAGAACACCAAGGACGTCGCGCGCAACGACTCCGCGTGGTGGGTGTTCGGCGGGTACACGGGCCAGAAGAAGGCCGACAAGAAGAAGATCAAGGTCGGCAAGGTGGAGTCGTACACCACCACGTCCGGCGTCAAGGGCAGCGTCGCCACCTCCACGACGTCGGGCGTCGTCAAGCAGGACAAGTGCGACTCGGACGGCAAGGCCACGACGTTCTCCTTCAAGAACGCCGACGGTGAGTACGTCGCCTGGTCGCTGTACGGCGCCAAGGGCGTGAAGGACGAGATCCCCGACGCCACGGTGCAGAAGATCCTGAGCACGGTACGGCTGCACGGCGACCCCGAGGAGTCCTGAGCCGCTGAGCCGCGTGCGGGGTCCTGACCCCGCGCGGAAACGGTTTGGCAAGTCGGTGTCCCGGCGTGGATAGTCCCCTGGTGACCACTCCCCCCGCCGTGCGCCGCCCCGCCTGGGCCGGCCGCAACTACAGCCTGCTGACCGCCGCCGCGATCGTGACCAATCTGGGCAGCCACGGCGCCCTGATCGCGGCGGCGTTCGCGGTGCTCGACTCGGGCGGCGACGGCGGGGACGTAGGTCTGGTGGCGGCGGCCCGCACGCTGCCGCTCGTGTTGTTCCTGCTCATCGGCGGGGCCGTCGCCGACCGGCTGCCGCGCCACCACGTGATGGTCGCGGCCAACGCGCTCAACTGCGTCTCGCAGGCGGTGTTCGCGGTCCTCGTCATCTCCGGCACGCCCCCGCTGTGGTCGATGATGCTGCTGACCGCGCTCGGCGGCACCGGTCAGGCGTTCTTCGGCCCGGCCGCCGAAGGCATGCTGATGTCGACCGTCAGCGGCGAACAGGCGAGCCGCGCCTTCGCGATGTACCGCATGGCGATGCAGGGCGCGGGCCTCGGCGGCGCGGCGCTCGGCGGTCTGATGGTCGCCGCGATCGGGCCCGGCTGGGTGCTCGCGGTGGACGCGGTGGCGTTCGCGGTGGCCGCGGCCCTGCGCTCACTCCTCGACGTCAGTCATATCCCGGTGCGGGCGCCCGGCGGCGGGCTGCTCTCCGATCTGCGGGAGGGCTGGCGGGAGTTCACGGGGCGGCCGTGGCTGTGGGCGATCGTCGCGCAGTTCTCCGTGGTGGTGGCGGTGGTCGGCGCCGCCGAGGCGGTCTTCGGGCCGCTGGTCGCCCAGGACGAACTGGGCGGCGCGGGGCCCTGGGGTCTCGCGCTCGGCGCGTTCGGCGCGGGCACGGTCGGCGGCGCGTTCCTGATGATGCGCTGGAAGCCGCGGCGTCTGCTGCTCGCGGGCACCCTGTGCGTCTTCCCGCTGGCCGCCCCGTCGGCGGCGCTCGCAGTGCCGTTGCCGGTGTGGGGGCTCGCGGCGGTGATGTTCGTCAGCGGCGTCGCGATCGAGGTGTTCGGCGTCTCGTGGATGACGGCGCAACACCTCAACAGAAGTAACTTCACCCGCTGGGCAAAGGCCGCGGTGGCGCTGTTCGTCATCGGCCCGGCACGGAACATGACACGGACGGCCAACCGCATCTGATGTCGCCCAGCGATCAAGGCTCGCGGCCGTGGAGACGAGTGCACTCGCGCGCGGGGGCGGCGAAAGGCGAGCTCCAGACATGGACATGCCCGCAAGGAGCCCTTCGTGCCAATTTTTGCAATTTCGGCATGGTCTTTACTTGATTGCCCTATCCTCAGGCAACAGCCTCTCCGCACCAGTCTGGTGCTGTCATGCAGAGGTTCTCTCCCGCAGCAGAGCGAGCCTGCGGAGCATGAACGCCGGGCCCCGCATCTACTCCCGCGGATGCCGCCGAGGCCCGGACCAGCCCTCGGAGCGGATCAACGCCGGACTACCTCATGCCCCGGCAGCTTCGAGGGAGTGCTCCGCGGCACCAGGGGGGAAGCCGCGGAGCACATGGCACGAGGACGCCGCGCCCAAAGCGGCGGCCTCCGTCACGACACCCGACGTGCGGTTCCTTATCTCTTCGCGTTGTTCGTGCCTGTGGTCCAACACGCAAGGAGTGGAAACCGATCAACAATCCGTGGCCCGTCCCCAGAGCTGCCTGCCGCGTAGTGCGTTTGCGCGGCGAACTCGACATCGCCAACATTCTCGACCTCCCCACACTGCTGCGTGGAACCTGGCAGCAGACACAGGACACCTGGCTCATCGTCGACCTGCGGCCAGTCACCTTCATGGACTCCACCACGATCCGCGCACTCCTCACCGCACAGAAGCACTGCGAACAGGCAAGCAAGGGGCTGCGCCTGGTCTACGACCAAGCCTTCATCAGCCGCCTCCTGGCCCTCCACGGTGCGACGGCGCAGTTCCCGCGGTACACCAGCACCGACGACGCCTGGGTAGGGCGCGAGACACCCCCCGAGCGTTAGAGGTCAGAACGGAAGCTCTGCCGTGGCTGCCCCTCGTGTGATGGTCAAGATCCGCTCGTGGAACTCGCGGGAAGCGGCCTCGCGTGGGTACCGAGACCGGAGTTCCTTGTCCAGCTCGTTGGCGACCAAGAGCAAAGAGGGCAGGGACTTACGGTCGGCCTCCAGGGCCGTGGTACCCATCCCTACGGCCTGCTCGATGTCCCCGGTTCGGGCGGCGGCGACTCCGAGCGTGAGGCGGGCCTCGGCGGCACGCATGGGGGAGATCTCAGTTCCATCGGGGCCGGTACTGATCCGGATCACCGACCGGGCGTGGGCCGCGGCGCGCTCGTCGTCTCCGAGAAGGCGGTAGGCGTCCATCTCGTAGAAATCCCACTTGTCGGGATCGATGATGAAGTGATGTTCGGGGTGGTCTGGGCGGGGGAGCCGATCCAGCCTCGCGCGTCCGGCATCAAGGGAGTCGCGGACCAGGCGGGCATCCCCCATGCGTGCTGCCGCACGAGCCTTGTGCGCGTACAACTGCACGCCGACAGAGTGCGTTTGATCGGCGACATGCCCGGCTTCAACGGCGTCGACCATGTCTCGCCAACGGCATTGGGTCAGGGCGAACCACGCCTCGATTTCCCACGCCCACGCCTTGATCTCTCCGTGCCCGGCCTCGTCGCCGATCCGGAGCGCGGCGGCCTTGCTGAGGTTGGCTGCCTCACGCTGGCCCCGGTCGTACTGGACGCACGCGTTGAGCAGGAACAGCCACCCGGTGTCGACAAGGAGTTCCCTGTGCTGGCGGAGGGTCATCCGGCTTTCAAGCTGCTTGGTGACGAATTGCAGGCCGTTGCGGGTCCGCTGGTGCAGGTAGTCGGCATCGGCGTACGGGTACGCGCGAGCGAGTTGATCGATGCCCTGCTCGATCGACTCCAGGGCCGTGCTGTTGATGCTGGTCATCTCGGCTCGTCGTAGGAGCTCCGCGATGTCCCACAATCCCGCGCCACCCTGCGTGAGCAAGGTACTGGGGTCGTCCGGCTGGGAGGTCTGCCTTTGGCGCTCCAGTTCCCAGGGGCGCGGGGTGAGGCCCGCCAGATGGCCGGGGATGCGCAGTCCGTCTACCACTTCAAGGATTTTGTGGTGCTGCGTGATCCGGGGGCGAGTGCCCTTGCCATCGGTCTCCGGGCGGGCCATCTTGCCGATGTGTTCCCGCTTGTAGCCGACTGCCTCGGCGATCTTGGCGTAGCTGATCTGCCCGTGAAGCCTGGCGAGCCTGAAGACCTCGCCGAAGTCGTGATTCGTGATCGCCGACCGCACGTCTGCGCGTTCCAATACATGCGGCGGTAGAGCTGCCGGTGTCGGAGCGCCTTCGGTCATCTCACTACCCCATCGTGATTGACCTGACATTTCTTCTGTGCTGTCCCGCGAGTGTACCCACGAGGGGGGTCCCCAAGAGGGGGGAGCGACAGGGGGCACAGGGCGTGCATCCTTCGGTCCACCCAGCTGGGATCGCCTCAGCAGACGTGACTATGGGCGGTGACTTGTGCCGTGGATGCGAGACAGATCAAGCAACACGAGCATGTAGCGGAAGACTTAGGCGGTTTGGCTCACCGGTACGTGCCACCGTGTCCCCCTTCTGGTGGGCACTTCCGCGCGCTGACTTTCTTCGCGGAGGCGCCGGACAGCGTTCGCGCCGCACGCGATATGACTCGGACCGCACTTCAGAGCTGGGGACTGGGCTCTCTGGCGGAGGATGCTCGGCTCGTCGTCTCAGAGTTGGTTGGCAACGTGGTCCATCACGCCGTGCCAGACGATTGCCTGTCGCAACCGGGGGCCGCTCGACGGGTGGACGTGCTTCTGAAGGCGTGGCCGGGCTGGCTGTTCATCGGTGTAGCAGATGAGGACTCAACTTCGCCTGACCTGCCGGTTGCTGACTTCGTCTTCCCGGATCTGGCAGGGACCTTCGTCGAGGCTGTGTTGCCGGACAGCGGGCGCGGGCTGTTCATCGTTCAGCGTCTCGTGGACGCCCTTTGGTGTTCGCCCAAGGAGGGCGGCGGCAAGATCGTCTGGTGTCGCTTCGATCTTGATCCGGAACGCGTCGACGGTCGTCCGTCGGCGATCCACGCATAACAACCCCATACCGAGACCGGACCACCCCCGCGCCTGGCAGCAACTGGGGTGGTCCGGGAGGGAACCCTGCGGTCCCCGGTGCTTGATGCTACCGGGGCCGCTGCGCTGCGTTTATGCCCTGGGCAAAGGAAGTTGACGATCCGTTACCTAGATCAGGGCAGAGGTGGGCAGGGTGACTGGCGCGGGTGAGGACTGGCTGAGCGATGGGCTCGGCGTCGCGGGTGCGGACTTCGGTCTGTGGGTACCTGGCGTCGACTACGTGGCGGGCTGGCGCGATGCGCGGGAAGCTGCGGACCGATTGAACCGGGCGTTTCTCGGGGCGGGTTTGGAGCTTTCGCAGGTGCGGGCGGTCGCCTCGACGGATGAGGGCGGGCACGGACTCGTGCGGATGGCGGGTTCCCCTGACGCCGTGGACCGGCTCGCCTCGTTCCTGGAGGTGGCCGTGGATAGCGGCGGCGATGCGGCGTGAAGGACGTTTTCCCTGGTGAGCGCCGCGCGTGGGCACGTCGCCGGCCGCAGAGACTTTGGGCGGTAGCTGCCATGGGGCGAGTGAACAGGGGGCCTTACGCTGGCCCGGCGAATCGGGCAGGTACTGGACCTGCCCGCTGGTGTGCCCGATGGGCCCCCTGTTCTTCGAGGCTCGCCCCATGGGAGCTGCCTAAAGTCTCGGAGGCCGTCGACCCCCAGCCCAACGGGTTTCGCCTTCGGGCGGTAGGTCGATGTTTCTCGACCTCTGGCGCGCTGCGGTTCAGGGCGCCGGGCGACCGGCCGGGACCGGCGGCCACGCCGCACGCCCGGCCGGGGCGCCCGAGCTGCCCGGCGCGCCCCAGGCGCGCCCTTGAGGAAGTGAAGAAAGATTCGACCGATCTACGGCTCTCAGGTGCGGGTGCGCCGCGCGGGCTCCTTGTCGGCGGTGATCCGGTAGGCGAGCTCGGCACGGTCCGCACCGGTGCGGAGTTCTTCGAGGATCAAGGGGCGGTCGTCGGTGCCGTGCGTGACGCGGGCGATGTGCAGGATCGGCGTGGCGTCGGGCAGTCGGAGCGTGGTCCGCTCGTCAGGGTGCGGCATGCGGGCGCGGACCGTCTCGGACCACCACAGCTTGTGCCCGGCCTGCGTCATGATCTCGTACGCGGTGGCCGGGGGCGGGCCCGGCGGCTTGTCGCCGAGCGGCGGGATGTCGGCGGCCACGGCGAGTGGAGTCAGGGTGCGGTGCATGGCGCGGGTGCCGCTGGCCGGGTCGATGAGCAGCCGGTCACAGACGAAGAGATCTTGGTCAGCGCCGATGCCGAGCAACTGGCCGTTGGCTTCTGTCGAGTAGGCGCGGTACGGGGTGGCCTCCTCGGCCTCGTCCCAGGTGGCGCCGCTGGGCATGACGAACTTCCCGTTGCGGGCGTGGGTGATGTGGCGCTCGATGGTCACGGCGGGCTGGCCATCGGTGCGTACGAAGCTGCCTTTGCCGTGCCGGACGTTGACCAAGCCCTCTGCCCTCAGGGCGGCAATCGCGTTGCGGACGGTCGGGCGGGAGACCTGGTAGCGCTCGATGAGCTGGGCCTCGGAGGGGAGCGGGGCGCCGGGCTCGAACTCGCCCGAGAGGATCGCTTCGCGGATCGCGGAGGCAACCTGCTGGTAGAGCGCTCCGGGGCGTTGGATCTCCGTCATCTCGGCACCTTCGCGTTGAGGTCGTAGGCACGTCGCACGCGCCACATCACTCGTCAGCATAAGTAGTTGCCCCCTCGCCGTACAGCGCTCCATAGTCATCACTCGTAAGGACAAGTGACGTCAGAAGAAGTCTGGCGTTCGGATCTGGCCAAGGAGGCCGACGTAATGCAGTCCATTCCCGTGGACACAGCGCGACTGGGCGTACTGCGGTGCGCCATCCCGCCCGAAGCGAAGATCAGCAACTCCGAGACGCGGGAGGTCAAGAAGGACCGTGACGGCAACACCGTCTACACCGTGGCCGTGACGGTGCGGCAGGACCGGCGGCGAATCTCCGTGATCGAGATTGCCGTATCCGGTGAACCGAAAGGCATCGAGGAAGGGCAGATCGTCAAGGTCACTGGCCTGATGGCGTTCGCCTGGGCCATGGGCGACCGGCACGGAATCAGCTTCCGCGCCGACGCGATCACTCCCGTGCACGGCCCTCCGGCTGCGGGACCGGCCAAGGCTGGGGGCGGCGCGTGATGGGAGCAATCCTGCTCGCCTTCGCGCTGGCCGTGCTGGCGTGGGTGCTCGTCATCGGAGACCTGCTGCGCCGGACCCACCCGGCCTGGCACTGGTACGTCACCGGGTACCCGCTGACCGCGTTCCGGGTACTGGCGACCTGGCGCAAGGTCGCGATGCTCAACGACCTGGCGATCTCCCGCCGCCCTCCCCGCGGCCTGGTCGGGGACCTGGTCGTCAAGGGCGATCCGCTGCGGCCGGTGGCACCGCGTATCTCCTTCCCGCGCGCTACCCGCATGGGCCTGACCGTGACTGTGCGGCTGCACGCGGGGCAGACCCCGGCGACGTACATGAAAGCGGCCGACGCGCTCATGCACGCCTGGAAGGTTCACGCCGTACGGGTCACCTCTCCCGAACGCGGCCTCGTGCTGCTGACCGCGACGGCCAGTGACCCGCTGGCCCGGCCGGGCTTAGCCTCGGCTCCCGCCGCGCTGCTGTCCGCACTCATCGGTGCACTGGAGAGCGGCGGGGCTTGGGTGATGAACCTGCGGATCGTCCCGCACTGGCTCATCACGGGAGCCACGCAGTCGGGAAAGTCCACCCTGCTGGCGCGGCTGATCACGCAACTCGCCCCGCAGGACGTGGCCTTGGTCGGCATCGACTGCAAGGGCGGCATGGAACTGGGCCTGTTCGCCGGGCGGCTGAGCGCGCTCACCACCTGTCGGCGCGAGGCGGTCGCCGTGCTCACCGCGCTCGTCATCGACATGCAGGACCGGATGCACGCCTGCCGATCTGCCGGTGTCCGCTCGATCTGGGAGCTCGCCGACACCCAACGGCCCGTGCCGGTCGTCGTGATCGTCGACGAACTCGCGGAGCTCTACCTCTCCGACGGCAGGCGCGAGAGCAAGGCGGAGGCCGAACAGTGCTCCACGCTCCTGCTCCGCCTGGCCCAGCTCGGAGCCGCGCTCGGCATGCACCTGGTCGTCGCCGGACAACGCGTCGGCTCGGATCTCGGGCCCGGTGTCACCGCACTGCGGGCCCAGCTCGGCGGCCGGATCTGCCACCGGGTCAATGACCCCGGCACGGCAGAGATGACCCTCGGCGATCTCAACAAGGACGCCGTTGCCGTCGCCCAGTCGATCACTGCCCACGAACAAGGCGTGGCGGTCTGCACCGGGCCGGACGGCGGTTGGAGCCGGGCGCGCTCCCACCTCACGCCGACCGAAGAAGCCGTCACGACGGCCATGAAGTACGCGGCCATGACGCCCGGACTGCCCGCCATAGACCGCGCTCTCGCGGCGCTGGAAGGAGACGACAAGTGATCAGCGAAGGCACGGCGTTCACGTTCTCGGTGATCTTCGGGATCATCACCGTCCTCCTCGTCCGCTCCCGCGACGTACGCGCCTGGGAAGCGGTCTGTGTCGGCCTCTTCGGGATCTACCTCGGACAGACCCCGGTGATCTTCACCATCCACGGCCTCGTGACCTGGCTCATCAACGGCTTCTCCCACCCCTAGCAGGAAGGACAGGACATGCCCATGAGCCGCGTGAGGTGCCCGAACTGCAAGGGCGAAGGCGCCCGCAGGACCTGGACCGGAATGCGCCACCGCTGCCGCCTCTGCCGGGGCACCGGAACCATCCGCTGACCGCGATGCACACCACCTGACCGAGCAAGGAGCGAACCCATGAACGACAGCGCGCCACCACCCATCAACCGTGCCGCTTCGGCGGCCCACCCCGGAAGGTCCCCACCATCACCCTGGACTTCACCCCGGCTGACAGGCGCGCCGCCCTCGACCGCGCGGCGCGCCTGCGTCAGCTTTCCGAAGCAGACCGCGACGCGATACGCATCGCCCAGGACCCCAAGTTTGCCCGCTGGATAGATCAGATCACTGCCACGGGCGGCTGCGCCCACCCGATCCACCTCACCGGCTCGACCACCACCCTGGACGCGACGACCGGCGAGATCCTGCACCACTACGACACCCGAAACGAACCCGGCGAACGGCTCTCCGTCCGCTGCCGCAACCGACGCGCGACCGTCTGCGCACCGTGCTCCCGCCTCCACGCCGGAGACACCTTCCACCTGATGCGCGCGGGCCTCCTCGGTGGCAAGAACGTCCCCGCCACGGTCCGCGACCGACCCCGGCTCTTCATCACCCTCACCGCCCCGTCCTTCGGGCCCGTACACCGGGCCGGGGAACGCTGCCGCCCCCGCCGTGACGGTGGAGTGTGCGAGCACGGACGTCCCCTCGGCTGCGGCGCCGTGCACGACTCGGAGGACCGCCTCGTCGGCCAACCCCTCTGCGCGGACTGCTACGACTACCCGGCACACGCTCTGTGGCACGCACACGCAGGCAAGCTCTGGGACCGCTTCGTCATCGGCGTACGCCGACACCTCGCCACCGCTGCGGGCATCGTGCAGTCACGCTTTCCCGATCACGCGCGGCTGTCCTTCGCTCGCGTTGCCGAGTATCAGAAGCGCGCCGCAGTCCACGTCCATGCGGTCGTACGCCTCGACGGCCCGACCGGACTCGACGACGAACCCCCGGCCTGGGGCACGGCCGACCAACTCGCCGATGCCGTGCGCGCCTCCGCTAGCCGGGTCCTGGTCCGCACCCCCTACAGCCCCGCCATAGGTGAACTCGTCCTCCGCTGGGGCGCCCAGGTCGACACCCGCCCCCTGCACTCCAACAGCACCGGGCCCGATGACGACGCGGTGGCCGCGTACGTCGCGAAGTACGTCACCAAGGGCGCGAGCGAGACGGGCGCCGGCACCGATCACAGGCTCACGACCTGGGACGACATCGGCATGGTCCCAGTGACCGACCACGTCCGGACCCTCATGCGCACCTGCTGGCGACTCGGCGGCCTCCCCGAGTACGAGCCCCTGCGCCTACGCGCCTGGGCCCACACACTCGGCTACCGCGGCCACATCCTGACCAAGTCCCGCGCCTACTCGACCACGTACGCAGCACTGCGCGCGGATCGGGCCGAACACGTCGGCGTCGCCCTCGATGACGTACCCGGTACCGAGACCGAAGCCAATTGGCGCTACATGGGCTCTGGCCACACTCCGGGGGCTGCGCTCATCGCCGCCGGGGTCTCCGAAGACCTCGCAGCCAGCCGCGAGGCCGCCCGCGATGAGAAGGCGATCACGAGGGGGCCCTCCGGTGTCACGTTCGAATGAGAGGGGCGAAGGCCAAGACATGGCCTGGGCGCGAGAGCATGCGCGCAACTCTCCTGGCTGGTCCGATGCCCAGTGGCGACGGATGAACGCTGCCCTGGGCGTAGAAGTCTCCACACGCGATGGAGCCCGCCACCATCGGCGTACGAGGTGACGGGTCCCAGTGCTCCGGTGCTACTCCTCGACGTAGACGGGAACGAGCCGGTCCCGCAAGGGCACCCGCCGCCCGCTTCCTACAGGGAGTACGACCACAGTCGTCAACGTCCGCGCGATGTACGAACGGCGCTCAGCGAGGGTGACCCCATCCCTGTGCCACTCCTCGGCCATGTCCACGGGTTCGCCCTGGCTCGCGAGCGTCTGACGTTGCCACGCGTTGCGCTCCTTCTTCAGGCGCTGTTCGTCGGCCTCGTACTCGGCGAGATCGGAGTAGTAGCGCTCAGCGCTGATCTGCCGTGCCCTGCGGGCCTGCTTGAGATCGGCGATGTCTTCGCGGACGATCTTCAGCTCAGCCGCCTTCGGCCACTCCTGCGGTGCCTTGACCGACTGCCGCTTGCTGGCCTCTTCCTCGTACTTCGCGATCACGAGCATACCGAGCAGCTCGTCAGTCTCCGGGCCCCCGATCTTGACTCCGCCGCACCCCCTGCCCGTGCTCTTTGCCGGGCAGACGTAGTAGAAGTACCCTTCCGGCTTGCCCCGGCTCGGTGCTGCCTTCATCGCACGCAGCACTGAACCGCACTCGTCCTTGCCACAGCGGAGAGTGCCGCTGGATAGGTAGACGCGGGTGTTGTGACCACCTCCGCGCATCGGGCCATCACCGATGAGCTCCTTGACGGCCTCCCACTCGGGAACCGTCAAGATCGCCGTCCACTGTCCCTTGACGGGCTGGCCCTCATCGTTGTGGGCAATCGTCATGAGCTTGGTCTCTCGGCCCGATTCCGGGTCGAACTCGATCACGACGTGCGATCGGTATCCGCACAGGCGGGGATTGCGCATCATGTCCCTGAGCCCGATCCACGTCCAAGGGTTGCCCTTCGACGTGGTTACTCCCTTGCGATTCCAGTCAGCGACGATCGCGTGCCAATCAGCCCCCAAAATAAGGCGCTTGGCGGCAGTGCGAATGTGCTCGGCCTCGGTCGGGTTAAGAGTGCGTTTGTCCTTCTGCCACCCGAATGGGCGCGTCCCTCCTACAGGTATGCCCAGGTTCCGTCGGGCCTTGTGATTGCGGCGCACACGACGCGCGGTGTCGGCGGACTGCTTGTTGGCCACGGCGACGAGAACACGGGCCATGGTGCGCCCGTTGTCTGTCAACAGGTCCAGCGTGCCCGTGATGTCGATGATCGGCCGGTGGTGGTGCTCAACGGTCTCGATGGCGTCCTCAAGGTGCCGGGGGTCACGAGTCAGGCGGTCGATGTCGTAGACGATCAATCCGTCGATGGGCTCGCCGTTCGGCGCTTGGCCTCGCTTGAGATCTTCCAACGCTCCCTCGAACACGGGGCGTACGACGCGGTAGCCGACGCTGCCATCGGGTAAGCGGACTCGCCTGCGCTTCCACGCCGAGGTGTCCGGCTCCAAGTACGTGTAGACATACCGCCCCTGGCGGCTCTCGACGAACTGACGGCCGTCCTTCTCCTGTTCCTCCGTGCTCTTGATGTCCCTGCCGGTCATGAACCGAGGCGTACTCTTACCTGACTGATCATCAGGAGTGAGTTCTCCCTCGGTCTCTTCAGTTGACAGCCGTGCCAGCCCCGCCCAGTTCTGCCCTGCCAACTGCCCCCAGTGCGCTTGCTGTACCAAGTCATCTGCCATGGGGAGAGGTTACGTTCGGAGAGGTGCTGTGCGATGCATCAGGAGATCCCGGAGGAGAAGCTGTCGCGGGTCGCCGCGTACGACTGGTTCGGCTCGGTCGCGATGGTCCCGCTCGCCACGGCACTCGCGGGCCCGGCCGAGCTCGCCTTCGGGCGTTCGGCGTCGCTGTGGGGCTGCGCGGCCCTGGTGGTCGTGGTGACGGCGCTGGTGCTCTTCGTCCCGGACGTACGCAATCTGACGCGGCGCACGTCGTCGAAGGAGGTAGCCATGGACCTCTCCAAGGCGACCGCGCCCCTGGCGGTGCCTCCGGCGACGCCCTCAGCCGATGCCGAGGGCCCCGTCGGGCGGCGCGGGTGAGGCCACCGCGTCGTACGCACCCCGCACCGGCAACGCGCCCAAAGGCGGCCACTCCCCCCGCGATCAAGCCTCAACCAACACTGAAAGCCCCGCCCGGCGGCTCAGGTGAAGCCACCGCGTCCTCGTCCCGTACCGGCTTCGCGTCGGCGGTGAACAGGCGTAGTGCGGCGCCGTGTTCTACGCGTGCCGGGAAGACGTCGGCCGCTGTTCGCCGGGACAGTGCCTCGATGTCGATGGGCTCGTGCGAGGCGACGAGGACCGCGTTGCCGAAGCGGCGGCCGCGCAGCACGGCCGGCTCGGCGATCAGCGCGACCTGCCCGAACACCTCGGCGAAGGTGGCGAGTTGGGAGCGCAGGAAGCCGAAGGGCGCACCGTCGGCGAGGTTCGCCGCGTAGAGGCCGCCCCCGCGCAGCACCCGGTCCGCGGCACGCGCGTAGGCCACCGTCGTCAGATGGGCGGGCACTCGCGAGCCGCCGAACACATCGGCCACCAGGACGTCGGCGCTGTCGGGAGCCGCCGCCTCCAGCCACTGCCGGGCGTCCGCGCCGTGCACGGTGATCCCGGAGCCGTCGGGCAACGGCAGCCGTTCGGTGACCAGTTCGAGCAGCCCCCGGTCCGCCTCCACCACGTCCTGCCGCGAACCGGGCCGGGTCGCGGCGACATAGCGGGGCAGGGTGAGCGCGCCGCCGCCGAGGTGGAGCACATCCAGCGGGCGGTCGGAGTCATCGGCGGTGTCGATGACGTGCGCGAGGCGCTGCGCGTACTCGAACTCCAGGTGGGTGGGCGCGTCCAGGTCGACGTACGACTGGGGCGCTCCGTCGACCGTGAGCAGCCAGGCGCGCGGCCGGTCCACGTCCGGCATCAGCTTGGCGGTGCCGTGGTCGACGGCCTTGATGACGGCCATGGCCTCGTCCGCGCGTTCGTCCTCAGTCACCGCTCCATTGTGCCCGCCTCCCCCGGGGGTGGGTCCCCCGCGGGAGGCGGGCACCGGACGTCAGCCGACCTCGGTCACCGTGCCCGCGCCGACGGTCCGGCCGCCCTCGCGGATGGCGAAGCCGAGGCCCGTCTCCAAGGGCATGTCGCGGCCGAGCTCGACCGTCATGGTGACGGTGTCGCCGGGCCGGGCGACGGCGGCATCGCCGAGGTCGACGTCGCCGACCACGTCCGCGGTACGGACGTAGAACTGCGGCCGGTAGCCGGTCGCGATCGGCGTCGACCTGCCACCCTCCTTGGTCGACAGGACGTACACCTGCGCGGTGAAGCGGCGGCTCGGACTGACGCTGCCCGGCTCCGCGACGACATGCCCGCGGCGTACGGCGTCGCGTGGCACCCCGCGCAGGAGCAGCGCCACGTTGTCGCCCGCCTGCGCGGACTCCATGGGCTTGCCGAAGGTCTCGAGGCCGGTGACGACGGTCTCGGTCTCCGCGCCGAGCACCTCCACGCGGTCACCGATCCGCACGGTGCCGCGCTCCACGGCTCCGGTGACGACGGTGCCGCGTCCGGTGATGGTGAGCACGTTCTCCACGGAGAGGAGAAAGGGCGCGTCGACGTACCGCTCGGGCATGGGCACATAGGTGTCCACCGCGTCGAGCAGCGCCTCGATGGCGGCGGCCCACCGCGGGTCGCCCTCCAGCGCCTTCAGCCCCGACACTCGTACGACGGGGACGGAGTCGCCCCCGTACCCGTGCGCGGAGAGCAGGTCCCGCACCTCAAGCTCGACGAGGTCGATGAGCTCCTCGTCACCCGCGTCGGCCTTGTTGAGCGCGACGACGATGTGGTCGACGCCGACCTGGCGGGCGAGCAGGACGTGCTCGGCGGTCTGCGGCATGATCCCGTCGAGCGCGGAGACGACGAGGATCGCCCCGTCGAGCTGCGCGGCGCCGGTGACCATGTTCTTGATGTAGTCGGCGTGGCCCGGCATGTCCACGTGCGCGTAGTGCCGGGTGTCGGTCTCGTACTCGACGTGCGCGATGTTGATGGTGATGCCGCGCTGCGCCTCCTCGGGGGCGCGGTCGATGCGGTCGAAGGGCACGAACGTGCCGGTGCCGCGCTCGCTGAGGACCTTGGTGATGGCGGCGGTCAGGGTGGTCTTGCCGTGGTCGACGTGGCCCATCGTGCCGATGTTGAGATGCGGTTTCGTGCGGACGTATGCCGTCTTGGACATGGCGGTTCCTTCTCCGGAACTCGAAAGCTGAAGTCCTGGGCGCACGTCGTCGCGTGCACACTCGGGACGGGGACCCCGGGGCCGGACCGACCCTCCCCCTTTGGGGTCCGCCGGAGTGTCCGGGGAGGGTCAGCGTCGGGCGCCGTCGACAGGAAATGCTGCGAAGTGGAAAACGGCAGCCTTCGCGACGTCCGCGACTGCGGACGTGTCTGCGGGAAAGGCGTACCGGAACATGTCGCAGATCATTGCCGACGGGCAGGGGTTCGTCGAATGGTTTTCGCCGGGATCGCGACGGGCTCGCGGCGGGCACGCGACGGGCTCGTGACGGGAGCGGCCCGTGAAGTCCGGTGCGCTCAGAGGTTCTTCAGGGCCTCGCGCACCGAGAGCGGCGCGAGGCGCCCGCGCTCCCGCTCGACGAAGGCCCGTACGGCGTCCGGATCGGTCTTGGCGTACTCCCGCAGGCACCAGCCGATGGCCTTGCGGATGAAGAAGTCGGGGTGCCCCGACTGGCGTACGCAGTAACCGAAGAGGCGTTCGGTGTCGGTGGCGTCCTTGTACCGGAGCTGGTGGAGGAGGGCGGTGCGGGCCACCCACAGGTCCTCGTCCTCGATCCAGGCGTCCATCTCGGTCCGAAGCCCCGGGTCGGCGGCGACCAGACCGCCCACGACATGCGCAGCGAGCGCGTCGACCGTGTCCCACCACGAGACCGTCGTCACGAGATGGCGCACGACCGGGAGGAAGTCCGAGGGAAGGCGTGTCACATGGCGGCGCAGATAGTCCACGGCGAAGTAGGCGTACTCGCGCTCCGGAAGTTCCCAGCAGCGCAACGCGATCGCCGCGCAGTCGGTCGCGTCGGGGCGCGGGAGCCCGGCGAGCACCGTGCGGGACAGCCGGCGGCGCAACGGCGTGGGCAGGCCGAGGAAGGGGGCGACATTCCTTATGTACGCCTGTGCCCGCGAGGCCCACTCGGGATCGGCCGGCGTCGTGTAGGCGGCGGTGAGCCGTGCCATGACGGTGTCGGCCAAGTCGCTGTGCGGGACGGTGACACTCATGGACGCACCCTAGAACTGTGACGCCCGTGAGACGTCCCCTACGGCGATCACACACATTTGTCGGTTAGTCTCCCCGGATGTTCGACTCAGCCGCCGTCCGTCCGCAAGGCTTCGCCGAGCGCTGCACCAGGGTGCTGTTCTCGCCGTGGTCGCGGCTGTCGCTGCTGGTGGCGCTGCTCGCGGCCGCCGGGACGTGTGTCCTGCTCTTCGAGCCACAACGCATCCTGTCCGACGGCTGGCCCGCGCAACTCGGCGGCGCCGCCGCCGTCGTGGTCTTCGCCGTCGCGTACGGCCTGTGCACCACGGCGTTCGTGCCGCGTCCGTTGCTCAATCTGGCGGCAGGCGCCCTGTTCGGGTCGCAGTTGGGCCTCACCGCGGCCATCGCGGGCACGGTCCTCGGCTCCGGGATCGCCTTCGGGCTCGGCAGGATGCTGGGGCAGGACGCGCTGCGTCCGCTGCTCCGGGGGCGCTGGCTGAAGGCGGCCGACGGGCAGTTGAGCAGGCACGGCTTCCGCTCGATGCTGGCGGCGCGGCTGTTCCCCGGGGTGCCGTTCGCGGCGGCCAACTACTGCGCGTCGGTGTCCCGCATGGGATGGCTGCCGTTCCTGCTCGCCACCGGCCTGGGGTCGATCCCGAACACCGCCGCGTACGTCATCGCGGGCGCCCGCGCTTCGACGCCGACGTCGCCGGTCTTCCTCGTCGCGATGGGCTTCATCGCGGTGACGGGCCTCGCGGGCGCGGTCGTGGCGTGGTGCAAGCGCCACCACCTGCGCAACCGGTAGGGCGCCGACAGACGGCGAACACCGGGCGGCGGCCCTCCGGCGGTCTCGTAACCAAGTGACGCTACGCTGCCCCACGGCAGGGGAGTGATCACCCCTCGCCCGCACACCTCCCGTGTCCCGTCACATGACCGCACCCGCAGCCCATGATCCGTACTTGGACGGCGCAGTTTCCATGTCTTGGCTTGAATCCTTCATCCTCGGGCTCGTCCAGGGACTGACCGAGTTCCTCCCGATCTCGTCCAGCGCGCATCTGCGGCTGACCGCGGCGTTCGCGGGCTGGCACGATCCGGGAGCCGCGTTCACCGCGATCACCCAGATCGGCACCGAGGCCGCCGTGCTGATCTACTTCCGCAAGGACATCGCGCGGATCATCTCCGCGTGGACCGGCTCCCTCTTCGGCAAGGTGCCACGCTCGGACCACGACGCGCAGATGGGCTGGCTCGTCATCGTCGGCTCCATCCCGATCGGCGTCCTCGGCGTCACCTTCAAGGACCAGATCGAGGGCCCGTTCCGCGACCTGCGGCTCATCGCCACGACGCTGATCGTGATGGGCATCGTCCTCGGCATCGCCGACCGTCTGGCGGCCCGCGACGAGACCGGCGGCAAGCACCGCGCCGTCAAGGAGCGCAAGAGCCTGAAGGAGCTGGGCGTCCGCGACGGCCTGATCTTCGGCATGTGCCAGGCGATGGCCCTGATCCCGGGCGTCTCCCGCTCCGGCGCCACCATCAGCGGCGGCCTGCTCATGGGCTACACCCGCGAGGCGGCGGCCCGCTACTCGTTCCTGCTCGCCATCCCGGCGGTCCTCGCCTCCGGCGTCTTCGAGCTCAAGGACGCGGGCGAGGGCGGCCATGTCTCCTGGGGCCCGACGATCTTCGCAACGATCGTCGCATTCGTTGTCGGTTATGCCGTAATTGCGTGGTTCATGAAGTTCATCACCACCAAGTCCTTCATGCCGTTCGTGTACTACCGGATCATCCTCGGCATCGTGCTGTTCGCCCTGGTCGGCGCGGGTGCGCTCAGCCCGCACGCGGGAGAGTCGGCGGGATAGCGCCGGGCGCTGACTGACACCCCGTATCGGGGGAAGCCGGATGGCATGGCTGTTCTCAGGAAATGCGCACGCCCGTTGCTCGCCTCGGTCTTCCTGTCGGGAGGATTCAGTACCCTCCGGAACCCCAAGCGCGTGGCTCCGGCGGCGGAGCCTGTCGCGGTTCCGCTGGGCTCCAGGATTCCCCGGCTGCCGGAGGACCCCGAACGCCTGGTCCGCATCAACGGTGCGGTGCAGCTCGGTGCCGGCGCGATGCTGGCCACCGGGCGGGTGCCCCGGGTCGCCGCGCTGGCGCTTGCCGGGTCCCTCGTGCCCACGACGCTGGCCGGGCACGCCTGGTGGAAGGAGAAGGACCCGGAGCGCCGCGCCGCTCAGCGCACCCAGTTCATCAAGAACCTCTCCCTGCTCGGCGGCCTGCTGCTCGCGGCGGCCGACACCCACGGCAAGCCCTCCCTCGCGTACCGCGGCCGCAGCGCCGCCAAGTCCGGCGCCACCCGTGGCCGCTCCGCCGTGAAGTCCGGCGCCCATCGCGGCCGTGGCGCGGCGGAGTCCGGACGGCGGGCCGCCCGCAACGCCGGGCGCGACGCCAGGGGCGTGCTGGACAAGGTGACCGGGTCCTTGTGACCAGAAGACGGGACGTGCGACCAGCGGGCGGGCGTTGTGACCAATGGCATGCCGAAAGACCCTCTTCAGGAGGGTTTGGCCGTCCTACGGTGAAGGGATGTCGCCCCTCGCCCGCATCAGCGCCTCGTACGCCCCGCGCTTCGCCGAGTTCGCCTTCGAGCCCGGATTCACGGCCGCCGTGGACCAGCACGTCGCGGAGCTGCGGGACCGGCTCGAGATGGGCGGGGCCGGGCTCGTGCCGCCGGCGCCGGACCCGGAGATCCTCTCGGACTACGCCCTGGGGTTCCTCGACGCGCTGGCCGAGAACGGGTGGCGGGAGCCGGTGGGCCACGACTACGCGGTGTGCCGCCTCACCGCCATCTCCTGGCTGGTGAGGCGGCACGACCTGGTGCCGGAGTCCTCCGGGGCCTGAGGCGGTCCGAGGACGGCCTTCAGGACCCGGAACGGTCACATGCCGTCACGCATGTCGTCGTCACGCAGGTGGCTGCCCGTCTCCGAGCCCATGCCGGGACGCGTGCGCTCCTGCACGGGCTGGTTGCTCATCGCGTCCTGACGCCCGGCCTGGTAGGCGCTGACGCTGCCCCGGGCCTTGGCCGTCTCCTGCTCGGCCGTGTTCAGCCAGCGCTCCCAGCGCTGCCGCATCGGGCCGATGAGGCCACCGCCCACGCCGACGATCAGGATTCCGGCACCGGCCGCCAGGGCCGCGTAGAGCACCGGCTGGGTGACCGTGGTGGCGATGCCCGCCTGGCCGAGGGCCGCGAACACGCCGAGGGCCACGATGCAGGCCCACGCGATCGTGCCGACGGTCTTCCCGTACGACATCGAGGACAGGGCGCTGGTGACGATGTCGCGCACGATGTTGGCGACCGCCATGGCGACGACCATCAGGACGATGGCGACGACGCCGCGCGGGATCCAGGAGACGATGCCGTCGAGCATCGTGGAGACCGGGTTGCTGCCGAAGACACCGAAGCCCAGCTGCAGGGTGATCAGGAGCAGGGCGAAGTAGATGACCTTGCAGACGATCCCCGTCATGTCGTACTTGGAGTTCGCCAGCATGCGGGACGCGCCCGCCCGTTCGGCGAGCTTCTCCGAGCCGACCTTGCGCAGGACCCGGTCCAGGACCCGCGCGATCATCTTGGACACGAACCAGCCGATGACCAGGACGACCAGGAAGCCGATCAGCTTCGGCACGAACTGGGCGACCTTCGACCAGGCGTCGTTGAGGCCTTGGGTGAAGTCCACGGAGAGACTTATGTACTGAGACATGAGTGGTCCTCCACTCGGTGGGCCCCGGCCGCCACTACGGCGTCAGGGCGATGAATCCCCCACGGCGCGCGGCTTCCGGCGCGTCCCTTCTCCCCTGGATATCAGGGGTCACGACCCGGGGCGGTGCGGTGATGCGCCGTACGGGTGACGCCGAGCGACGGGCCGCTTCGCTGTGCATCCGCTCACTTGGAGGAGGTGAACGGTAGCTGAGAGTTCCGATTGTCGTAGGCATCCCCTAGGCTTGACGCATGCCCTTAACCCCTCAGCCCCTTGGTTCCGCACGGTCTGCCGCGGAACTGAACGAGCGGATCCGCGGTCTGTGGATGCGCGCCGGCGGACGTCTCTCGGCCGAACAGCGCCGTGAGTACGAGCAGTTGGTCACCGAATGGGCTGCCGCCGTGCGCGAAGAGGTCGTCAAGGCGGCCTAGCGCGGGTCCCCAGCCCTGACGGCCCTCACCCCTGAGAGGTGAACTCCCGTATACGAGCGAGGGTTTGCGCCGTCTCGGTGTGTACGTGACCTGCCGTCCCCAGCGCCCGCGCCGCCGCCACATTGCCGGAGGTGTCGTCGATGAACAGAGCCCGCGCGGGCTCGACGGCGAGCAGCCGCAGTGCGATCTCATAGATCCGCCGGTCCGGCTTGGCGCATCCGACCTCGCAGGACAGGACGAGGCGGTCGGCGATGTCCGTCAGACCGCCCTCCTCCATCCGCTCGCGCAGACCGGGCCAGGTGTTGCTGACCACGGCCGTGCGGACGCCCTGCTTCCGCAGGTCCCGCAGGCACGCCACGAGCTCCTCGTCCCAGCTCTCCCTGGCCGCCAGGTCCCGGCGCAGCTCGGCGATCACGTCCGGTCCCGTGCGCAGCCGCTCCCGGACGGTCTCCCACCAGGCGTCCTCACTGACGCGGCCGATGAGGACCCCGGAATCGTTTCCCTCGTACAGGGCGGCCATGAAGGCGGTGGGCGCGAGGCCGAGACGCCTGCCCCAGGCCGCCGCGACGGCGGGCAGGTACTCGCGGACGAGCACACCACCGACGTCGATCAGTACGCCGCGGGCGCGCGGGCTCATGTGCCGTACTGTCGCCGCGACACGCCCCCGCCGTCAACGGTTGCCGCGTCAGCCCTTGCCCTGGCGCGCCTTCCTCGCCACGCGGCGCTTCTGCCGCCCCGTGAGTTCCTTGCGGTTGCCCTGCCGTTTGTACGCCGCTATGCGCTGCTCGTTCTTCACCGGGTCTCCCAGCTCGGAGTGTTCCTGCCTGCTTCGACGGACCGTGCACGGAATGAGAACTGCCGTGCATGGTAAGGCAGTTGGCCCGTCTTCGACCCCCTTCTGACGGCAACACGCGCGCCACGTGCCCGCACACCTTCCGGCACGTTCCTGCACGCCTCTTGGCTGCACACCCCCCGTGCCCAACACTGACCCGATGACGCAGCGCGTGGAACTCGCCGCCGTGATGGACCGGTTGGCCATCGACTCCCTCATCACCGAGTACGCAGTGACCGTCGACGACGGCGACTGGGACGCCTACCAAAGGCTCTTCACCCCGGACGGCCGCGCCGACTACAGCTCGGCGGGCGGTGTGGACGCGAGCGCCGCGGAGGTGGCCGTATGGCTGGCCCAGACGATGCGGCTCTTCCCGATGCGGCAGCATCTGATCGTCAACCGGAGGCTGCGGTTCGGGACACTCGACCAGGACGTCGGTGACGTGGCGCAGGTCCAGGCCGACTATGTGAACCCCATGCGTTTCGCCTCGGGCGAGGCCGGAGAGAAGGGCGAGGCCGGGGAGAAAGGCGAAGGCGGCACGGAATCCTCGGCGCCGGACTTCATATGCGGTGGCCGCTACGCCTTCACGGCCCTGCGTACGGAGCAGGGCTGGCGGCTGAGTCAGGTGACCGTGCAGGAGAAGTGGCGCCAGATGACGCAGCGGTCCGCGAGCCACCCGTCCGGCTAGGAGAGCGAACCGGGAAACGGCCGGGAGAAACACCAGGAAAGCGGTCCGGAAAACGCGTGACAGGCGCACTGTCCTAGATCGTCCGGGGCGCGCACACTGGAGGGACGACCGGGCGTCGGGGACCGAGGGAGGCGCTGCATGGAACCACTCCGCGACGACCGGGACCCGCGGCGGCCACGCCTCACGGCCGCTCCGGCGGCGGGGCTGCTCGCGTCGGCCCGTTGGCGTGGCGTCATCGCGGTCGCCGTCGGCGCGCTTCCGGCCCTCGCGTTCCCCGCACCGTCGCTCTGGTGGTTCGCGTACGTCGCGCTCGTGCCCTGGATCCTGCTGGCACGCTCGGCGGGCACCGGGCGCAGGGCGGCGATCGACGGATGGCTCGGCGGCCTGGGGTTCATGGTGGCGGTGCATCACTGGCTGCTGCCGAGCCTCCACGTGTTC
This sequence comes from Streptomyces sp. NPDC051214, assembly GCF_040682375.1. NCBI lineage: Bacteria > Bacillati > Actinomycetota > Actinomycetes > Kitasatosporales > Streptomycetaceae > Streptomyces > Streptomyces sp. NPDC051214. The sequence goes on from NZ_JBFBAT010000008.1 coordinate 441,642, forward strand.
ACCCTCGTCATCGCCGCGCTCCTCGGCCTGTTGTGGGCGCCGTGGGGCTGGCTCGTACGGCGCCTGCTCGGCGGGGTGCCCACACCGGGGCGCACCGCGGCCGCGCTGGTCGTCCTGCCGTCCGGCTGGCTGATGGTGGAACTGGTCAGGTCATGGGAGGGCCTCGGCGGCCCGTGGGGGCTGCTCGGCTCCAGTCAGTGGCAGGTCGAACCCGCCCTGCGGCTGATGTCGGTGGGCGGGGTGTGGCTGGTCAGCGCCCTGCTCGTCGCCACGAACACCGCCGTCGCGGCACTCGTCGTGACGCTCGCCCCGGCCCACGCCGTCCGCCCGTCGAAACCGGCCCGCACCTCCGTCGCCAAGGTCATCCCCGCCACCGCCGGTCTCGTGGCCGTGGCCGCCGTGACCACCTCCGCCTGGGCGTGGGCCCCGCGCCCCGAAGCCTCCGGCCGGATGCGCGTGGCCGTCGTCCAGCCGGGCGTCATCGACGGGGTGGGCGGCGCCGACAAGCGCCTCGCGCGCGAGGAGGAACTGACCCGCGGCCTGGCGGGGCAGGACCTGGACCTCGTCGTCTGGGGCGAGAGCAGCGTCGGGTACGACCTCGCGGAGCGCCCCGACGTCGCCCGGCGGATAGCCGCGCTGTCCCGCGAGGTCGGCGCGGACATCCTGGTGAACGTGGACGCGCGCCGCTCCGACCGGCCCGGCATCTTCAAGAGCTCCGTCCTGGTGGGCCCCCAGGGCCCGACCGGCGACCGCTACGACAAGATGCGGCTCGTCCCCTTCGGCGAGTACGTCCCCGCTCGCTCGCTCCTGGGCTGGGCGACGTCCGTGGGCAAGGCGGCGGGCGAGGACCGCAGGCGCGGCGAGCGTCCGGTGGTGATGGACGTGGGGGGCGGCCTGAAGGTCGGCCCGCTGGTGTGCTTCGAGTCGGCGTTCCCCGACATGAGCCGTCATCTGACGCGTGAGGGCGCCCAGTTGCTGCTCGCGCAGTCGTCCACCTCGACGTTCCAGTCCAGTTGGGCGCCCGAGCAGCACGCGTCGCTCGCGGCGGTGCGCGCCGCCGAGACCGGCCGCCCCATGGTGCACGCCACGCTCACCGGCGTCTCCGCGGTGTACGGCGCGGGCGGCGAGCGGGTCGGAGCACCGCTCGGCACCGCGGCGAGCGCCACGTCGACGTACGACATTCCGCTGGCCGAGGGCGTCACGCCGTACGTCAGGCTGGGCGACTGGCCCGTGCACACGGCCCTGGCCGTGCTCGCGGTGCTGTGTGCGGCCGAGGGCGTGCGGGCCCTGCGAAGGCCCGCGAAGGGTCGCCTCAGGCGGCCTGCTCCTGAGCCGCACGGACCACACGCTCGCACAGCTCATGGGTCGCCAGCGCATCCCGGGCGCTGAGCACCTTGCCCGCGCGCACGGCGTCGAGGAAGGCGAGCACCACCTGCTCGATGCCGCGCTGGCGGGCCACCGACACCCAGTCGCCGCGCCGCCGCACGCTGGGCTGGCCCTTGTGGTCGATGACCTCGGCGAGGTTGATCACCTGGCGCTTGGTGTCCTGACCGGAGACCTCCAGGATCTCCTCGGTGGAACCGCTCAGCCGGTTCATCACGCCGATCGCGGTGAACCCGTCCCCCGCGAGCTGCAGCACGACGTGCTCCATGAGCCCGTCCTGGACGCGGGCGCGCACGCCGACGTGGTCGATCGGCCCCGGCGCCAGGAAGCGCAGGGTGTCCACGACGTGGATGAAGTCGTCCAGGACGAGCGTGCGCACGTCCTCGGGCAGACCGACGCGGTTCTTCTGCATCAGGATCAGCTCGCGCGGGTGCTCGACGCACTGCGCGTAGCCGGGCGCGAAGCGGCGGTTGAAGCCGACGGCGAGGCTGACCCCGCGCTCCTCGGCCAGGCGCACGAGCCGCTGCGAGTCGGCGAGTTCGTACGCCAGGGGCTTGTCGACGTACGTGGCCACGCCCGCTTCGAGCAGCCGCGTCACGATCTCCGGGTGCGCGGCGGTCGAGGCGTGCACGAAGGCGGCGTCGATGCCCTGGGCGAGCAGCGCGTCCAGGTCGGTGTGGCAGCGCGCCTCGGGGATGTGGTGGGTGCCCGCGACGCGGGCCAGGGTCGCGGGCGTGCGCGTCTGCAGGTGCAGCTCGACCCCGGGCAGGGTGGTGAGCACCGGAAGGTACGCCTTTTGCGCGATGTCACCGAGTCCGATACAGCCGACCTTCACCACTGTCCCCTTTGTGTCCACTACCTCTGTGCGCATTCCGCTCCCGCAGCATACGGCTGCTGCGGCGGGCGCCAGTCGGCGGTGGAGGCGAAGCTCCGCAGGATCAGGTCCGGGCCGAGGCGCCCGGCGGCGGCGATGACCTCGTCGCGTACGTGGTGCGCGGCACCCGTACCGCGCTGTGGCGGGCGAGCCCGGCGGCCAGGTCGCCAGCCGGCTCCGCGTGGTGGGCCAGGACGACGGCGTCCTCGATGGCCTGCTCGGCGTCGGGGCTGTGGCCGCCCTCGGGGACGGTGGCGGTGGCGTACGCGTAGATCCTGCCGTCGTTGAGCTATGGGTGCCCCGGACACCGCCATCGCTGTGGGCTCAGGTCTCGTGCGGTTCGAAGGGGCGGCCGGGCGCGGGGACCACCAGGCGCCAGTCGGTGCACCCGGCGGGCATGACACCGGGCCGCCCACCACGCCCGTTCCCCCGCCGGCCAGAGGCGCACTCACCCATGCGGGCCAACTTCCCCTCGTTCCCTCGCCGAAAGCACCCCCCACCCCTCAGAGTTGCGCGAATGCACCGAACCACGACCACCGCCACAGTCCTGGCCTCCGTGGCGGTCACCGCCCTCTCCGGCTGTGTGAGCGTCGAGCGGCACCCCGCGCCCGGACCGTCCGCCGCGAGCGCCCCGCCCCCGGCGCCCCGCGCCGACGGCAACTCCCGCCCGCGCGTCGTGGAAGCCCCCGCCCGTGAGGCACTGGAGCTCATCGAAACCCCGCGCGCCCCGGCGCCCCGCGCCACCGGCACCGCACCGACCGTCCCCGCCGCACCGCCCCGTACGGCCGACCGCGCGCGCCCCTCGGCCCCTCCCCCGCAGCGCCGCGCCCCGCGCCCCAAGGTCGCCGAACCCGCCGCTCTGCCCGACGCCGCCGCGCCCACGATCGCGGACCTCTGCGCCCTCGGCAAGCAGTACGGGGGCTGGCAGCCGGGCAGCCCCGAGGCCGTCATCTGCCAGAAGGCTTACGGGCGTTGACCCTCACGCACCCGGCGCACGCGCTTCACCGCACGGCCCCCAACCCCCACCCCGCCTCACTCGACCTCGCTGCCCTCCCCCAACTGCAGCTCCAGCCTCCCGATGGCCGCCCTGACCCCGTCCCCGTACCCGTCGTCGCCCAAGGCCCCGACCGCCCCACGCGCCCGCCGGATGTGGTTGCGCGCCGCCTCGGGGCGCCCCAGCTTCGCGTAGTCCGCCGCCAGGTTCAGGTGCAGCGAGGGGTAGAAGCCGCGGACCGCGATGGAGTCGTGGTGCTCGTGCAGGCGCTCGTCCGTGAGCTCGTCCGCCGCCGACAACGCCCGCAGATCCCACGCCAGTTCGTCCGAGGGGTCCTCCTGTGTGTCCGCCATGTAGTGCGCAAGCGTGCAGCGGTGCAGCGGGTCGCCCTCCTCGCCGATCTCCGACCACAGGCCGAGGAAGCGGACCTGCGCCTCCTCACGGTCACCCCCGTGGTGCAGCATGACCGCCTGCCCGATCCGGGTCATCATGGCGTCTTCCGCCGCCTGCTCCTGCTGCTCCGCCACCGGGTCCTCCACACTCGTACGCCCATCGTGCCCACCGCTCTCGACGCTATCCGGCCCCACCGACAATCACGGTCAGGCGCGATCGGCCGCGAGGCGCTCACGCGTACCGCTGGGCCAGCCCGGTGACGGTCCTCGCCACCTCCGCGCGCAGTTCGGGCGGGCCGAGCACCTCCGCCTCCAGGCCGAGCCTGATCAGGTCGCTCACGGCCACGGGCAGCGTCTCGACCTCCAGATCGACCACCCTTCGGCCCGCCGCGTCCGGCTCGCCCGCCGCCTCCACGGCCCGTGTCCCGGCCGCCCCGAACAGCGCGGGCAGCAGCCGAAGCCCCGCCGGCGTCACCCGCACCCGCGCCGTCCCCTGCAGCACACGCGCCTGCAGGTCGCGCGACGCGCTCTCCCAGTAGGCGGCCAGATCGAACCCGGCGGGCCGCTCGGAGTCCTCGTCCGTCGCCGTCACCTCCAGGAACCGTGAGACCCGGTAGGTGCGTACGGTGCCGTCGGCGGACGCCACCAGATACCAGTTGCCCGCCTTGAGCACGAGCCCCAAGGGGTGCAGTTCGCGCCGCACTTCGCCGCCCCACCGCCGGTAGTGCGCCCGCAGCACACGCCGCCGCCACACGGCGTCGGCGACCACGGCCAACAGCGGCGCCGGATCGGCCGCGCGGAACCAGCCCTCCGCGTCCAGGTGGAAACGCTCCTGGATCCGCCGCGACCGCTCGCCGAGCCCGGTCGGCAGCGCCGCCCCCAACTTGAGCTGTGCGGTGACCAGTTCGGCCCCAAGGCCCAGATCGGCTGCGGCGGCCGGCATCCCGGCGAGGGCGAGGGAGTCGGCCTCGTCGTCGGTGAGGCCGGTCAGCCGGGTGCGGTAGCCGTCCATCAGCCGGAAGCCACCCGTCGGACCCCGCTCGGCGTAGACGGGCACACCGGATGCGGCGAGGGCCTCCACGTCCCGGTAGACGGTCCGCACCGAGACCTCGAGCTCCCCGGCGAGCTCGGGCGCGGTCATGCGCCCCCGGTTCTGGAGCAGCAGGAGCAGGGCGAGAAGACGGTCGGCGCGCATGGAACCAAGTCTGCACCGGTACCTGACAGAAGGTGTCAGGTACCGGTGACAGGCTCCTCACATGACGACGAACACAGCAGCCACGACCGCAGCCGCTACCACCGCCTCAGCCACAGGGACGGGGACCTTCACCTTCTCCCACTGGGACGAGAAGCCGGTCGCCGGAGCCGAGGGCGGCGCCCGCATCGCGCACGCCGCCGTGACCAACGACTTCACCGGCGCCATCGAGGCCACCGGCACCTCCTGCGAGTACACGCTCGTGTACGCCGACGAGACCACCGGCGCCTTCGTGGGCTACGAGTTCATCGAAGGCACCCTCGACGGCCGCGCGGGCTCCTTCGTCCTGGAGCAGCGCGGCTCGTTCGGCGCCGACGGCACCATCACCTGTGCCCTGACCGTGCAACCCGGCTCGGGGTCAGGGGAGTTGACGGGCCTCACCGGCACCGGCGCGTTCACTGCGCGACACGGCGAGACCACCGTCCCGTACACCCTCACCTACGAGATCAACTGAACGGCCCAGAAAGCACTCGGCTCAGGAAAGCACTCAGCCCAGGTTCGGAATCCGCCAGTCGATCGGCTCGTGTCCCTGCGCCGCCACCGCCTCGTCGATCTGCGTGAAGGGGCGCGAGCCGAAGAACTTCTTCGCGGAGAGCGGCGAGGGGTGCGCGCCCTTCACGACCACGTGCCGCTCCTCGTCGATGAGGGGCAGCTTCTTCTGGGCGTAGTTGCCCCACAGGACGAAGACGGCGGGGTCCGGGCGGTCGGCGACCGCGCGGATCACCGCGTCGGTGAACTTCTCCCAGCCCTTGCCCTTGTGGGAGTTGGCCTCTCCGGCGCGGACCGTGAGCACCGCGTTCAGGAGCAGGACGCCCTGCTGGGCCCACGGCATCAGATAGCCGTTGTCCGGCACGGGGTGGCCGAGCTCCTCCTTCATCTCCTTGTAGATGTTCCGCAGCGAGGGCGGGGTCTTCACGCCGGGCCGCACGGAGAAGCAGAGGCCGTGGCCCTGTCCCTCGCCGTGGTACGGGTCCTGGCCGAGGACGAGCACCTTGACCTGGTCGTACGGCGTCGCGTCGAGCGCGGCGAACACCTCGTCACGCGGAGGGTAGACGGGGCCTTGCTCCCGCTGTTGCTCGACGAACTCGGTGAGCTCCTTGAAGTAGGGCTTCTGCAGCTCCTCGCCGAGGACTCCGCGCCAGGACGCGGGCAGCATGGCGATGTCGGTCACGTCAACAACCTCCGGTGTGCGGTCACTTCTCACCACAGAACCTACCGGCGACCACTGACAATCACTTCGCTGCCCGCTGCCCGCTTCCCACTGCGCACTCCCGCGACCGGCTACCAGCTGGTCTTGCGCTCCAGCTCCCACATCATCATGATCGCCGAGGGGTCGAGGGCGCGCTCGCCGCCCGCGATCTCCTCGCTCGCCATGATGTACTGCTTGCCCTGCCACAGCGGCAGCAGCCGCGCGTCGTCCACGAGCAGCCTCTGGGCCCGCTCGAAGTCGTCGGCCACCGCGCCCCGGTCGGCCTCACGGCGCGAGCGCGGCAGCACCTCGTCGGTGATCTCCGGAGCCGGGTAGGGCGTGTTGAGCACGTTCTTCGCACCGATGAACGGCGCGATGAAGTTCTCCGCGTCAGGGAAGTCGGGGAACCAGCCACGGCCGAAGACCGGGTACTCGCGCTTCTTGGTGCCCGCGTCGAACTCGGTCCAGGGCCGGCTCTTGAGCGTGATCTTGAAGAGTCCCGAGCCCTCCAGCTGCCGCTTGATCTCCTCGAACTCTCCGGCGGTCGCCGAACCGTAGCGGTCGGTGGTGTACCAGAGCGTGAGCGGCACGGGTTCGTTGATGCCCGCACCCTTGAGGATGTTCGCGGCCTTGCTGTTGCTGGGGTCCCCGTAGTCGTCGAAGAAGCCCGTGCCGTGCCCGGTGAGCCCCTGGGGGACCATCGAGTACAGCGGCTCGACGGTGTCCTGGTAGATCTTGTGGGCGATGGCCGGACGGTCGATGACCTGGGCGAAGGCCTGGCGGACCGGCTTCTTCTTGGCCCACGGGTCATCGGGGTTGAACACCAGGTAGCGGATCTCGGTGCCCGAGCCCTCCACGAGCTGGATTCCCTCGCGCGCGTGCTTGTTGGCCTGCATGTCGACGATGTCCGTGGCCGCGAGCCCGCGGAAGGTGACGTCGATCTGCTTGTTCTTCAGGGCTTCGACCATGGTGGCCGACTTCTTGAAGTAACGGATCGTGACGGCGTCGTTCTTGCGGTCGGCCGCGCCCTTGTAGTTCGTGTTCTTGACCAGCTCCGCCCGCTCACCTGCCTGGTACGACTCCAGGGCGTAGGGCCCCGAGCCCGCGATCGACGAGCCCTCACGGAGCTTGTCCGCCGGGTACTCGCGCGGATCGACGATCGACATGGCGGGCGTGGAGAGCACGAACGGGAAGGTGGCGTCCGGCTTCTTGAGCCGGAACGTGACCGTGCGCTCCCCCTTCGTCTCGACCGAGTCGAGCGATCCGAGCAGACCCGCGGGCCCGCCCTTCACGTCGATGCGCCGCATACGGTCGAAGGTGTACTTGACCGCCTTGGCGTCGAGCGCGTGGCCGTCGGAGAACTTGAGGTCCTCGCGCAGCTCACAGGTGAAGACGGTGTTCGTCGCGTCGGCGAACTTGCAGGACTCGGCCGCGTCCGGCTCGGGCTCGGCCGCCCCGCTGGGGAAGCTGAGGAGCGTCTGGAAGACGTTGCGGTACAGCTCCCAGGAGCTGTCCCAGGCAGCGGCCGGATCGAGGGTGCTGGGAGCACTCATGGTGCCGACGGTGATCTTCTGTTCCTCGTCGGACTCGTCCGACGAGAAGACTCCGCATCCCGAGAGCAGGGATATGGACACCAGCGCCGCGGCCGGCCGCAGGCCCCGGCGGGGCAGCCCGGCCAGGCCACGGAGACCCGCCGCCGCCACCAGGCGAACTTCACTGAACACGCGCACGCTCCTCGATCGGCCATGCCATGGGTCGGGAGACAATATCGCAATGCCCCGCCGGGCCAACTTGCGGCGCCGACGGGGCACTTGATGCGGGTGTACGTCCCTTTTGGATGGCGTACCTGGTGATTGCCGGGGCTTCGTCAGCTGACGCCCGCATTGAGGAAGATGCCGCCATCGACCACGAGTGTCTGTCCCGTGATCCAGTCGGACTGGCCGGACGTGAGGAACGCGGCCGCGCCCCCGATGTCCTCCGGCACGCCCAGCCGCCCCAGGGGGTAGGCGGCCGCGGCCTCCGCCTCGCGGCCCTCGTAGAGCGCCTGGGCGAACTTGGTCTTGACCACGGCGGGCGCGATCGAGTTGACCCGCACCTTGGGCGCGAACTCGTGCGCGAGCTGCAGGGTGAGGTTGACCATGGCTGCCTTGCTCATGCCGTACGCGCCGATGAACGGCGAGGGGGCGACGCCCGCGACGGAGGCGATATTCACGATCGCGCCGCCGTTCTCGCTCTGCCAGGCCTTCCAGGTCTGCTGGGCGAAGCCGAGCGCCGAGATCACGTTGGTCTCGAAGACCTTCCGTGCCACATTGAGGTCGAGCTCGGCCATCGGCCCGAACACCGGGTTCGTGCCGGCGTTGTTGATCAAGAAGTCGACCCGCCCGAAGGCCTCCATGGCGCGCTCCACGGCTACCGCCTGGTGGGCCTCGTCGTGGGCCTTGCCCGCGACGCCGATGACGCGGTCGGCGCCGAGCTTCTCGACGGCCTCCTTCAGCGCGTCCTCGTTGCGTCCGGTGATGCACACCCGGTCACCGCGGGCGACGAGCGCCTCCGCGATGCCGTAGCCGATTCCGCGGCTGGCGCCCGTGATGAGCGCGGCCTTTCCACTGTCCTGCACAGTCATCTCCGCATCCCTCCGGGAAGAACTAGTTGAGCGGGCCGCCGGCCACGTACATGACCTGACCCGAGACGAAGCCCGCCGCGTCGCCCGTGAAGAAGGCGATGGCGTTGGCGATGTCGTCGGGGCGGCCGACGCGCTGCACCGGGATCTGGGTGGCGGCCGCGGCCTGGAAGTCCTCGAAGCCCATGCCGACGCGGTCGGCGGTGGCCTTGGTCATCTCGGTGACGATGAAGCCGGGGGCCACGGAGTTGGCGGTGACGCCGAACTTGCCGAGCTCCTTGGCGAGGGTCTTGGTGAAGCCCTGGAGGCCCGCCTTGGCCGCCGCGTAGTTCACCTGGCCGCGGTTGCCGAGCGCGGAGGACGAGGAGAGGTTCACGATCCGGCCGAACTTGGCGTCCACCATGTGCTTCTGGCAGGCCTTCGACATCAGGAAGGCGCCGCGCAGGTGCACGTTCATGACCGTGTCCCAGTCGCTCGCGCTCATCTTGAAGAGGAGGTTGTCGCGGAGCACACCGGCGTTGTTCACGAGGATCGTGGGCGCGCCGAGCTCGTCGGCGATCCGGGCGATGGCCGCCTCGACCTGAGCCTCGTCGGACACGTCGCAGCCGACGGCGATCGCCTTGCCACCGGCAGCGGTGATCTGCGTGACGGTGTCCTTGCAGGCGGCCTCGTCGAGGTCGATCACCGCGACGGCGCGGCCTTCGGCGGCCAGACGCACGGCGGTCGCCGCGCCGATGCCTCGCGCTGCTCCGGTCACGACCGCGACGCGCTGCTCAGTGGTGGACATGCTGGTTCTCCTCGCCCTGTGGGATGCGGCTCTACGGTACGCCCCGATGGTGAGCGACCGCTTAGTACCTTCAGCTGAACGAGACGCTAGAAGCCCTGGCACCCGGTGTCAACGGCACACTGGGGCCTGTGATTCTTTACCTCACCAGTAGGTCGAGGAGTCGGTCCACCTCTGCGGCAGGATCCGCCGTCAGGCCCGTGTGCACCGGCCCCGGCTGTACGACCGTCGAGCGCGGCGCGATCAGCCACCGAAAGCGCCGCCCGGCGTCGTCCCGCTCGGCCTGACCCGCCCCCTCGCCTCCGGCACAGATCCGCTCGACGGCGCCGAGCGCCGCCCTGATGCCGCCGAGGTCGGCCTCGGGGTCCAGGGCCCGCAGCTTGCCCTCGTCGAGATGCGTGCGGGCGGCCACGAAGGACTTCGCCCGGCAGTAGACGACCACGCCCGCGTTGAACTGCTCGCCGCGCTCCACGCGCGGCACCACGCGCACCAGGGCGTACTCGAAGACGTCCCGCTCGGTAGGTGGCGGCTGCTCGGTCGCTGTCACGGGCGAAGTCACTCCCACTGGCGCTGTCACTGGGTGGCACCCTTCCGCTGCGGCCGGGGCAGCTCGATCCGCTCATGGATGGTCTTGGCGCGCGGCAGCAGTGCCGTCACATAGGCGCGGCGCACGGCGTCGGGGTCCTCGAAGCCGGGCTCGTCCACCAGCCACGCGTCGGGCACGTCGGCCGCGGCGGCGGCGAGCAGCTCCTCGGTGACGAGGGGGGCGAGCTCGGCGGCGGCGGAGGCGACGTCGGGGCCGAAGGGGGCGAGGGCGTGGTCGGAGGCGTCGTACGGCTTGGTGGCCGCGGTCTCGGCCGTACGCCAGTTGTGGTGCCAGATCATGCTCGCGCCGTGATCGATGAGCCACAGCTCGCCGCCGGTCATGAGCATGTTCGGATTGCGCCAGGAGCGGTCGACGTTGTTGATGAGCGCGTCGAACCACACGACGCGGCCGGCCTCGGCGGGGGCGACGTCGAAGGCGAGCGAGTCGAAGCCGAGCGCGCCCGAGAGGAACTCCATCCCGAGGTTCAGGCCGCCGCTCGCCTTGAGCAGCTCCTGCACCTGCTGGTCGGGCTCGCCCAGGCCGAGCACGGGGTCGAGCCGGATTTGCGCGAGGCTCGGCACCCGGAAGCCGAGGCCGCGCGCCAACTGGCCGCAGATCACTTCGGCGACGAGGGTCTTGCGGCCCTGTCCGGCCCCGGTGAACTTCATGACGTACGGCGCGTACGTTCCCCGGCCGTCGACGGCCTCGACGAGGCCGGGGAGCGATCCGCCCTCCCGCAGGGGCGTCGCGTAGCGGACCGCGGTTACTTCGGTGAGCATTGCCCCAGGTTAATGCCGGTCCGAACTCGGTTCGCGCAAGAAGTGCTTGAGGGTTTGAACACGGCGGCCCGTGGTCTCGTACCTCCGGGCATGACCATTTCGAAGGAACCCATGGGCCCGCTCTCCCGCCGTTCGGTCGTCGCCGCCGCGGGTGTCGTCAGCCTGGCCGCGGCCCTCGCGGCCTGCGGTGAGAGCGACGACGGTTACGGCTCCGACCAGGCCGACGAGCAGACGCCCGCCGAGGCCGACGCCCCGGCCGGAGCCGCCGGGGCCGCGCTCGCCAAGACGTCGGATATCCCGGTGGGCGGGGGCAAGATCTTCAAGGATCAGGGCGTGGTGGTGACCCAGCCGACGGAGGGTGACTTCAAGGCCTTCTCGAACCGCTGCACCCATAAGCAGTGTCCGGTGACGAGCGTCGAGGGCGGCACCATCAACTGCCCTTGCCACGGCAGTAAGTTCTCCATCGCCGACGGGAGCGTGAAGGCCGCCCCGGCACCGAAACCGCTGCCCGCCGCCGAGATCAAGGTGGACGGGGACACGATCACGCTCGCCTAGGACGCTTCCAGACGCCGAGGATCTCCTCGGTGGTGGCGATGGTGGCCACCAGGGAGAGCGTGTTGCGGATCATCGCGGGTGCGTAGTCGGAGGGGACACCCGCGATGGCGTCCGACGGCACGACGGCGGTGTAGCCGAGGTTCACGGCGTCGAAGACGGCGTTCGGTATCGCCACGTTCGCCGACACACCGGTCACCAGGAGGGTGCGGCAGCCGAGGTTGCGAAGGAGCGGGTCGGCGTCCGTGCCCGCGAGGGGCGAGAGGCCGTGCAGCCGCCGTACGACGAGGTCCTCGTCGGCGACTTCGACGGGCGGCGCGATCCGCACGGCCCGCGTCCCGGAGAGCTGCTGCACGGGCAGCCGCCCGGCGGCACGGAAGAGGCGGGCGTTGCGGTTGGCCCCGCGGCCGTCGGGCCGGCGTTCGGCGACGGCGTGCATGACCTGCACCCCGGCCAGGTGGGCGGCGGCGACGAGCCGCGCGACGTTGACGAGGCAGCCCGACGAGCGTGCCTCGTCGGCGAGTTCGGGCAGCGCGCTCTCCGTCCCCACCACCCCCTGCTGGCACTCGACGGTCATCAGTACGGTGGTGGCGGGATCGAGAAGTTCCCTGAGCTGTTCGTACGACGGCATCGCTCCCCCTGTCCGGGTCGCCCGGGTCGTCCGGGCAGGTCGATGCGGACTGCGCCCGGGATGCGCGGAGGCTAGCCGCCATTGCGCCACGGCGGAAGAGACCGCATGCTTTCCTGACGCATGGAACTGACGCTCTGTCAGTTCTGTTGGTGCATCCACTCTTCACTCACGCGCGGGAGGACCGATGGCCGTCACACAGCGCCGGGGCCGCAGGATCATGATGTCGCCGGACGAGCTCGACGCCTACCTCGGCGCGGAACGCACCTGCCGGGTCGCGACCGTGTCCGGCGACGGCGCCCCGCACGTCAGCGCGCTCTGGTTCGCCTGGGACGGCACGTCCTTGTGGCTGTTCTCGATCACCCGCAGCAAGCGCTGGGCCGACCTGCGAGGCGATCAGCGCATCGCCGTGGTGATCGACTCCGGTGTGGAGTACGGGGAGCTGCGGGGCGTGGAGCTGTCCGGGACGGCGGTCTTCGTCGCCGAGTCACCGCGCATGGGCGAGCCCTGCCCCGAACTCGACGTGCCCGAGCGGCTTTTCGCCCAGAAGTACTTCGGGATGGACTCGATGCCGTACGACGGGAAGCACGCCTGGATCCGGCTCACACCCGAAGCGATCACGTCCTGGGACTTCCGGAAGCTGGCGGACCTGCCGGCCCGCCCTTGATCCTGTCGGTCCGGCCCTAACGCAGCCCAGCCCCCGCCACCTGGAGCGCCTCCACCGCCGCCCTGATCGAGGGGCGGCGGTCGGCGTCCGCGCGCCACACCACGTACACATGACGGCGCACCCGGTGGCGCACCGGGACGGTCCTGACCCCGGCCGGCATCGGATCGCGCCCCAACTGGGGGGCCACGCACACGCCGAGACCCGCGGCCACCATCGCGAGCTGGGTGTGGTGTTCCTCCGCGCGGTGCGCGATGCGCGGTTCGATGCCCTTGGCGCGCAGCGTGAACATCAGCCACTCATGGCAGAACTCCCCCTCCGCCCAGGCGATCCACTCGTCGTCCGCGAACTCCTCCAGGTCCACTTCGGCCCGGTCGGCGAGGGGGTGCGCCGCGGGCATGGCGACATCGGCGGGGTCATCCAGGAGGGAGGCCTTGACCAGGCCGCCGGGCATCGGCAGCGGCTTGTTGTACCAGTCGAGGACGACCGCGAGGTCGATGTCGCCGCGCACCACGGCGGCCACGCCGTTCTGCGGCTCCATCTCCTGGGAGCGGACGCGCAGGCCGGGGTGGCCGGCCCGCAGCGCGGTGAGCGTGGTGGGGAGCAGGCCTCGCATCGCCGTGGGGAACGCGGAGATGCGCAGCTCGCCGACGGCCTTGCCGCGCTGCTCCTCCAGGTCGGACTGGGCGAGTTCCACCTGCGAGAGGATGCGCGCGGCGTGCTCGGCGAGCAGCCGTCCGGCGTCGGTGAGGCGCACTCCGCGGCCGTTCTTGGCCAGGAGCTGCTGGCCGACCTCGCGCTCCAGTTTGGTCATCTGCTGCGAGACGGCCGACGTCGTGACGTGCAGCCCGGCCGCGGCGCCGCTGACCGATCCGTGCCGGGCCAGTGCGTCGAGCGTGCGCAGGCGCTCCAGGTTCAACATGTAAGCAATGCTACGCGGTACTGGGCAGCTAATTTCGCTTGTCCTAAGAGGTCGCAGGCTCCAATGTGACGTACATGCGCGTCACCACCACCCCTCCCGGCTCCACCATTTCTCCCGGCTCCCCCGCCGCCACGTCCCCCACCGCTGCTGACCCCGCCGAACCGAAGCCCCGCCCCGCCCTCGGCTGGCGTCTCCGCTTCGGCATCCTCTCGCTGATCTGGGGCTTCAGCTTCCTGCTGATCAAGGTCGGCACTGAGGGGTACGCCCCCTTCCAAGTCACCCTGGGGCGGCTCCTGTTCGGCACCGCGGTCGTCGCGGCCGTCCTCGTCACGAAGCGCGAGCGGCTCCCGCGCGGGGCACGCACCTGGGCCCACCTCACCGTCTCCGCGCTGCTGCTCAACGCCCTGCCCTTCTCGCTCTTCGCGTACGCGGAGCTGACGATCCCCTCCACGCTCGCCGGCATCTGCAACGCGACCTCGCCCCTGTGGGGCATGGCGCTCTCGATGGTCGCGCTCTCCGAGGACCGGCCGACCCGGCGCAGGGTCGCGGGGCTCGGCATCGGCTTCCTCGGCGTGCTCACGGTGCTCGGCGCCTGGCAGGGCTTCAGCGGTCTCGACCTGCGAGGCACGTCGCTGGCGCTGCTCGCCTCGCTGAGCTACCCGGTCGGCTGGATCTACGTACGCCGCACCCTGGCCGGCTCAAGCCACTCGAACCTGTCGCTGACCGGCGCCCAGCTGCTTGTCGCGACCGCCGAACTGGCCGTCGTCACACCGCTGTTCACGTCCCTGCCCACACACTTCCCCGTCGTGCCGCTCCTCGCGATCGTGGCACTGGGTGCCGTCGGCACCGGCCTCGCCTTCCTGATCCAGTACGGCCTTGTCGCCGAGGTCGGTCCGACGACGGCTCAGATGGTCACCTACTTCGTCCCGGTCGTCGCCACCGCGGCGGGCGTCGCCGTGCTCGGCGAGTCCCTGAGCTGGTCGACGCCGGTCGGCGCGGTGATCGTCCTGGCGGGAGCGGCGCTCACGCAGTCAAGGCCGCGCGATCGCTCGCACAAGCCCGCTCACTCGTAGCGCCGCGCGGGAGCGGGCCCGGTGGCGGACGCGACGGCGTCCGCCACCGCTTCGATGTCCTCGTCCCCGAGCGTCGAGACCGTGATCCGCACCCCGGGCCGCGCGCCCATCCGGAAGCGGGCCCCCGGAGCGACGGCCCACCCCGCGTGCAGCAGCCTGGCGACCGCCCCGGTCTCGTCCGGCACGGGAATCCACACGTTCATGCCGCTGCGCCCGTGCGCCGTGACGCCCCGCCGGGCCAGCGCGGCGATCAGGGCAGCACGCCGCCTTCCGTACGAGGCGGCCACCTTCCCCGTGTCCACCGCCCCTTCCGTCCACAGCCGCACGACGGCGCGCTGCGCGATGTGACTGACCCACCCGGGGCCGAGCCGCTGGCGCCCCTGGACGCGATCGACGGTGACGGCGTCACCGGTCAGCAGGGCCAGGCGCAGGTCGGGGCCGTAGGCCTTGGCCGTGGAGCGGATGAACGCCCAACTGCGGGTCACGCCCGCCAGCGGGTGCAGCGGCAGATCGACGATGGCGTGGCCGTGGTCGTCCTCGACGAGCAGCACGTCCTTGTGCGCGGAAAGGACCTTGCGCAGTGCACGCGCGCGTGGCGCGCTGATCGCGGCGCCCGTCGGATTCTGCGCGCGGTCGGTGACGATGAGCGCACGGGCACCGCCGCGCAACACGTTCTCGGTGTCGGCGGGCAGCGGCCCCTCGTCGTCGACACCCACCGGTACCGTCCGCAGCCCGAGCACCGGCATCAGATCGAGCAGACTGCCCCAGCCGGGGTCCTCGACCGCCACCGCGTCACCGGGCTTGAGATGGGCGGCGAGGACCCGCTCGATGGCATCGAGGGAACCCGACGTGACGGCCACGGGACCGTCCGGCACGCCGTCCTCGTCGAGGGCCACGCGCGCGTGACGGGCCATTTCGGGGTCCACGGCCTCCTCGCCGTACAGCACGGGACGCCGGTCGCCCTCCGCGGCGGCCGCCGTGAACACCTCGGCGAGCGAGGGCAGCAGAGCCGTGTCCGGGTTGCCGTTCGACACATCACGCACACCGGCCGGCACGTCCACCCGGATCAGCTCACGCACCGTCGTCGCGGGCTTGGGGCGGATGCGGCTGCCGCGCCGCCCCGCCGTCTCGATGACGCCGCGTTCGCGCAGCGTGCGGTAGGCGGCGGCCACCGTATTGGGATTGACCCCGAGCTGCTCCGCCAACTCGCGCATGGGCGGCAGGAGTTGACCCGGCTCCAGGTCACCGCCGCCCACCGCGCGCTCCACGCTGGCCGCGATCTCGGCTGCGCGCCGGCCTTCGATCCGATACTCTCCTAGCACAAACGAGATTATGCACTAGTGCAATGGAGAATGCAATGAGCGTCGCATCCGAGTCCGGCATCGACACCGGCGTCGAGCCCGCCGCCGACACCGCCTCGTACGCGCCGACCGACCTCACCGTCCCCACGCGGGGCCGTGACCGCGCCGCGTACGACCAGGAACTGGTGCACGCGATACTCGACGAGGCGTACGTCTGCCACCTCGGTTTCGTGCGTGACGGCGCCCCCGTCGTCCTGCCGACGCTGTACGGCCGGGTGGGCGAGCGCCTCTACGTGCACGGTTCGACGGGTTCCCGGCCGCTGCGGATGGCGGCCGACGGCCGCCGGCAGGAAGAGGACCCGGGCCTGGCGGTCTGCCTGACCGTCACCCACGTCGACGGCCTCGTCCTCGCCAGGTCGGCCTTCCACCACTCGATCAACTACCGCTCCGTGGTGATCCACGGCACCGCCCACCAGGTCACGGACCCGGAGGAGAAGCGGGCGGCCCTCGACGCGCTCGTCGACCACGTCGTGCCCGGCCGCGCCGCCGACTCCCGCCCCGCGAACGCGAAGGAGCTCGCGGCGACCGCCGTACTGAGCCTCGACCTCGCCGCGGTCTCCGCCAAGGTCCGCACCGGCGGCCCGAACGACGACCCCGAGGACATCGACCTCCCGCACTGGGCCGGAGTAGTCCCCCTGCGCAAGGGCCACGACCCACTCATCCCGTCCCCCGACCTGACCCCCGACATCGAAGCCCCCGACTACCTGCTCGAACTGTGACACCGCCCCACCCTGCCGGGGGGGGTGCCCCGAAGGGGCGCGGGGAACGGCGCGGCCAACCCCCACCGACCCGCAGGGAAGAGCCCCGCAAGGGGCGCGGGGAACGGCGCGGCCAACCCCCACCGACCCGCAGGGAAGAGCCCCGCAAGGGGCGCGGGGAACGGCGCGACCAGCCCCCACCGACCCGCAGGGAAGTGCCCCGAAGGGGCGCGGGGAACTGCGCGAACGACCCCCACGGGTCGGCAGACGCAATGCACGGCTCAGAAACAGGCCCCCGGCAGAGCCACCGAGCGCCCCACTACACCGGCTCCAGCTGCGCAGCAACCGTCACCGCCACCAGCATCAGCAGGGCGCCCAGCACCGTCGACAAGGTCAGCTCCTCGCCGAGCAGCACCACCGCGATGACCGCCGCGCTCAGCGGCTCGAGGAGCGTGATCACGGAGACGGTCGCGGACCGGATGACCGCGGCGCCCGCGAAGTACAGGGCGTAGGCGACCGCCGTCGGGATCACCACGATGTACAGCAGGTACACACCCATCCGCGCCGGTTCCGCGGTGTGCGGGACGAGCCCCTCCACCGCGGCGAGCGGCAGCAGGCAGACGGACACCACGGCGAACGACCAGACCGTCGTGTCGGACGCGTCGGCGCCGCCGTCCCGCCCCCACCACCGCGTGAGCAGCGTCATCGTGGCGTACGCGGTCGCCGAGAGCAGCCCCCACCCGACGCCCACCGGACGGACGCTCGCGCCACCGCCGCCGAGGACGAGCACCACGAGCCCGGCAAGCGCACCGGCCACCGCGACGACACCGCCGAGCCCGAGCCGCTCCCCCATGGTGAACCGCGCCCCGAGCGCGATGAGTACAGGTCCCGCCCCCATCGTGACCACCGTGCCGACCGCGAGCCCGGTCGACTCGACGGCCGCGAAGTAGGCGGTCTGGAACACGGCGAGGGCCACGCCGGTCGCCACGATCCGCGGCAGCCTGCGCCGCAGCGGCGCGCCCGCACCCCCGCCCGAGGCGGCACCGGCAGCACGGCGCGAGCGCGCCACACGGACGGCGAAGAGCAGCACGAAGCCGCCCGCGCAGCGCCAGAAGGACAGGCTGACCGGTCCCATGTCACTGGCGTCGAAGACCAGCGCGGCGGCGGCACCGGCGGTGCCCCAGGCCGTACCGGCGACGATCAGATAGAAGAGGCCTCGTCCGACGGACAGGCCGGAGACAGAAGTCGACACAGTCGACGCATTCGACACGTGAGTTCTCCGCAGAAAGGAAAAGAAGGTCCCTTGGCTCCGTCTGCGGGCAGCGTCGTTCCACCCGGCAACCGCCGGGTGTGATCCGGGAAGTGCCCGCGCCTAAGCGGCCGGGGGCGGAAGAACGAGCGCGCGTGCATGCATGATCAGCAGCCTAAACGGCGGTACCGGTCGACGACAACCGCTCCTCGGCCCCTGGCCGGCCGCCCGCGGTGGGCCCTTCCGGAGGCTTGGTGGGCGCGGACGACTGGGCGATGAACGCCCCCGCGAGCACCACGGCACCCCCGATGATCTGCGGCGCCGACAGGTGTTCGCCCAGCAGGACCCAGGCGAGCACGGTGGCGATGACCGCTTCCAGGCAGGCCACGACGCCCGCCACCTGCGGCGAGAGCCGACGCACCGAGAGCACCCCGGTGACGTACGCCACGACGGTCGCCAGGAGCACGATCCAGGCGAGGAGCGCCCACGCGGGCACGGCCGTGCCGTCCATCCGCGCGTTCCCGGCGAGCACCGACCAGTCCATGCCCCAGGGGCGCGCCACGACGGTCAGCACCACGGCGCCGATCAGCAATCCGTACGCGATGACGCCGAGCGGGTCGGGAGCGTCGTCGCCCGCGTCGCTGCCCTGGTCGGACAGGACGAAGTAGCCGACCTGGCAGCAGGCCGCGCCCAGCGCGAGGAGCAGCCCCACGGCGTCGAAGCTCAGCCCCGCCCACACCTCGACGACGCAGGCGAGCCCGCCGACCGCGAGCACCACGCCCACCGCGGCCGCGCGCGTCACGGGCCGCCGCTGCACGAAGCGCACCCAGCCGAGGACAAGGGCGGGCGCGAGGTATTCGACAAGGAGCGCGACCCCGACGGGGATTCGGGATATCGACGCGAAGTAGAAGGCCTGGACACCGGCCACGGCGAGCAGGCCGAAGCCGAGCAGGAGGGCGGGCCTGCGCAGCAGCAGCCCGCGGTGGCGCCAGGCGACCGGCAGCATGACGAGGGCGGCGCCCGCCACCCGCAGCCACACCACGTGGAGCGGGTCGAGGCCCGCCTCGATCAGCGGCTTGGCCGCCACGCCCGAGCCACCGAAGGCGACCGCCGACACGAGGGCGAGCCCCAGGCCGACACCTCTCCCCCGGCTCAGCTCCGAGCCGGTCTGATTCCCCTGAGACGCTTGCACCGGCACATCATGACAGGAGGTGTCATGAGCGTCACCCCCGATAGGCCCTGTCTCAATCGGCGGACGTCTCCGCGTACGGATCGGTGGACGTCTCCGCGTACCGAGCGCCGAACGCGTCGGTCGGCGTCCCGGTGCGCGGGTCGCTCTCGATCCGCCGGAGTATCCCCTGCGCGTCGGCCCCCGCCCGCCCCAGGACTTCGACGGCGCGGCAGTCCGGATCGGCGACGAGCGCCGCGAGGAGGTCCACGCCGAGGGCCTGCGGTTCGCCGCGGCGGTCGGCCCGCTCGATGGCCGCCTCCATGGCGGCGCTCGCGGACGGCGACCACCCCGTCTCCTTCACGGGACCCGCGTTGCTCTCCCGCACCACCGGTACCGTCCCGCTGTCCTCGACCGTCCCCTGCCACTGCAGGCCGTACCCGATGCTGCGCTGCACGAGGTAGCCGAGCAGCCGCACCACCTGCGCCCCCTGATCGAAGGCGGCCCGCACCTCCGGGTCGGTCTCCAGGAGGGAGTGCAGCAGATGCGCGGTGTCGATCTGGCGGTCCCCGTCACGCACCGCACGCCGGCGCGCGCCGGCCACGACGGACGTCAGTGCGGCGCTCAGTCGGGAGTCGGTCTCTGCTCGGGTCGGGCCGGGCTCGGCGCCCTGCGGGGTACGGCTTTGCACATCTCCCACCCCATCAGCCCCCGAGTACGGCGTCATCGGCGGCGGGAAGCATCTTCGCGTCCGACACAGGTTGGGTACGCATGAGCGGCTTCTCCTCCTTACGGATGAGATCTGGCTGTTCTTCCCCGAGGGGCGCGCGCCGCCTTGATTCGCGCCGGACACGCAACCACGGCGCACCGGTCACTCGTCTTTCGGGCATGGAGCGCAGGTGCTGGATGGTCGCGCTGCCGGCGATCGACGGCAGACAGTACGTGTACCGGGTGTACGCACCCGAAAACGCGCTGCCCGCCGACCTTTTCTGGGACGCCTGGCACTGCCACGACGAGGGCCCGTTCCCCAGGGCGTGCGATCTCTTCGACGCGGCGGTGATAAGCAGGGTGGGCTGACGCGCCGCCGGCCCGCGCGCCCGGCGCCGCCCGCGCCCTACGCGGGTCGCGTCTTACGCGGGCCGCGTCCCGATGACGACGGTCGCGTACATCTCCTCGTCGCTCACCGACCGCGGCAGGAGGCCCCCGTCCGCGACCGCTTCCAGCGCGTACGGCACCTGTCGCTCGCTCGTCTCGAACAGCAGGCTGCCGCCGGGCGCCAACCAGCGTGCCGCGTCGGCGGTCACCCGCCGCAGCACGTCAAGACCGTCCGCCCCGCCGTCGAGCGCCACGCGCGCCTCGTGGACACGGGCTTCCGGCGGCAGCAGGCCGACCTCATCGGTGGGTACGTAGGGGACGTTCGCCAGCAGTACGCCGACACGGCCTCGGAGGGCGGTCGGCAACGGCTCGTACAGATCGCCCTCGTAGACCCGTCCCCCCGCGGCGGCGACATTGCGCCGTGCGCAGCGCACGGCGGCGGGGTCGATGTCGGCGGCGTGCAGCTCTATCCCGTCGACCGCGGCGCCGAGCGCGGCCCCGAGCGCCCCCGAGCCGCAGCACAGGTCGACGACGACGGCGCCGGGCGCGGCAAGGGCGGCGGCCTCCCGCACGAGAAACTCCGTGCGTCTGCGGGGCACGAAGACCCCCGCGTCCACGGCGATCCGCAGACCGCGGAACTCCGCCCAGCCAAGGACGTGTTCGAGGGGGTGACCGATGACGCGCCGCTCCACCATGGCGGCGAGTTCGGCGGGGTCGCGCGCGGTGTCGACGAGCAACTCCGCCTCGTCCTCGGCGAAGACGCATCCGGCGGCGCGCAGCCTGGTGACGATGGCGGACGAGAAAGACGGGGGAGACGTGGGAGACGAGAAAGATGAGGCCGACATGCGAAGAGAAACCTTTCGGGACGCCTTGTCGGGCTCCCTCGGTCACCTATGCCGGGTGAACCGCGCGGTCGCGAAGGGGGAGCACCCGACCTGCTGCTGCGGTAATGGGTCTCACCTCCTTGGTCCGTCTTCCCGCGTCCGTCGCGGGGAGGGCCACAGTACCTGACCTGCTCGCGGGCGGCATCGCCGGAGCGTTCACCACATCTGACGGTTCATCAGTATTGAATGTTCCGGGCCCTGCGGCTACGTTCCGCGACACCGTAGCTGCGCCCCGCCGCAGCGCCCGAAGAAGAGGGGTCGTCGCATGGCCGAAGTCAGCGCGGAAGCACGGATCGAGGCGCCCGTCGAGAAGGTCTGGGCCCAACTCACGGACTTCTCCTCGTACGGCGAGTGGAACGCCACGCACACGAGTTTCCCGAAGGGCGCCCCCACCACCCTGGAGGAGGGCGGCACGTTCGAGGAGAACATGAAGCTGATGGGCTTCCCCGCCGAGGTCAACTGGACGGTCGAGGAGCTGGCGAGCGAGCGCACGCTGGCGATCAAGGGCAAGGGCCCGATGGGCGTCACGGTCGGCACCCGCTACTCCCTCTCTCCCGAGGGGGACGCGACGACCGTACGCATCGACGGCGAGTTCACGGGCGCGGCGGTGTCCCTGATGGCGGGCAAGCTCAAGGATTCGGCGACGGCGGCCCTGAACGAGTCGCTGCGCAAGCTGGCGGGTCTGGTGACCTGAGCCGACCCCACGCATCCCCTCCACTTTCCTCATCCCCCACCCCTCCGACGCACGAAAAGGCGCCCCACACATGGAGTGCGGGGCGCCTCAGCGGCAATGGGGATCATTGACCCCCACCACCTCAGTCCTCATCGGCGAGGATCAGGTACAGCTTCTTGCGGGCGTCGTTGATGACGGTGACAGCCTTCTCGCGCTGCTCCTTGCTGCCGGTCTTCCAGACCTGGCCGAACGCCTCCATCAGACCGAAGCCGGCCTGCCGGATCTCGCCCAGCGCCTCCCAGTCGACCCCGCGCCCGGCCTCTTCCCAGGGCGCGTCGGGACCTTCGTCGGCCGCGGTGCGACCGGCGTCGGTGAGCGAGAAGAGCTTCTTGCCGCCCTCGCTCGCGCTGCTGATCAGGCCCTCGTCCTCCAGGAGCTGGAGGGTCGGGTAGACCGAACCGGGGCTGGGCTTCCACGCCCCGCCGCTGCGCTCGGCGATCTCCTGGATCATCTCGTAGCCGTGCATCGGCCGGTCCTTCAGGAGAGCGAGGATCGACGCGCGTACGTCACCGCGCCTCGCCCTGCCTCGCGGACCGCCCCTGCCGCCGCGACCGCCCCAGGGGCCGCCGGGCCCACCGGGGCCGCCGAAGCCGGGCCCGAAGGGACCGAACGCCGCGCGCCGCCCCTCGAACCCGCCGCGACCCTCATGACCGGGGCCGCACTTTCCACGTCCGTGCTCGTGTTCATAACCGTGGGAACGCATGACAACCACTCCATTTCTCTGTGTGTCGTTGGTGATCTATCGCGCCATCGTTGATCAGTCGCGATGCCTCAACGATATATCGGAACAGCTCGCCTGACAACCCTCCCCTGCGACGCCCCCTCCAAAACGAACAAACACCCAGGCCAGAGGCCTCGCCTCGCAGGGGCACCCCCTCAGCCACGCCGGGCCACACCCCGTCGACACCAGCACGAGCGAAGCCAAACCCCACGCCCAGCGCACACCGACACCCCCCTCACGCGTCAGCCGCCCCGGAAACGCCTCACACACGACGAGCCCACCGCACCGACCCCACCCCACACAGCTCCCCCACCCCCAAAGACACCCCCAAGCCGAGCCCCCTCCCTGCCCCCTCCCCCTCACCCACGAGGCCCATCAACCACCCCGAACTCCCAGCCCACGCAGCAACCCCAGCCCGCCACCCCACGAGCACCCCGCACCACACCCACCACCGCCTCACCCTCCAAACCCGCCCTCGCCCCCTCGCCGGCTCACCCCCACCCCACCCCGACACCCCCAATCGGGCCACCCGCCCCCAATTGGCCTTGTCCCGCCCCCGCATTGGCCCGCTAGCGTCGACTGCATGCCGACTTCTCAGGGTTCCCATCGCATCCGCATCGTCGACGCCTTCACCCACCAGCCCTTCTCGGGCAACCCCGCAGGCGTCCTCCTCCTCGACGCCTTTCCCGATGACGCCTGGCTGCAGAACGTGGCCACGGAGGTCAATCACGCCGAGACCGCCTTCGCGCACCGGCTCCCCGCGGGCGGCGACGCCGACTGGGCGTTGCGGTGGTTCACGCCCGCCACCGAGGTGGACCTCTGCGGCCACGCCACGCTCGCCACCGCCCACGTACTGCAGGTCACCGGCGCCGCCGAAGGCCCCGTACGGTTCGCCACCCGCAGCGGCGTCCTGACCACGACCGCGCACGCCGACGGCACCGTCACCATGGACTTCCCGACCGCGCCGCTCACCCCGGCCGCGATCCCCGAGGGCGTGGCGGAGGCACTCGGCGCCGAGCCGCTCGCGGTGTTCGACGCCGGGGCGAGCCTCGGTGACCTGCTGGTCGAGCTCGCCGACGAGAAAACGGTGCGCGCCCTCGCCCCGGACCACAAGGCCCTCATCCGGCACTCCGAGCGCGGCATCATCGCCACCGCACAGGCCGAAGACCCCACCCGCGGCTATGACTTCGTCTCCCGCGGCTTCTTCCCGCGCGTCGGCATCGACGAGGACCCGGTGACCGGCAGCGCCCACACGGCCCTGGCCCCCTTCTGGTCCGAGCGCCTGGGCCGCACGGAACTCACCGGCCTGCAGGCCTCGGCCCGCGGCGGCTTCGTCCGCACGGAGCTGCGCGGCGACCGCACCCTGCTGACGGGCCGCGCGGTCACCGTCATCGAGGGCGACCTGTACGCCTGACATGGCTGTGGGGACGTACGACCCAGCCTTCGTACGTCCCCACAGACCTGCCCGCCGACCGCCCGCCCTAGGGCGTCGGCAGCCACCCCACCTTCCCCGCAAGCAGCGAGTACCCCACGAACGCACCGATATCCAACAGGGAATGCGCCACCACCAGTGGCCCGACCCGCCCCCACCGCCGGTACAGGAGCACGAAGACCACGCCCATCGCCATGTTCCCGATGAACCCGCCGATGCCCTGATACAGGTGGTAGGAGCCGCGCAGCACCGAGCTGCCGACCAGCGCGGCCATCGGCGTCCACCCCAACTGCCCGAACCTGCGCAGCAGATAGCCGACGACAATCACTTCCTCGAGGACCGCGTTCTGCACGGCGGAGAGCACGAGCACCGGGTACTTCCACCAGACGTCGGGCAGATCCTCCGGCACCACCGTCAGGTTGAACCCGAGCCCGCGCGCGGCCAGGTAGAACGCGATGCCGGTACTGCCGATCACCGCGGCGACCGCCGCCCCGCGCCCCAGGTCCGGCCATGGCCGGCTCCGGTCGAAGCCGATCGTGCGCAGCCCCGCACCCTCCCGGATCAGGAAGTGCGCGACCAGCGCCACCGGCACCAACGCGGTCGAGATCCCGAACAACTGCCACGCGAGATCAAGCCATGGCCGCCCCGGAGCGGCCGACGCGTTCATGGTCGCCGCCTGATCCTTCAGACCGCCCGGTTTGGTGACCGATCCGACAAAGCTGATCAGCGCGGACACACCGCTCGCGCCCAGTGAGAGCGCCAGGACGAGCAGCGTCTCGTCCCTCAGGATCCGTCGCGATGGCCCCTCGCCCCGAAAAGAACCGGCCAACGGCCCGGACTCCGCTTGCACTCCGCCTCCAGTTGAGTAATCCCGCCTCATCCCCATCCCCGCCCCGCTAGGGTCTCGAAAGAAGTTACGAAGATCGTGCGCGACAGGCCGAGGGGGACGGACGCCGACTGCGGTCATGCCACCTCCTCTTTCCTTGCTTCATCACTCAAGGAGGGGCACCACCGCCATGGGACGTCACAGCTTGCCCGATGAGTACGGGACGGACGCACCCGACCCTCGGCCACGCACCCGCGGCCGCACCGTGGCCATCGCGACGGCACTCGTCCTGACCGTCGCGGCGGGCACCGCGGTCGCGGTCCGCAGCGACCTGCTGAGCTTCGGCGGTTCCTGCCGAGAGGACACGGTGGAACTGGACGTCGTGGCCGCCCCCGACATCGCCCCCGCCCTGCGCGCGGCCGCCGACGACGCGCGCGAGAAGGAGATCACCTCGGACGGGGCCTGTATCGACGTACGGGTGAGCGCCCGTGATTCGTACAAGGTGGCCGACGAGCTACGGACGGGCAAAGACGCTCCGGCGTACGACGTGTGGGTGCCGGACTCCGAACTGTGGCTGCAGCGCGTGGGCCTGGGCGGCAAGCAGGACAGGGTCTCGCCGGCCGGGAACATAGCCTCCTCGCCGGTTGGCATGGCCATGGTCCCCGCCGCGGCCGAGACCCTGGGCTGGCCCAAGAAGACATACAGCTGGCCGGAGTTGACCGGCGCGGCCATGAAAGGCGACAAGCTGCGGCTGGGCGCCGCCGACCCCGCGCGCAGCGCGACCGGCCTGCTCGCGCTCACGAAGCTGAGCGCGTCGGCGAAGAAGTCGGGCGGCAAGAACGGCGACACCCAGGCAGCCGGGATGGCCAAGGCACTGTCCGCGCGCACGTCCGACAGCGACGGCCAGCTCCTGGACACCCTGGCCCGCGACTCCTCCGGCACCGAACAGGGCAATCCGCGCCGCAACCACGCGCTGATCCTCTCCGAGCAGGCCGCGTTCGCGCACAACGCGACGGCGGGCGAGGAGAACAGCCTGGACATGTTCTACCCGAAGGACGGCTCACCGCGCCTCGACTACCCGTACACGCTGGTCCAGGAGGACGAGCTGTCCACGGACCAGAGCCGCGCGGCCCTGCGTTTCATGACCCTGTTCAGCGATGAGGCGGGCCGCGCGATCCTGGAGAAGCACGGCTTCAGGACCGGCGCCGACGCCCCCTCGGAGAAACTCGTCACGGCGGCCGGCGGCCGCACTCCCCAGCCGTACGGCGACGAGGCGAGCGAGCCGCCCTCCGAGAAGGATCTCCAGGAGACGCTCGGGATGTGGACGATCACCGTCCAGAGCGCCCGGCTCAGCACGGTCGTCGACGTCTCGGACTCCATGGGCGAGCTCGTGCCGGGCCGGGGCCAGACCCGGATGGAGGTCACCAAGTCCTCGCTGCTCCAGGCACTGGCGGGGTTCACCGACGAGGACGAGATCGGCCTCTGGGAGTTCGCCACCCTCCTGGACGGCGAACGCGACTACCGCAAGCTCGTGCCCACCGAACGGCTGGGCGACCGCAAGGGCGAGGGCACCCAGCGGGACAAGGTCTCCGAGGCCTTCGGCGACCTGGCCCCCATCCCGGGTGGCGCGACCGGCCTGTACGACACCACGCTCGCGGCGTACAAGGAAGCCACCTCCACCTACGCGCGCGGCAAGTTCAACGCCCTGGTGGTCCTCACGGACGGCGCAAACCAGGATCCCGGTTCGATCGCGCGCAGCAACCTCATCGCGCAGCTGGAGAACCTCTCCGACCCCAAGCGCCCGGTGCCGCTCATCGCCATCGCGGTCGGCCCGAACGCGGACAAGGAAGAGGTCGTGCAGATCGCGGAGGCGACCGGTGGATCGGGCCACCAGGTCGACGACCCGGCGCAGATCCACGCGGTCATCCTCAAGGCCATCATGGAGGCGGGCAGCCACGGCTGAGCCCGCCTCCGTACGCCTCAGCTCAGGACGGCCGGCTCCGGCAGCCCCACCGGCCAGGTGTGCACCGGATCGCCCGCGTGCATCAGCTCGGCGTAACGCCGGGTGGTCGCGGCGAGGGCGGCCTCGCGTTCGAGCCCGGTCTCCAGGGCCTGGTGGTAGGTCGCCGCCTGCCAGGACGCCCCGTTCACCCGGCGCCTGCACCGCTCCTCGATGACCCCGAGGTAGAAGTCGCGGTCGGCGGGCTCCACGCCCCACGCGTCAAGGCCGGCCGCGGCCAGCGGCAACAGCTCGTCGCGTACGAGGGCGACCGCGGGCACCTCCACGATCCCGCCCGACCTGCCCCGCTTCGGCCACTGCAGCCGGGCCTCGATGCCGTCGCGGCAGGCGGTGTCGAAGTTGCGGGCCGCGGCGTCGAAGGGCAGCCGGGTCCACACGGGCCGGGGCTCCTCGGCGAGGGCGCGTACGACGCCGTAGTAGAAGGCGGCGTTGGCGATGACGTCGGTGACGGTGGGTCCTGCGGGCAGGACGCGGTTCTCCACCCGCAGGTGCGGGACGCCGCCCGCGATGCCGTACACGGGGCGGTTCCAGCGGTACACGGTGCCGTTGTGCAGGACGAGTTCGGCGAGCTGCGGCACCCGGCCGTCGTCGAGCACCGCCAGCGGGTCCTCGTCGTCCACGAGGGGAAGCAGCGCGGGAAAGTAGCGCAGGTTCTCCTCGAAGAGCTCGTACGCGTCGCTGATCCAGCGCTCCCCGAACCAGGTCCGCGGCCGCACGCCCTGTGCCTGGAGCTCGGGCGGGCGGGTGTCGGTGGACTGCAGGAACAGCGGGGGCCGCGACTCGCGCCACAGCTCACGGCCGAACAGGAACGGCGCGTTGGCGCCGACGGCGACCTGCGCGGCGGCCACGGCCTGGGCCGCGTTCCACACGTCGGCGAACCGGCCCGGGGTGACCTGGAGGTGCAACTGCACCGAGGTGCACGCCGCTTCGGGCGCGATCGACGCGGACGTACAGGTGAGCCGCTCCACGCCCTGGATGTCCAGGACGAACTCCTCGCCGCGCGCGGCGACGATCTGGTCGTTGAGCAGCGCGTAGCGGTCGACGTCGGAGAGGTTCCCCGAGACCAGGTCGTGGTGTGCGAGGGTCGGCAGAATGCCGATCATCACGATGCCGGCGTTCACCTCGTTCGCTTTTCGGTGCGCATAGGCGAGGCCGGTGCGCAGCTCTTCGGCAAGTCGGTCGAGAACACGTCCGCCCAATCGGTGCGGCGCGATGTTGACTTCAAGATTGAACATTCCGAGTTCCGTCTGGAAGTCCCGGCTGGCGATCCGTTCGAGAACTTCGGCATTCAGCATTCTCGGCATGCCGTCGGGCCCCGCGAGATTCAGTTCGATCTCCACGCCCATCAGATTCTTGGGCCGGTCGAACCGCTCCTCGTCCAACAACCTCCGCAGTCCCGTCAGACACTCCGCGAGCTTGTCCCTGTACCGGCGCCGCTCAGCCAGATCAAACGTTCCTGCTACGACCTTCTCCCCCATCGAAGCGTCCCCTCCTCGGATGGGCAGCCAATGATCCGGCCGCTGTGTCTCGGTGGATGATGCCCTGCAATGTGATCGATAACGCCCCGCACATGCCCCTGGCCCAGTACGATCGATGCCAAATCCGAGCGGCACATTCACCAGGCATGGGGTGCGCCGGGGAATCCTCGCACCGACGCCTGGTAAAAAACACCGACGAGAATCGGCCGACCGCTTCCGGTAAAACATACGAGGTCAAAGGTCCGGACTCTTCCAGAATCGGGTTAAAGCCCGCAAAATGGCGACCGGATAACGCCTTGCAGGCAATATCGGGTGCGGTTAGACGAAACACTGCCTGAACACGTGTCGTATAAACTCCGCGGACGAGGCAGAGAGTTGGCGCTCGCGGTCCCCAGCCCCCGCCCCTCTGGCCCCGGAGCAGACAGCGACGTCCGCACCTGTCCTCGTTCCACCGTGCCTGTCGAATGAGAGAGGCGACCCACTATGCCGCTGCAAGTCCCCCCGGCTCCCGCGCCCGCCCTGCGCAGCGTCCTCGCGGCACTAGGTTCACCCACCGCCGTACGCGAAGCCCGCACCCCGTCCCTGCGTGCCGCGCAGGGACCCGTCAGTCCCGAACTCCCGTTGCCCGTCCACGTACTTGACCGGATCAGCCCCTCGGGCACCGCGCCCACCAGCCTCGCGGGGTGGCGCTTCATGATCCGTGCGGGCGAGCGGGCCGTCGCCGCGGCGGACACGATGCTCACGCCCGACGGGTGGACCTTCTCGCACTTCTTCGAAGGTCCGTACATAGCGTCCACGGAACGCGCCCTTCGTCATGCCGAAGCGATGCCAATGCCGTACCAACCACGACTGTTGTCCGTACCCGAGCTTTACATGCTGACACTCTGGTTGCACGGCGACTGCACCGCGGACGGAGCGGGCGGCCATCTCGCGCCCTCGGACGTCCTCGTGCCCCTCGCGCCCGCGCCCCCGGGCATCGCGGCACACCACCCGCACCGCGCCGCGGAACTCCTGCAGGTCCTCACGCACCGGATGACTCCGGCACCGCTGCTCGGCTCGCCCGCCTGACCTCGCCGTACACGTCTCCGTGCCCCGCCGCCGCCCAGGCCGCGGGGCTCGGCGCGTGAGGTGCCCATACGGACTAGCCCGGTATGACCACCCCGAACCACCCGAAGAGACAGTGCAGTTGGGCTGAACCGTCCGGGCGGGTGATACGTCATTAAGCAGTAAGGAGCGCTGCCGCTAAATCCCTGCGGATTGACGCCCGTAGGGCAACACTGGGAACGGACCGACTCAACGGGGGGCGGCCATGAACACCGCATCGAGCCGCAAGGCAGACGTCACAGCCATCACACCGCAGCGAAAGAACCCATCCATGTGCCAGCACCAACCACCGTGCCCGACAGCCGACTCCGCAGACCGGGAGGCCGCGCTCCTCATGGCGAGCCACCCGGAGCAGGGCTGGAGCCTGCTGTGCAACGGCGTCCTCCTCTTCGAGGACACCGGTGAGCTGCTGCCGGACGGCCAGATCATCGCCCCGCATCGACCGCTGGGCACGGACAAGATCATGACCGCCGCCTGACGCGACGGCCGCACGGCACAGACAACAAAGGGGCCGACCCGGAGAGACACAACTCCGGACCGGCCCCCACGCATGTTCGAGGCCCCGATATCAGTCCTCGTACGCATCCAGCGGCGGGCACGAGCAGACCAGGTTCCGGTCGCCGTACGCCTGGTCGATGCGACGCACCGGCGGCCAGTACTTGTCGGCCGCCACCACGCCGGCCGGGAACACGGCCTCCTCGCGGCTGTACGCGTGCTCCCACTCACCGCCGAGCGCCGCCGCGGTGTGCGGGGCGTTGCGCAGCGGGTTGTCCTCGGCGGGCCAGTCGCCGCCGACCTTCTCGATCTCCGCGCGAATGCTGATCATCGCCTCGCAGAACCGGTCGATCTCGACCAGGTCCTCGCTCTCGGTCGGCTCGATCATCAGCGTCCCCGCGACCGGGAACGACATGGTGGGCGCGTGGAAGCCGTAGTCGATGAGCCGCTTGGCGATGTCGTCGACGCTGACACCGGTCGCCTTGCTCAGCGGGCGCAGATCGATGATGCACTCGTGCGCGACGAGCCCGCCGGGACCGGTGTAGAGCACCGGGTAGTGCGGCTCGAGACGCTTGGCGATGTAGTTCGCGGAGAGCACGGCCACCTGCGTGGCCCGCTTGAGGCCCTCACCGCCCATGAGGCGTACGTACGCCCAGGAGATCGGCAGGATTCCGGCCGAGCCCCACGGCGCAGCGGAGATCGGACCGACACCGGTCTCGGGTCCCGCGGCGGGCTGCAGCGGGTGGTTGGGCAGGTACGGCGCGAGGTGCTCGCGCACGCCGACCGGGCCGACGCCGGGGCCACCGCCGCCGTGCGGGATGCAGAAGGTCTTGTGCAGGTTCAGGTGGCTGACGTCGCCGCCGAACTTGCCGGGCTGGGCGAGACCCACCAGGGCGTTGAGGTTGGCCCCGTCGACGTAGACCTGGCCGCCCGCCTCGTGCACCTGGGCGCAGATGTCGGCGACGTGCTCCTCGAACACACCGTGCGTGGACGGGTAGGTGATCATGAGCACGGACAGCTCGTCGCGGTGCTTCTCGATCTTGGCGCGCAGATCCTCGATGTCGATCTCGCCGTCGTCGCTGGTCTTGACGACGACGACCTTCATGCCGGCCATCACGGCGCTCGCGGCGTTGGTGCCGTGCGCGGAGGACGGGATGAGGCAGACGGTGCGCTGCTCGTCGCCGTTGGCGCGGTGGTAGCCACGCACGGCGAGCAGTCCGGCGAGCTCGCCCTGCGAACCGGCGTTGGGCTGCAGCGAGACCTTGTCGTACCCGGTGACCTCGGCGAGCCGCTCCTCCAGCTCACGGATGAGCGTCAGATAGCCCTGCGCCTGCTGGGCGGGCGCGAAGGGGTGCAGCTGCCCGAACTCGGGCCAGGTGACCGGCTCCATCTCGGTGGTCGCGTTGAGCTTCATCGTGCAGGAGCCCAGCGGGATCATGCCGCGGTCGAGCGCGTAGTCGCGGTCGGCCAGCTTGCGCAGGTAACGCAGCATGGCGGTCTCGGAGCGGTACTGGTGGAAGACGGGGTGCGTGAGGTACTCGTCGGAGCGCAGGAGGCCCGCCGGGAGCGTGTCCGCGCTCTCCGCGTCGAGCGCCTCGATGTCGGCCTCGACCCCGAACGCTCCCCAGATCGCAGTCAGTTGCTTGCGCGTGGTGGTCTCGTCGCAGGCCAGGGAGACGTGGTCGGCGTCGACCTGGTGGATGTTGACGCCACCCTCGCGGGCCGCGGCGACGAGCGCCTCGGCCTTGCCGGGCACCCGCACGGTCAGCGTGTCGAAGTACGCGCCGTGCACGACCTCGACACCGCCCGCGGTGAGCCCCGCGGCGAGCACGGTCGCGTAGCGGTGGGTACGCCGCGCGATGGCCTTGAGGCCCTCGGGCCCGTGATAGACGGCGTACATTCCGGCCATCACGGCGAGCAGCACCTGAGCGGTACAGATGTTGCTGGTGGCCTTCTCGCGGCGGATGTGCTGCTCACGGGTCTGCAGCGCGAGCCGGTAGGCCTTGTTGCCGTCCGCGTCCACGGAGACACCGACGAGCCGCCCCGGCAGGCTGCGCGCGAACTTCTCGCGCACCGCCATGTAACCGGCGTGCGGGCCGCCGAAGCCCATCGGGACGCCGAAGCGCTGCGTCGTGCCGACGGCGATGTCGGCGCCGAGCTCACCGGGCGAGGTAAGCAGCGTCAGGGCGAGCAGATCGGCGGCGACGGAGACGATGGCGCCGAGCTCGTGCGCCTGCTCGATGAGCGGCTTGATGTCGCGCACGGCACCGGAGGCGCCGGGGTACTGGATCAGCACGCCCACCACACCGCGCCCGGCGACCTCGGCCGGGATGCCCTCGCTCAGATCGGCGACGACGACCTCGACACCGGTCGGCTCGGCGCGGGTCTGGATCACGGCGATGGTCTGCGGCAACGCGTCGGCGTCGACGAGGAAGACACCGTCCTTGACCTTGCCCATGCGCCGCGAGAGCGCCATGGCCTCGGCGGCCGCGGTTCCCTCGTCGAGCAGCGACGCACCGGAGGTGGGCAGCCCCGTCAGCTCGGCGACGACGGTCTGGAAGTTGAGCAGCGCCTCGAGGCGCCCCTGGGAGATCTCGGGCTGGTACGGCGTGTAAGCGGTGTACCACGCGGGGTTCTCCATGACGTTCCGCAGGATCACCGGCGGCGTGAAGGTCCCGTAGTAACCAAGTCCGATCATGGAATCGAGGACCTGGTTGCGGTCGGCGAGGGAGCGCAGCTCGGCGAGCACCTCGGCCTCGGAGCGCGCCCCGGGCAGGTTCAGCGCCTCGGCGTTCTTGATCACATCCGGCACGGCGGCCGCGGTGAGCTCGTCGAGCGAGCCGTACCCGACCTGCGCGAGCATCTTGGCCCGTGCTTCCACATCGGGACCGATGTGCCGCTGCTCGAAGGGAATGCCCTGTTCGAGCTGGGAGAGCGGGATACGAGGTGTGGCGGTCATTGCGGAGGCCTCCTGGTCTGACGCGACCTGCGAGGGGCACCACGGCGCGGGTACCCGGACGGCCTCCCCCTCTGTCATCTCAACCTGAGAGTTTCACCGGTCCGTGCCCCGCGAGAGGCGCCGTACCGGCTTTCACCGTCGGTGAGGAAGGGGACCGGACGTGCCCGCCCGACGCCCGCCCTACTTTCCAGAGTGACCTCGTCCGTGCGGTACAGGGGCCTGAGAGATTCCGGGGAGGAGTTGCTCCTTCGGCGCCTCCGGTGTCTCGACCGGAGAGCTCTCCCGCACGGGGTCAGCAGCCAAGCGCCAGCCTACCAGCGAGGACCGTGACCGTTCCCTCGAGTGGCCACCTGCCCCGAAGTGCTCTTTCGTAGTGATTGCGAACGAACGAGGATGAGTTACGCCCCACTTCGACAAGCCTCGACCAGTTGGAGGGCCCGTGCAGACCGACATCGATCCGCGCAATTTGATCGGCCGGAAGGCGTTCGACCGGAACGGGGCCAAGATCGGCACGATCGACGAGGTCTATCTCGACGACGCCACCGGCGCCCCGGAGTGGGCGGCCATACGCACGGGCCTGTTCAGCCGGGACACCTTCGTCCCCCTGGAACCGAGCGAGCTCAGGAGCGACGGCACCCTGCTCATCCCCTTCGAGCGCTCACTGATCAAGGACGCCCCCGACTTCGGTGTGGGCCGCCACCTCTCCCCCGAACAGGAACTGCAGCTCTACCACCACTACGGCCTGGACATCACGCCCCCGCCGTCCACATCACCGCCGGACAAGGACTTCGGCAACATCGCGGGCCAGGAGAGCCCCTGACACCCGCGCGGCGGCCCAGGTGACCCCGGCGGGCAGGCACCCCCGGCGTCACCGCGGCTCCACCGCCTCGGGAGCCGTCACCAGGGGCAGCGGGTCGGCGGGCTCGAGCGCCGGATCATCCGTACGGAACGTCCGCACCCGCCCCGGCGCCGACGCCTCGGGCGTCTCGAAGCGCACCGTCACCCGCCCCAGGCCACTGCCCTGCACCCACCCGTGCCCGTACTCGGCATGCCGCACGTCGTGCCCGGCGGCCCACCGCCGCTCGGCGGGAACGGCCGGCTCCACCACCGCCTCGGCCACCGCGACGGGCTGCGCCGCGTCCGCCCCGACCCGCTCCTGCCCGGCCCGCTCCTCCTCGGCCTCCTGCTGCGTCTCCAGGGCCTCCGCGGCTTCCGCCCGAGCTTCTGCCTCCGCCTGGGCCTGCGCCTGCGCGAAGAGGTCCTCCTGCGTGTAGTCCGCGAGCCCCGTGACGCCCACCCCGAGGAGCCGCACCCCTCCGGTGGTGTCCACGGACTCCAGGAGCCGCGCGGCGGCCTCACGCACCACCCCGGGGTCGTCCGTGGGCCCACGCAGCGTCTCGGAGCGGGTCAGCGTCGAGAAGTCGAACCGCCGCACCTTCAGGACGATGGTCCGCCCCGAGTGCCCGGCCGCCCGCAGCCGCTCCACACACCGCTCGGCGAGCCGCGCCACCTCGCCCCTGACCCGGACCCGGTCGTGGATGTCCACGTCGTACGTGTCCTCGACACTGACCGACTTCGACTCCCGCTCGGCCACCACGGGCCGCTCGTCCCGCGCCAGCGCCATCGCGTACAGCGCGCTGCCGTGCGACTTCCCCAGGAGCCGTACGAGCTCGTCCTCGCCCGCCTCCGCGATCTCCCCCACCGTGGTGATCCCGCCCCGCCGCAGATGGTCCCCGGTGGCAGGACCGACGCCGGGCAGGGTCCGCACGGACATCGGCGCGAGCAGGTCCCGCTCGGTGCCCGGCACGATCAGCCGCAGCCCGTCGGGCTTGGCCTCCTCCGAGGCGATCTTCGCCAGCATCTTGGACGCGGCGAGCCCGACCGATCCCGCGAGCCCCGTCACCGCCTTGATGTCCGCGCGCAGCCGCTCGCCCACCTCCAGCGCGGACGCCCGGTCGTCGGCCACCCCGCCCGCCTCCAGGTCGACGAAGGCCTCATCCAGACTGAGCGGCTCCACCAGCGGCGACAGCTCGCGCAGCAGCGTCATCACCTGGTCGCTGATCTCGCGGTAGAGCCCGAAGCGGGGCACCAGATAGGCGGCATTGGGCGCCAGGCGCCGCGCCTGCCCCATCGGCATCGCCGAGTGCACACCGAACTTCCGCGCCTCGTACGAGGCCGTCGCCACCACGCCCCGCGGGCCGAGCCCGCCCACGACCACGGCTTTCCCGCGCAGACTCGGCTTCGCGGCCTGCTCTGCGGACGCGTAGAAGGCATCCATGTCGAGATGCAGGATCGTGGGCGCGGTTCTCACACCTCTGATGCTGCCCTACGCCACTGACAACGCAGCCTCACACGGCCCTGTTGCGCCGCCTCGCGAGCTCATCGGCGGGGTTCTGGCGCACCAGCGTCTCCCCGGTGTCGATCCGCTCCCCGTGCAGCTGCGAGAGAGCACCCTCCACGTCCCGCCACACGACGCCCACGGCGATCCCGAAGATGCCCTGCCCGCCCTGGAGCAGGTCGTGGACCTCGTCGGGCGACGTGCACTCGTAGACGGTCGCGCCGTCGCTCATGAGCGTCATCCGCTCCAGGTCCTGGAAACCGCGGTCCCGCAGATGCTGGACCGTGGTCCGGATGTTCTGCAGGGACACACCCGTGTCGAGGAAGCGCCGCACGATCTTCAGGACGACGACGTCCCGGAAGCTGTAGAGCCGCTGGGTCCCCGAACCGCCCGCGGACCGCACACTGGGCTCCACGAGGCCCGTACGGGCCCAGTAGTCGAGCTGTCGGTACGTGATCCCGGCGGCCGCGCACGCGGTCGGTCCCCGGTAACCGATCTGTTCCTGTTCGGACTGTCCGGACGTGGCGTCCCCGCTCCCCTGAACGCTCCCCTGAACCGCCATCGGCCTCTGTGGAGAGTGACCGGCCGTGCTGCTGTGAAGCGGATACGGCCCACCCATCGCCGTACCGTCGCCGCTGCTTCTCACGCCGACCTCCGTCCTTGACCTGCCTGCACGACGGTAGGCAGTCACCAGGGGCTCGTCAACGATCGCCACACTCGGCACGCCGAGTGATAATCACCCTAAGAGTGGTTTGCTGTCCCGCACCGCCGGGAAAGGCTAGCCGAATGGTCAGCAGGGCCCCGGAAACGACGGCCTACTGGCTGTTGGTGCCGAAGTCCTCGGGAGAGATCTGGTCGAGGAACTCGCGGAACTTCTCCACCTCGTCCTCCTGCTCGTCCGGAATGGCGATGCCCGCGTCGTCGAGGACACCGTCGCTGCCGTAGATCGGCGTTCCCGTACGGAGCGCGAGCGCTATGGCGTCGGACGGCCTGGCGCTCACCTCGACTCCACTGGCGAAGACCAGCTCCGCGTAGAAGACACCTTCCCTGAGGTCCGTGATGCGCACCTCGGTGAGCTCCTGACCCACCGCCTCCAGCACGTCCTTGAACAGGTCGTGGGTCAGCGGCCGTGCGGGCGCCATCCCCTGCTGTGCGAAGGCGATCGCGGTCGCCTCCCCTGGTCCGATCCAGATGGGGAGGTATCGATCGCCTCCCACTTCACGCAGGAGCACGATCGGTTGGTTGGAGGGCATTTCCACCCGGACACCTACGACGTCGAGCTCGTTCACACAGCAACCCTAGGACGTGCCCGGCCGGTTTGGGTAGTCGGGCACCCCCTGAGTCAGGGCAACCGGACCCCGAGCGCCGTCTGTACCAGTGCAGAATGCAGCTTTCCGGTCAGCCCGGCGAGTTCCTTCATACGGGCTTCCGCATGGGCTCTGGTCTGCGGATTGCGGTGCCTGCGCAGCGGCGCGACGACCTGGTCGACCAGGCCGGCCTCACGTTCGGCCGCCGTTTTCATGGCGCGCAGATGCCTGGGTTCGATACCGAATCGCCCAAGTTCCACGACGAGCGCGGCGACCGTCACGGCCTCCGCGTCATAACCACCGTCCGGCAGGGGCGCGATGAGCCCGTACGCCTCCCAGTCGGCGAGCTGCTCCGCGTCGATCTCGGCGGCGGCAAGGAGCTCCGCACGGCCCACACGGGCGGCGGTGGGCTCCGCGGCGTCACTCACGCCCCAGGCGTCACCGGGCTCGCGGGGCTGCCCCAGAGAGGGCACAGAGACCCGCTCTCCGCGCTCCATGGCGTCCAGGTGCTCCCGGATCACCTTGAGCGGCAGATAGTGGTCACGCTGCATCCTCAGGACGTGACCGAGCCGCTCGACGTCCTGGGGGCTGAACTTGCGGTAGCCCGAGGGCGTGCGCTCCGGCTCGACGAGCCCTTCCGACTCCAGGAACCGGATCTTGGAGATCGTGACCTCGGGAAACTCGTCACGCAGCGCGTTCAGCACCGCGCCGATGCTCATCGTCCGACGGTCCTCGGCGGCGGTGCCGTTCCCGGCACCGCCCCTCGGTGTTTGAAGCATGAACCTTCCCTGGGGGTCCCCCCGGACGAAGCCGGGGGAGGGTCAGATGCCGATGCCCCGCTGGCTCGCGTAGAAGACCAGCCGGTACTTGCCGATCTGCACCTCGTCGCCGTTCGACAGCGCGACCGAGTCGATGCGCTCACGGTTGACGTACGTGCCGTTGAGGCTGCCCACGTCGGCGACGGTGAAGGAACCGTCCCCGAGGCGACGGAACTCCACGTGACGGCGCGAGACGGTCACGTCGTCCAGGAAGATGTCGCTCTGCGGGTGGCGCCCCGCCGTGGTCAGCTCGCCGTCCAGAAGGAAGCGGCTGCCCGAGTTCGGCCCACGACGCACCACGAGGAGCGCGGAACCGAGCGGCAGTGCGTCAACGGCGGCCTGGGCCTCCGGCGAGAGGGCCGGCGAGGCGGTCTGCCCCGTCACCTCCGCGTCGTAGGCCTCGAGGCCCGAGATGGAGATCGTCGAGGTCGTCTCGGACGGACGCTCCGGCGCGGCCCCGGCCCGCAGCGGCGCGCCGCAGTTGGAGCAGAACCGACTCGCCTCGGCGTTGCGGTTCCCGCACCTCGTACACACCAGGGCCATGGACGGATCCTCCTGCCGCGGCTGCCCCGCGGGGGCATTCGATGCGTACGGATCGGGGGTAAACCCTCCACCCGTACTTGAGGTTGACGGTTCTCCGAAACCTATGCGGCCCGGACCGGCAGGGTCAACAGACGACGCGCCCTGCGCGCCCGAAATGTCACCGCCTGGCCCACCGACCTGGTCACGGAACATCGGGCGCTCGGCGCCCTGCTCCTCGGCATCTCCATGGCGCGGGGCACGGTGCCGGGCGGTGGCGGGATTGCCACTGTCCTCACGTGCGCTCTTGCCGAACAACTTCGCAAACAACTTCACGGGCGATTCCCCTTGACCGAAACAGACCCGCCCGTGGGGCAGGACGAACCCTGATTGCACACACCGGCGTACATCGGCAGCACAGACATCCTCACAACGTCCGTATCCACCAAACAGTTTCCACCACGCACCACGCTTACAGTGCGCCGACCCCCCGCAACCTCATGCCCTTGACCGGCGGCCCCCATGCACCCCCGCCTCACTGGGACGACGACCGAGCGTAGTCAGGCCGCTTCGCCGCTCGCAAGGCGTCCACCACGATCTTCTCCGCTCGCGTCACGGTGGCGGTGGCCTGCTCCTTCTCCAGAGTCTGCACCACTCCACCTGGGATGTTCAGCGCCGGCTCGAGGTCCTGCGGCTTGCCGATGACCTTGAACCGGTAGGGCTTGCCGACCTTGCGGCCGTCCACCCGGACACCACCACTGTCCGTATCCGAAAGATAGGTGTTGGCCACTACGCGTACATCATTGATCTGGATGGCCTCGGCACCCGCGGCACGCAACTCCTGGATGGCGTCAAGCAGCATGTCCGCCTCGACCGACCCCTTCTTGTCATCGATGGTCAGCGTGATTCCAGGACCCTGCGCCGCCACGGTGCCCGCGAGAATGCCGAGTTGACGCTCCTTCTCGACCGTCTGCTTGCGGGCCTCCTCGGCCTGGTCCGAGCTGTTCTCCAGCCCGGTGCGCTGGTCCTCGAGACGCTGCTTCTCACCTTCCAGACGCTGTGTACGGTCATCGAGTTCATCGAGGATGCGTACGAGATCTTCCTGACGTGCCCCGCGCAGCGCGCTGCTGTCGTTGTTGGAGCGCACCTGGATGGCAAGACCGAGCCCAAGGACGAACAGCAGCAGGGCCACGATGAGTTGCGGGCGCGTGACGCGAGGCGGCCACAGCCCTTGGGCCAGCCGCTGCCGGCCGCTGAGCGGGGCCTTCGCGTCCTGCGGCTCGTCGTGCTGCGTGTCCCGCTGCTCGTCCCGTCCGGACGCCGCGCCGTCGCCGGGCTCCGCGGGCACGCCACGTACCTCCGGAGGCAGCTCCCTGCTCCGGTTGTCGCCCCCGGGCGTCTCTTCTGTACCCATCCGCGTCACGCCCTGAAGACGTGTCGGCGGATGGCGGCGGCGTTGGAGAAGATCCGGATGCCGAGCACCACCACGACACCGGTGGAGAGCTGGGCGCCCACGCCCAACTTGTCGCCCAGGAACACGATCAGGGCTGCCACGACCACGTTCGAGAGGAACGACACCACGAAGACCTTGTCGTCGAAGATGCCGTCGAGCATCGCGCGCAGGCCTCCGAACACCGCGTCGAGTGCCGCCACCACGGCGATCGGAAGGTACGGCTCGACCACGGCCGGAACCTCGGGCCGGACCAACAATCCGGCCACGACTCCCACGACGAGGCCCAGTACGGCGATCACGATGTGCCCTTTCCTGCCTTCGGCTCTGCTGTACGTACGGTCACACTCGGTGCTGCCGGCAGTCGGACGTCATCCTGGACGGAAATGCTGGTCCGGACGCCGAAGTTCTCCTGCAGAGCATGCAGATACTGACCGTCGCGACTGTTCTGGAATCTCGTGCTCAAACGCTGCCCGTCGCCCACGGCAAGCACCGTATACGGCGGCACCAGCGGCTTGTTGTCGACCAGTATCGCGTCCCCCGCGGCCCTGATCGCCGACAGTGCCGTCAGCCGCTGGTCGTTGATGGCGATCGCCTCCGCGCCGGACTGCCACAGGCCGTTGACGACCCGTTGCATGTCACGGTCGCGGACCCGCCCGGTGTCGGAGAACCCCGCGCTCTCGCGCGGCCCGCCCCCGCCCTGGTCGGCTTCCTTGGCATCGTCCACCACAAGCTTCACGCCGGCCCCATGGACCTTGGTGGCACCGGAGAGCAGGGACACCAACTCGCCCTGGCTGCCCCCGTGTTTCTTCAGCGCCTCACGCTGCCGCTCGCCCACGTCGTCGCGGAGCGTCTCGACGTCCCCTTCGAGCTCGTCGGCGTCCGAGGTCGCCGACTCGATCCGGTCGATGAGCTCCGCGCGCTCCTTGGCGACCACCGGAGCCGCTATCCGCGCCTGCGCGGCACCCACCGTCACCACCAGGGCCGCGAGCACAAGACCGAGGGCCAGACCGAGCTTCGCCCGCAGCGGACGCGGCACGCCACCGGCACCACTGGCCTTCTTGCGGGCCGCCGCCTCGGCGTACCCCTCGTCCAGACTGTGGTCCATGACCGTGTTCAGCAGCGACATGGAGGCGTCCGGACGCCGGGGGCGCGAGGGGGTGCTCCGAACGGGGGGCTGCTGCGGCATGCCGCACATCGTCGCACGTCGCGGGCGCTACCTCCGAATGGCCCCACCGGTGTGCCGGACGGCACCCCTTGGGGTGCCGTCCGGTCGGGCGCCGGCGGTCAGCGACCGGCGCTGTCCACCACGGCGGACCACTCGTCGAGCAGCGCCTGGGCCGACGCGTCGTCGGGCCCTTCGGCCCACAGATGGGTGACGGCCTCCGCCGGGTCGGGCAGCACGAGCACCCACCGCCCGTCGGACTCCACGACCCGCACGCCATCGGTGGTGTCCACCGAACGCTCCCCCGCGGCCTCCACCACGGTCCGCATCACGAGCCCCTTGACCGCCCACGGCGTCGCGAGGTCACGCCGCAGCACATGAGCACGCGGAATACGCGCGTCGATCTGGCTCAGCGTGAGCTGCGTACGCGCCACGAGACCGATGAGCCGCACGAACGCGGCCGTACCGTCGAAGACGCTGCTGAACTCGGGAATGATGAACCCGGCCCGGCCGTCGCCACCGAAGATGGTCGACTCGTCACGCCCCACACGTGTCAGATCGTCGGGCGACGTGGTCGTCCAGTCCACCTGCGTCCCGTGGTACGCGGCCACCTGCTCGCCGATGCGCGTCGTCGTGACCGGCAGCGCGACCCGGCCACTGCGGCGTTCCGCGGCGACCAGGTCGAGCATCACGAGAAGCGCCCGGTCGTCCTCGATGATCCGCCCCTTCTCGTCGACGAGCGAGAGCCGCTCACCGACCGGGTCGAAACGCACACCGAAGTCGGCACGCGACGACGCCACGATCTCGCCCAGCCGCACCAGGCCCGACCTGCGCGCCTCGTAGGTCTCGGTCGGTCGTGACTCGTCGAGCCCCGGGTTGATCGTCAGCGCGTCGACGCCGAGCCGCCCCAGAAGGCTCGGCAGCACAAGGCCCGCACTTCCGTTTGAGGCGTCGACGACGACCTTCAGATTCGACTCGGCCACACCCGTGGTGTCGACATTGCGCAGCAACGAACCCGTGTAGGAGTCGAAAACGCTGGACGGGAAGTGCAGATCCCCGATCTCGCCGGGGAAGGCCCGCCGGTACTCCTGACGCGCGTACACCCGGTCCAGCTTCCGCTGACTCCCCTGCGAGAGGTCGGCGCCGCGTCCGTCGAAGAACATGATGTCGACGGAGTCCGGGACCCCGGGCGTCGTCCGGATCATGATTCCACCGGCACTGCCCCGAGCGGTCTGCTGCCGCGCCA
Source organism: Streptomyces sp. NPDC051214 (assembly GCF_040682375.1). Classification (NCBI taxonomy): domain Bacteria; kingdom Bacillati; phylum Actinomycetota; class Actinomycetes; order Kitasatosporales; family Streptomycetaceae; genus Streptomyces; species Streptomyces sp. NPDC051214. The sequence goes on from NZ_JBFBAT010000008.1 coordinate 483,400, forward strand.
CGGGCAGCGGCACGTTCTCCAGGTCCCGTACGTCGATGGCGCTGGCCTGCAGGGCCGAGATCACCGCTCGCTTCAGCGCCCGCGCACCTCGCGAGTGGTCACGGGCCGTGGTGACGGTCGAGCCCTTCTTGAGGGTCGTGGCGTACGCCCCCGCGAGCCGCACCGCCAGCTCCGGCGTGATCTCCACGTTCAGGATCCCGGAGACACCGCGCGCCCCGAAGAGATGGGCCTGACCCCGGGACTCCCAGATGACAGAGGTATTGACGAACGCGCCGGCCTCGATCGTCTTGAACGGATACACCCGGACATTGCCCTGGATGATCGATTCCTCACCGACCAGGCACTCGTCGCCGATGACGGCTCCGTCCTCGATGCGGGAGGCCCGCATGATGTCGGTGTTCCGCCCGACGACACAGCCCCGCAGGTTGCTGTGCTGACCGATGTAGACGTTGTCGTGCACGACGGCCTTGTGCAGGAAGGCACCGGCCTTCACCACCACGTTCGATCCGAGCACCGTGTGCTCACGGATCTCGGCGCCCGCCTCCACCTTGGCGTAGTCGCCGATGTAGAGCGGTCCGCGCAGGGTGGCGTCGGGATGGACCTCGGCGCCTTCGGCAACCCACACACCGGGCGAGATCTCGAAGCCGTCGAGTTCGACGTCGACCTTGCGTTCCAGTACGTCGGCCTGAGCCTTCACATAGCTCTCGTGCGTGCCGACGTCTTCCCAGTAGCCCTCGGCGATGTACCCATAGATGGGCTTGCCTTCCTTCATCAACTGCGGGAAGACGTCGCCGGACCAGTCCACCGACACGTCGGCGTCGACGTAGTCGAAGACTTCGGGCTCCATGACGTAGATGCCCGTGTTCACCGTGTCGGAGAAGACCTGCCCCCAGGTCGGCTTCTCCAGGAAGCGCTCGACCTTTCCTTCTTCGTCCACGATGGTGATGCCGAATTCCAGCGGGTTGGGGACGCGCGTCAGACAGACGGTGACGAGCGCGCCCTTCTCCTTGTGGAAGTTGATCAACTCGGTGAGGTCGAAATCAGTCAGTGCGTCCCCGGAGATCACGAGGAACGCATCGTCCTTCAGTGCTTCCTCGGCGTTCTTCACACTCCCGGCAGTGCCGAGTGGCTTCTCCTCATTGGCATAGGTGAGCTCCATCCCGAGCTCTTCACCATCGCCGAAGTAATTCTTGACCAGGGAGGCCAGGAACTGGACTGTCACTACGGTCTCGGTGAGCCCATGCCTCTTGAGCAGCCGCAGCACATGCTCCATGATGGGCCTGTTGGCCACAGGCAGGAGCGGCTTGGGCATGCTCGAGGTCATAGGGCGAAGGCGCGTGCCTTCGCCTCCGGCCATTACGACGGCCTTCATGTCGGAAGCGTCCTCCTCAATAGACGACGATCTAGCCGACTTAGCCAGCCGAAATAGACCCGTGAATGTCGCTCACGGGACTGCAAGCCTCTACAGCTGCCAAATCAGCAAGCTCAATCGGCCGTGGTGTCTGCACGGACAAGGCGGCGGACCTGGACCACGTAGAGGATCCCTGCCCACCAGTACAGACTTGTACCCCATCCTGCGAACGCCCATCCGAAAATAGCAGCGAGAGTGTTGATCCAGCCACTTCCATCACTGAGGAGCAGTAGTGGAAAGGCGTACATCAGGTTGAAGGTGGCAGCCTTGCCCAGGAAGTTCACCTGGGGCGGCGGATAGCCGTGGCGCCTGAGGATCCAGACCATCACCAGCAGCATCAGCTCACGCAGCAGCAGCGCCGCGGTCAGCCAGAGCGGCAGAATCTCCCGCCAGGTGAGCCCGACCAATGTCGACAGGATGTAGAGCCGGTCGGCGGCCGGATCGAGCAACCGCCCGAGGTTGCTGATCTGGTTCCAGCGTCGGGCCAGCTTGCCGTCGAGATAGTCACTGATACCGCTCAGCATCAGCACCAACAGCGCCCAGTGGTCACTCTTGGGACCGCCGAACTCCGGCCTGAGGATCAACCACAGGAAGAGAGGTACGCCGACGAGGCGCGCCATGCTGAGGATGTTCGGGATGGTGAGGACCCGGTCCGTCTGGACGCGAGTTTCCTGGACCTCCACCCGGGGGCCTCCTGTGGGAAACGAGCCGATGATGCCCCCTGACCTTACCGTCAGTTGTCAGCCGGCGGTGCAGAGGGGTGACCCAAGCCCGGAAAGGCCCCGGAAACACAAAAAAGCCGTGGTCCCTGGACAATAAGTCCAGGGACCACGGCTATAAATTGAGTTCGGCGGCGTCCTACTCTCCCACAGGGTCCCCCCTGCAGTACCATCGGCGCTGTGAGGCTTAGCTTCCGGGTTCGGAATGTAACCGGGCGTT